>NZ_RQVL01000020.1 GCF_003992005.1 Veillonella sp. VA139 | reverse complement strand
TTTTTGGAATACATTCATTGTAACAAAGGTTGACCTTCTTTTGCTATTTTATTTTCCCACAAACATTTTACACTAACATTAAATAAAATTCATTATTTTACCTTCTACCCCCCCCAATTTTAAACGAAATGAATATTTTTAATGTAGTTTTTACATATTCTATAGTCTATTGTATGTAATCTCCTATGCCACATTACCTATACAAGCACTCACAACTAGTATCAACTCAACCATTTCTACAATTTCAACGTAATAATCATCAGTAGAGTATCCCCTACCTACACTTGCCTACCACCTAAGGAACAGCGTTATAAGTAGTAGCCTGTGGAGCGTTCCTTACACCTAAATCATATAAACGCAAAAGACCACAACATGCTCCTGAACAAACCTACCGTAGGATCAGTTTGAGAAGGGGTGTGTTACGGTCTTCCTTTTATCTTATTTAGTTACGAATGACACAGACTACATAGCATCACAAGTGACGATACATTATGAAATACCGTTTGTGAGGGGTATACCGTACTCTTCCAATCACCTGAGGAACGCCGTTACGAGTAGTAGGTGGCGTTCCCTTACTGCCTAAATCACACAAATACAAGAAGACCGCAACATGCTCCTGAACAAACCTAACCACTGTATCAGTTTGAGAAGAAGTATGTTGCGGTCTTCCAATCCCCTGAGTGAACGCCGTTACAAGTAGTAGGTGGCGTTCCCTCACTACCTAAACCACACAAACGCAAAAGACCGCAACATGCTCCTGAACAAACCTAGCCACTGTATCACTTTGAAAAGGAGTGTGTTACGGTCTTCCAATCCCCTGAGGAACGCCGTTACGAGTAGTAGGTGGCGTTCCCTTACTGCCTAAATCACACAAACGCAAAAGACCGCAACATGCTCCTGAACAAACCTAATCGCCGTATCAGTTTGAGAAGGAGTATATTGCGGTCTTCCAATCCCATGAGGAACGCCGTTACGAGTAGTAGCCTTTGTGGCGTCCCCTCACTACCTAAATCACACAAACACAAGAAGAGCACGACATGTTCTGGAGCAAACCTAACCACTGTATCAGTTTGCGGAGGAACATGTCGTGCTCTTCCCTTTGCCCTATGTATTCAAGAACGCCACAAGGCTACATAGCGTCACAAGAGACGACTTACTTTTTGATCCAAGGCATCAATTTACGTAATTCGCCGCCTACTTCTTCTACTTGATGTGCTGCAGATTGTTTACGTTGTTCGTTAAGATATGGGTAACCTGCTGCATAATCACCAAGGAATTGATCAGCAAATTTGCCATCTTGGATATCTTTTAATACACCACGCATAGCTTCTTTCGCTGCTGCTGGGATTACTTTTGGTCCTGTAATATAGTCACCGAACTCAGCTGTGTTGGAGATAGATTTACGCATTGTTTCGAAACCACCTTCATAGATCAAGTCGATGATTAATTTCATTTCATGAACACATTCAAAGTATGCATTAACTGGGTTGTAGCCAGCTTCTACCAATACTTCGAAACCAGTTTGCATCAACGCACATACGCCGCCGCAAAGTACTGCTTGTTCACCGAATAAGTCAGTTTCAGTTTCTTGACGGAAGTCAGTTTCTAAAATACCGGAACGGCCACCGCCTACACCAGATGCCCATGCCAATGCCACTTCTTTAGTGTCTCCGCTTGGATCTGCGTATACAGCGTACAAGCAAGGAACGCCAGAACCTTCTTGGAATGTACGACGTACTAAGTGACCAGGGCCTTTAGGGGCTACCATGAATACGTTTACGTCAGCAGATGGTTTAATTTTACCGAAATGAATGTTGAAACCATGAGCAAATGCCAAGTACGCACCTTGTTTAAGGTTAGGAGCGATGGATTTTTCATATGTTTCTGCTTGTAATTCATCTGGAATCAAGATCATCACAACGTCTGCACCTTTTACAGCCTCGCCTGTTTCTTTGACTACGAAACCAGCTTCTTCTGCTTCTTTCCAAGATTTGGAACCTTCGCGAAGACCGATTTGTACGTCCATGCCGCTTTCTTTCAAGTTCAACGCATGCGCATGACCTTGGGAACCGTAGCCAAGAACTGTAATTTTTTTACCTACTAATGCTTGTAGATTGCAATCTGCATCATAAAATACTTGTGTGCCTAAAATGTTACCTGCCATTGTGATAACCTCCTACTTTGTAATACATAATGATGTTTATAATTTACTAGATTTTCTAGTGAAATTCAACTAATTTTCAGCCTTTCGGCTTACGGATTTACCATACTTAATATGATAAATCAGTATGATTAAAAATATCTTTGTACACTCTATAAAAACATTTTATGAAAGTACTTGCAGCCAAGGTCGATCTTGGACCCAAGTCACTTTCACAGACAAACCATAGAGTGATGATAAAATCTCATCGGTAATGACCTCTCGTTTTGGCCCCGCTTGGAAGATTTTACCTTCTTTTAGCAGTGCCACATGTGTGACAGTGGGAAGGATTTCCTCGATTTGGTGTGTCACATAGATGAATGGACAAGGACTGTCCTGAGTCCCCCGTCGATTGAGATGACGGAGCAATTGTTCTCGGCTCGGTACGTCTAACCCATTGCATGGTTCATCTAAGATGAGCAAGTCTGGACTCGTCATCAAAGCACGACCGATTAAAACACGGCGTTGCTCCCCTGTGGAAAGTACCCCAAAGTGACGATGCTGTAAATGCTGCAATCCCATATCTGCTAGGACCTCATCACAGCGTTGTTCTTCTTCCTCTGTCACCTCTCGGTACACGCCAATGGTACCATGCGCTCCCGATAACAAAATTTGTCGCACTGTTTCCTCTCGCATGGTACGTTCAAATTGCCCTAATGTGGAGCTGACGAATCCGATGCGATCTTTTACGTCTTTCCACACGCATTGCCCAAAGGTATGTCCTAGGACACGCACCTCACCACGGGTGGCACAAGTGTAGGCCATAATCATGCCTAGTAAGGTGGACTTGCCTGCTCCATTAAGACCGAGTAATGCCCAGTTTTCCCCTGTGTTCACATGCCAGTCCACACCTTGCAAAATCGCTTCCCCATTGCGGATAAAGGTAACTCCTTCGTAATGTAACAACTCACCTTGCTTTGGTATAACCATTACATTTTTTCTCCACGACTCATAGCAGTGCAACCTGTTTTCGCAATTTCTAGAATGCCATATTCTTTCATAATTTCTATGAAAGCATCTAATTTCTGCGTTTCTCCTGTGATTTCAATCATGATAGAGTTAGGACCTACGTCTAAGACACTGCCACGATATACGTCAGCCAACTGGATGATTTGTGGTCGTACAGATACATCTGCTTTCACCTTGATCAGCATAAGTTCACGACGCACTACTTGTTCTGGAGAAAATACTTTCACCTTAATCGCATCTACTAGTTTGTAGATTTGTTTTTGGATTTGGTCCAATTGTACTTCGTCTGTTTCTACGGTCAAAGTAATCCGTGCATGATGGCTTGGAATCGAAATACCGGACGTCATTTGTGTGACGGAGTACCCACGACGATTGAACAGGGACAGGATTCTAGCCCCGATGCCTGGTTTGTTTTTTGTAATCACTAACACTTGGTGTTGTTGTACTTTACTCATTGTCAGGGCCTCCTTTCAATCCAATCATATCTTTGGCGCTGCAACCCGCTGGAATCATTGGGAATACATTTTCTTCTTTTTCCACAACGCAGTTAATCACTACTGGCTCGTCAGATAAGATAAGGTCTCGTAATTGACTGCGCAACTCTTCGATAGTGGACAATGTCACCCCTTGTACGCCATAGGCTTTTGCTAACGTTTCAAAATCTGGGTTGATGGACAAGTCTACGAAGGAATACCTATGTTGATTAAATAACTCTTGCCATTGGCGCACCATGCCCAAGAAAGCATTGTTGATGATGACCACTTTCACAGGGATATTATAAGCTTTCAATAAGAGTAATTCTTGGCTGTTCATTTGTAAGCCCCCATCACCTGTGATGAGTACTACTTTTTTGTCTGGTGCTGCTACTTGTGCACCGATGGCTGCTGGCAAGCCAAAGCCCATCGTACCGGCACCACCAGATGTGATGATCGTATTCGGCTTGGAGAAAGTAATGAATTGAGACGTCCACATTTGGTGTTGTCCTACGTCTGTGACCACGATGGCGTTGCCTTTCACGATATTGTCGATTTCATGGATAACCTTTTGTGGTAATAGAGAATCGCCTTCGTGAGGACGAACGCGAATTGGATATTCTTCACGCCATTCACGAATGCGTTCCAACCAACTTTCATGAGTTTGTGGAGTCAATTCATGATTCATCTCATTCAATACATGTTTCAAATCACCAACGATTGGCACATCGATGAGTTTATTTTTGCCAATTTCTGCTGGGTCAATATCTACGTGGATAATAGTAGCATCTTTACAGAACTCCTTCGGTACCCCTGCAATACGATCGTCAAAGCGGATACCCAATGCCAATACTACGTCCGCTTCATTGGTAGCATAGTTCGCATACACCGTGCCATGCATGCCTAACATACCTAAGGATAATTGATGTTCTCCAGGGAAAGAGCCCAATCCTAACAAGGTATTCGTCACTGGAATTTGGCATGTGGTGGCTAATTTGTAAAGCTCTTCTGTGGCACCAGATAATAGGACCCCATGACCCGCCACGATAAGAGGTCGTTTTGCATCTTTCAATAATTCGATGGCTTTTTTAATTTGTTTTGGATGTCCAATATAGTTTGGATCATACCCTTCTAAGGAGACTAGCTCATTGAAAATCGCTTCAAATTCTTCATAGGAAATTTCCGCCAATTGCGCATCTCGTGTGATGTCCACGAGCACAGGGCCTGGTCGACCTGTGGTAGCTAGATAGTACGCTTCTTTCACAATACTAGCAATTTCACGGATATCTTTTACCAAATAATTATTTTTTGTCACTGGCATAGTAATCCCAATGATGTCGGATTCTTGGAACGCATCTTTCCCTAGTAAGTGGCTAGCCACCTGACCTGTGATGGCCAAGAGGGGAATGGAATCCATATGCGCCGTCATAATACCTGTTACAAGATTTGTGGCACCTGGACCAGATGTGGCTAAGCAAACACCACATTTACCAGACGCACGGGCATAGCCATCCGCTTCATGAGCTGCTCCTTGTTCATGACGTGCCAAGTAATGATTGAGCCCCTCGAAATCATAAATTTCATTGTATATAGGAATTACGGCGCCGCCGGGATAGCCAAATATATCGGTCACTCCCAAGCGCTTCAATGTTTCTAGGAGTATGCGGGCTCCTCGAATCATCTTCTGTTCACTCATAGTTTATCCTCTTTCTATATCCATTCTATTCATTAGTCATGTTCATTAAATTCATTAGAACTGATACGGTGAATCGTATATCCACGGTCCGCCATGGCAGCCGTAATTTTCTTAATATGGTCTTCTCCGTTCGTTTCTACGGTCACCACCAACTCCACTTCATGGAATCGATCTAGGTTTTTAAACTGATTATGTTCTAGTTTGATGACATTCGCATTTTGTTCTGCTAAGATTTCAGACACTGCCACTAATTGGCCTGGTTTATCTGATAAATTCACAGCAAATGTGAAAATACGGCCCCGTACAACTAAGCCTTTGGTAATCATGGACGCAATGGTCAATACATCGATGTTACCACCGCTCAAGATACTAACCACTGTTTTACCTCGCACCCGTAGCTTTTTCAAACCTGCCACTGAAAGTAACCCCGCATTTTCGCCGATGATCTTATGTTTTTCTGCTAATAATAGGAAGGCTTCCATCAATTCATAGTCGGATACGGTAACGATTTCATCCACATAGGTTTGAATATATTCTAAGTCCCTTGTACCAATTAATTTTACAGCTGCCCCATCGGCAATGGTGCTCACTGATGGCAAATTCACAGGTTTTCCTTCTGCTACGGCCGCTTTCGCACTGGCTGCACCCTCTGGTTCTACACCGATAATCTTCACTTGTGGATTTTTCAGTTTCGCTGCTGCTGCCACACCGGAGATCAATCCGCCACCACCAATTGGTACTAAGATAATATCTGCATTTGGCAATTCTTCTAGAATTTCTAAAGCAATAGTCCCTTGCCCTTCGATGACATCTTCATCATCAAAAGGATGGACGAACACATAACCGTGCTTTTCTTGTAGTTCACAAGCCTTTTCATAAGCTTCGTCATAGACTTCACCAGCCAGCACCACTTCTGCGCCGTATTGGCGTGTCGCCTCTACTTTGATGAGTGGTGTGTGACGTGGCATAACGATGACTGCTTTAATACCTAAGCGTTGGGCTGCTAGTGCCACACCTTGCGCATGGTTGCCTGCGGATGCTGCGATAACGCCGCAGGCCTTTTCTGCTTCTGTTAATTTGGAAATTTTATTGTACGCACCCCGTAATTTGAAAGATCCTGTGCGCTGTAAATTTTCCGGTTTGATATATACATCATTGCCTGTTTCTTGGGAGTACACAGAGCTATGAATTAATTTTGTTTTCACGGCGATGGTAGCAAGCCGCTCCCTAGCCTCCATGAAATCGTATAATTTATGCATATAAACGTCCTTTCCTAAGTCTATATTCTTGTATGGAACTTTTCTTCCCTTGCAGATATATCTATCCCGACTACGTTCCCTCATAGATAATTCTATATCTTAACTACATTCCCTCTTATGCTTCGTCTAGGATTTCGATCGCACCTTGTGCCGCAGAGGATACATGCATAGCATATTTTTTCAAGTATCCTTTGACATCTAATTTGTACGGTGCTAAATTTGCTTTTCTTCGTTCAATTTCTTCCTCTGAAAGTTTCACATTCAAGGAACGATTTGGAATATCGATTTCGATGATATCTCCATCTTCTACGATGGCAATCGTTCCACCGGAAGCTGCTTCTGGAGATACGTGACCAATGGATGCGCCACGAGTAGCACCAGAGAAACGACCATCTGTAATTAAGGCTACGTCTTTACCAAGGCCCATACCTGTAATTGTCGCTGTTGGTGTCAACATTTCACGCATACCTGGACCACCTTTTGGACCTTCGTAGCGAATGATGACTACATCTCCTTTCACAATTTTGTGACCCATGATGGCTTCTACCGCTTCTTCTTCGCTATTGAAGACTTTTGCTGGACCAGAATGAACGAGCATTTCTGAATCTACGGCGCCTTCTTTCACAACGGAACCGTCCGGAGCTAAGTTACCTTTCAATACAGCGATACCACCTGTGGTGTACACTGGGTCACTCCAAGGATGGATCACATCTTCGTCTAGGACTTTCATAGTTTTAGCAATCGTACCTTGGTCCACCAAGCTCACAGATTTTGCACTTTCATGCAAGTGACCTTGTTCTTGTAAACGGTGCATTACCGCATACACACCGCCTGCAGCATGTAGATCTTCGATGAAATATTTTCCAGATGGAGACAATTTCGCCAATTGTGGTGTATCACCTGCAATACGATTGAAATCGTCCAAGGTTAAGGACACGCCCGCTTCATGAGCGATGGCTGGTAAATGTAGTGCCGTGTTGGAAGATCCACCCAATGCCATATCTACAGCTACCGCATTTTCAAAGGCTTCTTTCGTCAATACATCTTTTGGACGTAAACCTTCTTGTAACACTTCCATCACTTGCATACCCGCACGTTTTGCTAGACGCAAACGCTCGGAGTAAACAGCAGGAATCGTACCATTACCAGGCAATGCCATACCCAATGCTTCTGTTAAACAGTTCATGGTGTTCGCTGTGTACATACCAGAGCAAGATCCGCAAGTTGGACAAGCTACGTTTTCAATATGCTCTAATTCTTCTTCTGAAATTAATCCTGCTTCGAATTTACCTACTGCTTCAAACACATCGGATAAACCGATTTTTTTACCATTGTGCACGCCTGCTAGCATAGCGCCACCAGATACGAATACAGATGGTAAGTTTAAACGAGCAGCGGCAATCAACATACCTGGTACTACTTTATCGCAGTTAGGAATGAACACCATCGCATCGAAAGGTGTAGCCATGGCAGAGGCCTCAATAGAATCAGCGATGATATTGCGTGTCACCAAGGAATACTTCATGCCGATGTGGTTCATCGCCAATCCGTCACAAATACCAATGGTATTAAATTCCATAGGAATACCGCCAGCTTCACGGATACCATCTTTTACAGATTGAACGAGATTTTTCAAATGCACATGACCTGGAATGATTTCATTGAAAGAATTGGCAATCCCAATGATTGGTTTTCCAATTTCCTCGTTGATGAACCCTAATGCTTTTAATAATGAACGATGAGGAGCTCTTGTTGCCCCTTTGGCTACTCTATCACTGCGTACCATATGATGATCCTTTCTGCTTATATAAATATAATTTATAACACTTGTTATAGTTACATATTGTTATCTATATACAATGTCTATTCACACGTTAAATCAACGAGATTTTTATGAGATAGATCTATTTGATTTTCCTTTGGAGTTGATTATATTCCTTGTAGATCTATAACCCATATCTGTTACTCTGACATAGTATGTCAGACATAAAAAAGGGCGATCCCTAGGGAATCGCCTTTTAATATATATGTATGCACGTTAATCAAATAGACTACAACAACCTAGATTCCTTATGCTGTACACAAAGAAACCTAAGATGGTAGCTCTACCGAAGAAAAGGCGACCTCTATGGAATTGTTAATTCTAATGACGTTCACTACTAGGAACAGGACGAGCACGAGAATTGCTAACAATACCATGATAATCTCCTTTCTGTACGATATGCGTACGAATCTTAACTATAAGTGTAATACTTTAAAAATAAAATAACTGTCTACTATTGTAACACCTTTGTCCACTGTATGCAAGTATATATCTATATTTTTTTACTCTTTCAGATGTGTTATTTTTCACAATCTGTTATACTATAGATGTTACTTCCCCCATACTGGTAACAGAAAGGGGGTGAGATTTGTGAAATTAATACTCCTTACTCTTTTTATCTCGATTACGGCAAATGTCCTCGCTTACTACATTTGTAAATGGCTAGATCGAGTATTTAAGAAGTAACTAGCCTAGCCTTGTCAGCTATATAGACAAATAAAAACACCCAGGTCTAGCCACCTGGGTGTTTTTTTGGTGAGCTTTGTGAAATCACCATTACTCTTTTTCGCTTGTCTAAATTATAGCATACATTGCCAAAAAATAAAACCCTACTCCCCTAAAAAGCGTTTTGCCTCGCAGTAGTTTACAATACCTTCTACTACTTTTTTAGCTTCACGCATAGCCAATACTACGGTAGCTGGTTTATGCACTACATCACCACCTGCGAATACACCTTTACGGCTTGTCATGCCATATGGCATATCGTGTGTTACTACATAACCTGACTCATTCACTTCAATACCATTACCAGGACCTACTAAACGAGCATTTGGTTTATGACCAATAGCCACGATAATTTTATCTGCTGGTAAGGTAAAGTCTTCGCCAGTACTTTTCACGGATCCATCTTCTTGTAGTTCTTGTCGTGTAAATGTCAACCCTTCCACGATATCTGAACCTGTTACTTCTTTTGGAGCGGCTAAGAATTCAAAATGAATGCCTTCTTCTTTTGCTTCTTCAAATTCAGATGGGTTTGCTGGCATTTGCTCTTCTCCACGGCGGTACGTCACGGTTACACTTTCAGCACCAAGACGGATACAAGTACGAGCCGCATCCATCGCCACATTACCAGCACCGATGATGACAACTTTATCACCTTTGTACACAGGAATTAAAGACTCTTCTGCTCTGCCATTTTGCACCAACTGTACCGATGTCAACAAAGCCATGGCTTGTAACATGCCCACTTTATCATCACCAGGTAAAGAAATTTCTGCTGGCACATGGGTACCTGTAGCAATGAAAATCGCATCATATCCTTCTTCAAACAAGGAATCCAAGTTACGATCCGGACCGATTGTTACATTACATTCAAAGGTAACTCCTAATCGTTCCAAGCTTTGCACTTCACGGCGCACAATTTTTTTACCTAATCGGAACTCAGGAATACCGAATAATAGGATACCACCCGGCTCATCTTGACGCTCAAACACCGTTACCGCATAGCCTAATTTTGCCATATCTCCAGCCACAGTTAAGCCAGCAGGACCAGACCCAATCACAGCAATTTTACCTTGGTCTTTACGGTTTGGTTTTACCTTGCGAAGGTTATTGTCGCTTTCAAAATCGGCGGCAAAGCGTTCTAATTTACCAATATTGATTGGTTTATTCGCACGGTTTAAAATACATGCCCCTTCACATTGTTTTTCACGAGCACACACACGGCCGCACACCGCTGGCAAACTGCTACGCTCCGCAATGATATCGTTGGCTAAACCAAAATTACCATGTGCAATGGCTTGTATAAAACGAGGAATTTCATTTTCAATAGGGCAACCTGTACGGCACAACGGTTTCGCACAGTTCAAACAACGCTTCGCCTCTGCAAAGGCTTCTTCCATCGTATAATCTTTATCAAATTCTAGTTCATGTCTTAACTCCATAAAGACCTCCTTGCACCACTCTGGTGACACACTTTCCCTTTACATACTCTATTTATAGATTCTTACTTATTTCGATATAATACGTATAGTATACCATAGACTAGCCATTTCCACTGTAACAATGGCTACACCCTTGCTGTATCTATGACTATAGGTACTCCTTTTCTTAGTGAAAGTACTAAAAGATATATCCTATAGTATACCATATGTACGCACTGTGTGTAACTATGTATTTTTATATATTATGCAACGATACCTCTATCGTTTCACACACTTTGCAATAATAGACTATATACATATGATACAATTTCTAATAACCCCCTATAGTATCGCATGTATAAGCATATGCAATGATACCCCTATCGTTTCATAATCGTTGCAACGATACAAAAGAGGTCCACCTCATGGGTAGACCTCTGTATGAGTACTGACTAGTTTGCAGATGTAATGGTTCCTTTGAAAGTTTCTGCAATGAATTGTTTAATAGCTTCAGACTGATAAATCTCTGCAATTTTTTTGTAAGTTTCATTGTCTTTATCTTGTTCACGTGTAGCCAAGATCATCACTGCTAATGGCTCGTCTTTTGGTTCTAAGTACAATCCTTTTTCACCTACGTTGATGCCTGCGCTTTGCACGTAGTTCATCGGAATCGTCGCCAATGTCACATCGTCTAAGCTACGAGGTAATTGTGCTGCCTCTAGCTCTTGGATTTTTAGGTTCTTAGGATTTTCCACAATGTCTGCTACTGTGGCTTTGAAGCCAACGCCGTCTTTCAATTTGATAAGACCTGCTCGTTGTAACAAGGCTAAGGCACGTCCACCATTTGTTGGATCATTTGGAATTGCTACCGTATCTCCGTCTTTCACATCGATAGGAGATTTTACAGAATTACTGTAGATACCCATTGGCATTAAAATTGTTTTGCCAATTGGTACTAATTTAGAATTGTTTTGCTTGTTAAAGTTTTCCAAAAACGGCACATGTTGGTACGCATTCAATTGAATATCTCCATCTGCTAAGGCTTTATCTGGTGTGATATAGTCAGAAAATTCTACTACTTTCAATTGGATACCTTGTTTTTGTGCTTCTTTCGCTACCGCCTCAGCCACTTGTGCATGAGGACCTGCCGTAGCACCAATTTTAATTTCCTTCGGTGTGTCCTGCGTCGTTGTAGATGTACCACAGCCTGCAATGCCTAATGCTAATATGCCCACTAATAGGGGTGTAAATAATGATTTTAATTTCATAGTTCTGTCCTTTCATAACTACAGATAGTAGTAACAAAAAATTATATTTCAATTCTGAGTATACAGAATATCATAAGAATCTCCTCTTGCCCAATATAAATTTTATCTCACTATTAATAGTTAAAAACTATAATTTATATATATTAAAACTTTTTTTCATAGTCACAATTAATTGAATTTCTAAAATATTTAAGTTATTATAATCATGTTTTTATATGAAAGGAGTAACTATATGTCAACTTTTTACAAATGGCATAAGAGAATATCTATCTTCTCTATTATATTTTTTCTTATGTTTTGCATTACCGGTTTATTATTATTATTTAGAAATGAATTAAATGCTTGGTCTTTAGGACAACCCTCTCATAGTACATCTACTATGACAATGAGTCCATACTCATCCTCTATATTTGATGCAGCAGATGCGGGTGCTGCATTAGTAAAACAACAATATCCATCCAAAGATATTTTGAATATTTCTCCAACCATGAATAGATCTAACCTATTACGCTATAGAATTATTGATTCATCAGCCACATCTGCCCCACCTGCACGAATGGGTATGGGAGGAGAGTATACCTTATATAACCCAAATTCTAATACACTTGTTGAATCTCATCGTGTCACCCCTGCGCATCCATGGGTACGAAGTGCACTACACACAATTCATGAATTACACACTCGATTAGCCTTAGGAAAATTTGGTATTTATCTTGTAACTATTCTATCTATGATATGCTTCTTATCCATCCTTAGTGGTATCTTTTTATACGGTCCTTTCAGTTCCGCCTATAAACGAAGTACACAAACATCAAATCGATTACAAATCAGCGCTCTGCATCGTGAATTTTCTATGATTGCTTCTGTTTGGGGAATTGTATTATCTCTAACTGGTGTATGGATTGGTGGTTTTTTTATTGCTAATGATTATTACACAAAAAATGTAGCCTCTATAGCAACACAAGAATTAGCTAATCATACATCCGAAATTTTATCTCCTTCTGAAGCAATTCAACGAATCCTATCAACCTATCCTAATCGTCAACTTATTTCTATGGATTATCCTTCAAAATTTAACAATTATCACTATGCCTTTTATTTAGGTAGCCAAAATGATGAGGATCCTGCCATGTTTTTAGGTCAGCCTGTATATGCCAATTTATATACTGATTCAACTCTCGATCAGTATGTAACAAAAGAAATTCCTTGGTATTTCACCGGAATGAAGACTATGATAAACTTACATATTCATAATCATAATTCCATGGCATTAAAAATATTATGGGCTATTTGGGATATTATCGTCATCATTGGTATGGTATTAGGAATCATCTTAACGATTATGAAACGATATCATATCCCTATGAAAACTACATCTATAAAATCCACCTTATCTCCTACTCATATTTGGAGAGTTCCTACTATATCTAGTGTATTAATTGCTTGTGGTTTAATCATTCCAATGTGGCCTAATTCTATGACAGAAACAATTGGTGCTATCTGCTTATTGATTCCTTTAATACTATTTATATACTCTTTATATCAACACTATACTCGAATACGAGAAACTCTATAATATATTCATGGTAGTCTTTCTTATAAACCCATGAAAAAAACCGATGTCACAGATATATCTTTCTATGACATCGGTTTTTATCTATGGTGCGCCCAGAGGGAATTGAACCCCCGACCTGCAGTTTAGGAAACTGTCGCTCTATCCTACTGAGCTATGAACGCAAGTATACATCTATTATAGTCTAACTGTACTCTACCTAGCAATATAAAATCTGAAATAAGATTCAATCTGTATCGTATGTGCATATACACAATACAGAACATTTTTTCTAACCCATTAAGATTCAATAAAGCCTTATAGTACAAGGGTTATTCACTTTTTGTGTATAAGATGTGTATAACTATAGAGTTATTAACACTAAATACACAATGTATTAACAAGCTACTCACAAACTATACTCATAGTTATACACTGAGTTATCCACAATTTAGTGGATAACTCTTCCATATGTACGATGAAAGTGTTTATATTTCTTTAGAAATGTTCGATCCATATACACATGTATCCGATTTCTTAGATCTCAGTACATTTCTTATACATCCATCATATACACAATAAGCCTATAGAACCACTCTTACTGTTCTATAGGCTGTTGTATACTCTTCTGTATTAGACATTCTCTTACAATCACACTTTCATCGGTAATGTGCACCGCATCGTCACTTACAATTGCTAAATATCAAACATATAATCCCACTTATTCAGCAAAATATAATTGACCATCTACTTCTACTGGAATCCCCCAGTCAACTTGCACGCCATTTTTGTTCCACATACGAGTTAATGCTAATTTTAAATACTCATAGGACTCCAACGGTTGCACTATCAACTCATCATATGTATTCAATCCTGTAGCATGCATCACTGTTTGTTCTGTTTGCAAATAGGATTCTACTTTTTCTTTCCAAGCTGCATCGTCTAATACCACTTGGCATTCTTTTGTTTCTTTGTTATACGCAATATGACCGCGCTCATTATCTCCATAATGAATTGCTAAATATACCCATTCCATGGTGTACCCTCTTTCATGACTAACATAAGTTATTATGTATATTATACTCATACCTTGATGTATTCTGTTCCTATTATATCGTATCTTTCCAAGTAGTGGCAATATAGATACTTCTAATTCTATTGCAGTTTACTCCAAATGATTACGATACTTTCAATATCTATACTATTGCTTTTTATATTTACGTACATTATAATGTACATAAAGAGGTGATACACATGGCAATTATTAATATTACAAATTTTAGAAAAAATATTTTTGAGTATTTAACACAGACTATTAAATACAATGAACCACTCAGCATCAGCACTAAAGATGGTAATGCCATCCTATTAAGCGAAGATGATTATTTATCCTTGTTAGAAACTTTATATTTAACATCCAAACCTAGTATGAAAGAAATTTTACTAGACGGAAAAAACACTCCAGTATCCGAATGTATTTCAGAAGAAGAGGTTATTTGGTAATGTATACGTTAACTTATACAAAATCTGCTGTGAAAGATATACCTAAGTTAAAATCTGCAAAACTTGATACAAAAGCAAAGGCATTATTAGAGATTATTAAAGTAAATCCTTACCAAACACCGCCAAGGTATGAAAAATTGGTGGGCGATTTAGAAGGCTTATATTCACGTCGCATTAATATCCAACATCGACTTGTGTATGAGGTCTTTGAGGAAGAAAAAGTTGTTAAAATAATTAGTTTATGGACACATTATGAATAGAATAAAACAGAGGAAAGTTGTACTTTATCATCAACTTTCCTCTGTTTTATTTATATTTTTTATCCAATAATCATTCTATTCCATAGAATAAATCTCTAAAAATTATTACATATTAGGATTTGTAATCTATTTATAGATTCATCTAAAATACATAATTCTAGTCTGAACTACTCTCCACCGCTACCTTCCGTGTCACCATCACTTTATCCACCCGTGTGTTATCCATATCCATGACTTCAAATTGCAATGACCCATAGTGACAGCGATTGGCTTCTTTGGGAATACGACCGATTAAGTAGGTCACAAATCCACCTAATGTTTTATATAGATCGTCTTCTTCTCCTGGCAATAGTTCATCCACTTCAAAATATTCTTTCAGTTCTTCAATGCTAATAAGACCATCTACAAGATACGTACCGTCTTCTCGTTTGACGATGCGATTTTCTTCTTCTTTCTTTTCCTCTTCTCCAGATGGCATCAATCCCACGATTTCTTCCATAATATCGTGGAACGTAATCATCCCACTCATGCCACCATATTCGTCTAGCACAATGGCTTCGTGAGTACCTTCTTCTCTGAAAGTAGATAATACTTTCATCAAGGACAAGGATTCTGGTACGAGCACTGGTTTACGCATGCAATAAGCTAGAATATCTTTCATAGGACGATGGCTTTCTTTCATTTGTTGTGCCAACACATCCACGGAAGACACTAATCCTTTCAACTCATCTAAGGAATCGTCACCTACTGGAATACGATGTTCATTGCATTCCATAATAGTTTCCAGAATTTCCTCATCGCTAGCGTTAATATCAATCCAGGTCAGCTGTGTACGAGGTGTCATAATATCGCTGGCATCAAGGTCAGCTAAGCGGAAAATATTTTCTACCAGCACTGGCTCTTCCTCTTCATAAGCGCCTAGTTCCACACCTTGTACAAGCATTTTATTAATTTCCGATTCCGTCACCGGTGATTCTTCCTTATGTTTGACGCCTAATACTTTCAGTAGCATCGTCGTAGACATACTGAGAAGTGCCACAAATGGTTTTGTGATGGTGGCGAAGTATTTCATAGGGATGGCCATCATAATGGCAATGGATTCTGGCGAATTATAAGCCAACCGTTTTGGCACTAATTCCCCTATCACCAAGGATAAATAGGTTGTTAAAGATACGATGAAAATAGGGCTTATCGTATCCGCATAATCAGCTAGCCACAGTATATGTTCTTTAATATATGTCGCCATAGGATCGGAAAAGGTAGCTCCAGAATACAAACCAGTGACGATACTAATCAAAGTAATACCGATTTGTATAGTGGAAAACATTTCATTTGGATCTTCCGCTAACTTGATGGCCATGCGAGCTCCACTACTACCAGCTTCCGCCTTTTCTTCTAATAACCCTTTACGAGCATTGATAATGGCTAATTCCGTCATTGAAAATAGACCATTCAAAATAATGAGTATGACTACAATTAAAATTTCTATACCTATGTCACTGCCCACTGATTCTATCTCTCCTTATCGATTCCTAATTAACATACTAAATAACAACCGCTGTTCCTGTGCATGTTACCATGAGCATACCATTCGTTTCACCCAATGTTTCATAACTCACAGATACACCTACAATCGCATTGGCTCCCATGGCTTTTGCTCGTTTCTCCATTTCTTTCAAGGATGCTTCACGAGCGCTAGCCAAAGATGATTCATAACTATTGCTACGACCACCAACAATATCTCGAATCGATGAAAAAAAGTCTTTCACAAAGTTACGACCTTCCACAACTTCTCCAAAGACGATTCCTTTATATTCTTTAATTGAATGACCTTCAATTTGCATCGTTGTTGTAATAATCATAGGTATCTCCTTTATTCTCATATTGATATGATTTAAACCTTATTATTCGTATTATATCATATTTAGAATAGTTCCTTCTATGAAAGTGTAATACTATAAAATAGCTATAACAAAAAAAGATGCTGAGTCCTTCATTTTCTTATTAAAATATAGAAATAGAGTAAAGTCGATATTTTGATTTACTTTACTCTATTTCAATTAATTCTATTTTGTTACAATCTCCATTTATATATTATAGTGATGATTACATACTATACACTTTCAAAGTATTATTAACATTACAACTAATAATATCGCTGATGACGCCTATATAACATTATATAAACACCTGTTGCACCAGTACCATATACAGAATCGTTCCGCCCCCAATGGATAGAAACATATTGCCCTTCCACAAATGAAGTAGTACCGTCACAGCTACGGCAATTATATCTGGTATTCCATGATACACTCCAGATAGATCTACATGGCGCAAGGAAAATACTACTAACAAACTCATCGTCGCCGACGGTAATACTTTACCTAAATACTGCACATAAGCAGGCGTTTTTGTTTTCGAGTTAAATATGACAAATGGTAAAAATCGCGTTGCCATGGTGCCTAGTACAACAATGGCAATGGTTATCATCTGTTCTGTGAAAGTCATTGCTCCCCCTCCATTGTGTTACGTAATAGACTTAGCATCACCACGATACCAATCATAGCAGGAATCATAAAGTGTTCACTGCCAAATACAATCAAGGCAACGCCAGGAATCACGAATCCTATGCCAGAGCTAATCAAATTTCGTTGCATTTTATATTGCTCCAAAGCCAACACAATAAAGAGTGCAGTCAGTACAAATTCCAATCCTTTCGCATCGAAAGATAATATTGACGCAAAGAGATTACCTATGACAGATCCGACCACCCAATATAACTGATTCAATAACGTTACAAAAAAATAACACCATTTCTTGGAAATTTCAGCAGGAATTTGTGATGTATAATTGATAGAAAAACTTTCATCCGTCATTCCAAATATAAGATATGGTGTTAGACATCCCATATGTCTATATATAGTTAACATAGAAATTCCATAAAATATATGACGTCCATTGACCATGAGTGTAATCAAAAAAGCACTCACTGGATCAAAAGGAGATAGTAACATAGCCACTGTCACAAATTCCATAGACCCTGCATAAATGAGAGCACTCAATGCCAGCGTATACCCCCAGGAAAATCCCATGGAGTACATATAAATACCATAGGATACACCTAAAAATAAAAAGCCAAATAATATTGGTGTTGTTTTAGGAAAAGCATATCGAAAGACAGATAGTATTGTATTTTTTGTTGGTTTATGTTCCATGTATAGTATCCTTTTTCTCATTACATTACTAGTGTTATTATATATTCATACATTATAAGATACTATAGAATCCATTAGCAAGAGCAAAACAGCCTACGGGAACTTCTTCCCATAGGCTGTTTCTATTAGTCCTCAAAATCGCGAGATAAATCGACTTCTTTTAGAGGCACTACTTTTGTTTTATGTTTTGCTTTATACCATAAGTACACAGCGAAGAATACTGGAAGACCAATATAAGCAACGGATACTCCATACCAGTCAATACTTTCACCCATAAAGGCTGTATAGTTTTGACCAGCAATGATAATCAAGCACAATGCCAAGGCAAACAATGGACCAAATGGGAACCAAGATGCTTTGTAAGGCAATTTGGATACATCATGACCTTGTGCCACATAAGCACGTCGGAAACGATAATGTGCAATCGCAATCCCCACCCATGTGATGAATCCACTCATACCACTGATGTTTATTAACCAAGTGTAGGCTTGACCTTCCCCAATTAAGGATGTTAAGAAAGCGAACAAACCAAAGGCTGCTGTTGCCAACAATGCTGGAATTGGCACACCACGTTGATTAATAGAGCTAAATAATTTTGGCGCATCTCCTGATTTAGACAATGCGTATAACATACGTGTGGAGGAGAATAAACCAGAATTACCAGCCGACAATACAGCAATCAACAAGATAGCATTGATGAAATGGGCCGCCCAATCAAATCCAAAACGGTCAAATACTAATGTAAATGGACTGATGGACACATTTTCTACAGAACTATTCAATAAGTTTGGATCATTGTAAGGGATTAAGAAACCAATAACAATAAAGGAACCAATATAGAACAGTAAAATACGCCAGAAAATAGAGTTAATGGCTTTTGGAATATTTTTCTCTGGATCTTCAGACTCGCCAGCGGCAGTACCGATTAATTCTACCCCTTGGAAAGAAAAACCAGCAATCATAAAGATGGCCAAGATAGAGGAGAATCCCCCTACAAATGGTGCATCCCCTAAGGTCCAGTTATGGAATCCTGGAGATGGATTTCCCACGCCAAGAATCAATAATGTACCTAATAACAAGAATACAATAACAGTAATAACCTTGATGCTAGAGAATACATATTCACTTTCACCGAAGGAACGAGCTGAAAAATAGTTCAATACAAACAAAATCAGCAAGAACAAAGCAGACCAAATGATGGCGGGCACATCAGGAAACCAGTATTTCATAATGAACGCACTGGCTACGAGTTCCGCTGCTAATGTAATGGCCCAGTTGAACCAAAAGTTCCAACCCAATGCAAAACCCAAAGCTTTATCTACATAGCGAGAGGCATGAGTACCAAAGGAACCAGACACAGGTAAGTATGTGGTCATTTCCCCTAAACTAGTCATCAAGAAATACACCATAATACCGATGAAACTATAGGCTACTAAGGCACCACCAGGACCGGCTGTACTCACTACTTCACCACCAGCTACGAATAAACCTGTACCGATGGCACCGCCCAAAGCAATCATATTCATGTGGCGAGATTTTAAACTTCTTTTTAATTTATTATTTTCCATGGGACTTCTCCTTATAAGTCAAGATTTCGTACATATTCCGCATTATCTTCGATAAACTTTCGACGAGGTTCCACCTTATCCCCCATCAAAACGCTAAATATCTTATCTGCTGCAATACTGTCTTCCATGCTGACTTGTAGGATGGTTCGATGTTCAGGGTTCATCGTTGTATCCCATAATTGTTCTGCATTCATTTCACCAAGACCTTTGTAACGTTGGATCGTAATGCCTTCACGGCCAATTTCGTCCAATCTATCTGAAAGTTCCTGATCACTGTAAGCATACCACTGTTTTTGACCTTTTTTAATCTGGTACAACGGTGGTTGTGCAATGAATACATGACCTTCTTCGATCAATGGCTTCATATAGCGATAGAAGAATGTCAATAATAAAGTACGAATGTGTGCGCCGTCCACGTCCGCATCGGTCATAATGATAATCTTATTATAACGGCTCTTCGTAATATCAAAGTCTTGTCCAATACCTGTACCAAAAGCAGTAATCATAGAACGAATTTCCGCATTGGCTAAGATTTTATCGAGACGAGCTTTTTCTACATTTAAAATTTTACCGCGCAATGGCAAAATCGCTTGATAACGGCGATCACGGCCTTGTTTTGCGGTACCACCCGCAGAATCACCTTCAACGAGGTAAATTTCTGTCATAGTCGTATCTTTTTCAGAACAATCTGCCAATTTACCAGGTAAGGAGCTCACTTCTAAGGCATTTTTACGGCGTGTCAATTCACGAGCTTTCCTAGCTGCTTCACGAGCACGACTGGCATTGGTTGCTTTTTCGATGATTTTCTTCGCTTCTGCTGGATGCTCTTCCAAGAAGACACGCAATCCATCAGACACGATGGTATCTGTAATCCCTTTGACTTCGCTATTGCCTAATTTACCTTTTGTTTGACCTTCAAATTGTGGTTCCAATACTTTTACGCTCACCACAGCTGTTAAGCCTTCCCGTACATCTTCCCCAGTCAAGTTGCTTTCATTTTCTTTCAAAATGCCAGCCTTGCGGCCATAATCGTTCAACGTACGTGTTAAAGCTGTACGGAAACCGCTAAGATGCGTACCACCATCAATGGTGTTGATATTATTAACGAAGGACAAAATCGTTTCACTATAACTATCGTTATATTGTAATGCCACATCTACCACTACATCATCACGAGTATTATCAATGGAGATAACACTTGGCGTGATAGCTTCTTTAGCTTCATTTAAATATTCAATAAATTGTACTAAGCCACCTTCATAATGGAAACTTTCACTGCGACCTTCCCCTCGTTTATCGGACAAGGTAATACGCAATCCTTTGTTCAAGAACGCCAACTCTTGTAAGCGAGTTTTTAATACATCGAACTCAAAAATAGTGGTTTCAAAAATTTGCGCATCTGGTTTAAATCGTACTGTCGTACCTGTACGATCTGTAGTACCAATTTCTTTCAAATCAGACTTTTTATTACCACGTTCAAAAGCAATTTCTTGAATTTTTCCATGTTGGTATACATCGACGATGGTCCACTCACTCAAAGCATTCACTACGGAAATACCTACCCCATGAAGACCACCGGATACTTTGTATCCACCACCGCCAAATTTACCACCTGCATGAAGTTTGGATAATACTAGTTCTACCGCAGGCATACCTGTTTCGTGCATCCCTGTCGGAATCCCACGACCATCGTCGATAACTTCAATACTATTATCTTCACAAATGGTCACTTCAATATGTGTCGCATACCCCGCTAGGGCCTCATCCACACTATTATCTACAACTTCATACACCAAGTGATGTAATCCACGGGCAGATGTGCTACCAATATACATACCAGGTCGCATACGAACGGCTTCTAAGCCTTCAAGGACCTGTATATTACCAGCATCATAATTCGTTTGTTCTGCCATCTGATATCCTCCTACTATTTATATAATAACATACCATACTGGCACCATATTCTATATAATACATTCCATTATACAATACTTTACTATGTCTGTGAAAGTCTAAGCCTTTATTTCACTTGCATTTTATCTGCTTCATTCCAACGATACTTATTTGTAATATTCACAACTTGTTCATAAGACAATTCATCTTGTGGTTTTGATGTAATTAGCATAGTAGCCCAATACATATCATTCGCATCCGTAGATCCTTGGAACAAACGAGTTAAATAATAATAAATACTTTCTTCTTTCGCTACTTCATACCATTCATAGGTACACCAAGGAGCAATTGCTTTCATTTGGTCATATTTATAATGAGGATAATCCTTTAATAAACCTTTTACTGTACGAATGATATGTCGATACTTTTTATATTCACACTGAGGACATACTTTCGCAGATCCTCCCGATTGCCAACGACCACAGGTAGGACATTGATGAAAGTTCTCTTGCTTTAATACAAATTCTTTCTTCGCTTGCTCCATACGTGTTTGCAATACTTTTTGTCGAAGTTCCTCATGACGTATCACACTTACAGAATGTTGGATACTCTGCACTAACTCATCTGGCAATGTAATCGTATGAAAGTCTATACTTTCATCACGGATTGGTGTCATATCTAAAGCATCACCCGATACAGCCTGTGGTACTAAAGAACGTCGTGGGAGTTGTACTTTGATATCTGTAATAATAGATTCTCCATAATACTCACACAGTGCTTCTAATAACTGAGGTTTGCGCATGGTCATCTCTTGCATCCACACAGTATGACCAATTTCAACTACGATAACAGGTGGCTTTATGTGCACTAATTTTGCTTGTCCACTCACCATAGGTCCTACTACAGATTCCCAATCATGATAGAGTTTCATAAGTCGATACATTTCATAAATGCCTAGTTCTTGTAGCATAGCATCACGAAGATTTGTCACTCCTGTAAGGGATTCTAACTTACTCTCCATGTGATATTTCCTCCGTTAAGTCTATATACTGCACCTTGTCTAAGTCCATCGTATCTGTTATATCCGTAGTAGTAATGATTGTCTGTACACGTTTATGAATGAATTTGATTAAATTAGATCGACGTTCCTGGTCTAATTCACTGAGTACATCATCTAATAGTAAAATAGGATATTCTCCTACTTCCGATTTAATATATTCCAATTCACTTAACTTAACTGACAATATGGCTGTCCGTTGTTGTCCTTGTGAGCCAAATCGTTTTAAATCCATAGAACCTGAATAAAAAACTATATCATCACGATGAGGTCCCACTGATGTTTGTAATCTTCGTCTATCTTCAGGCAAATTTTCTTGTAATGCTTGTAATAAAGATTCTTTTGTGACTAATAGTTGTTTCTCACTGTATGGCTGAGTATATTGCAATCGTAAGTCTTCTTTACCATTGGTTAGTTTCCGATTCATTAAATCCATTAATTGATTTAATTTTTTTAAACTTTCCAATCGTTTTTGAATAATTTGTGAGCCTAACGTAGCAATTTGTTCATCCCAATCTTGTACTGGTACCTTGCTGGTATGACTATATTCTTTAAGTATGCGATTTCTCTGTTGTACAGCTCGCTGATACATTGTAAGCTGGTGATAATATTGAGGACTAGTCTGACTAATTTCCATGTTCAAAAAACGACGTCGTAAGGAAGGTGTCCCTTTGATTAAATCTAAATCTTCTGGAGAAAAAATGACTGTATTCAAAGTGCCTACTAATTCTTTTTGCGATAGAGGATTATCATGCAAACGAATGATTTTTTTTCCTTGACGCCCCCATTTAATCTGCAACGTATGAGGCGTATCAGCTTTCATAAAGTGAACGATAATACTAGCCTCATCCTCATTCCAAGAAATGACATCTTTCATATCCGTTGTACGATGACTATGCCCCATTGTAGCAATATAAGCAGATTCTAAGATATTAGTTTTTCCTTTTCCATTAGGACCATGGATAACAATAATTTCTGGTGTGAAAGTAATAGTTTTATGACGATGATTGCGAACATGTATGAGTTCCAATTCAGTCACATACACAATTAATCCTCCTTCACCACAGTGATTGATACTTCATCTCCTACGATGACAACATCATTAGGATAGATTTTTTTTCGTTTTTCTGTAATTATCACACCATTTAAAGTAATTTTTTTTTCTTCTAGTAATACTTTAACTTGTCCACCTGTAGCTAAAACATTAGCGTATTTCAACAGTTGATCTAATTGAATATACTCTGTATGAATGGATACAGTTTCTTGATTCATAATTTCCTCTTTTCTCTTAATTATGTGTATGAACTGGTGTTACCACATAGGTATAATGGTCATTATTATCTTGACGAATAACCATGGCTCCCTTTTCTTGTAAGTACATATGGATTCTTTCACCTGTACTATGTTTCAATAATTCGTCAATATATTTACCATTGAAATTGATGGTGAAAGGATTTCCTTCAAAGGTGCATAATACAATATCTTTTACCATACCAATATCAGCACTTTGAGAACTCAATGTAACTTGATTTTCTTCCCAATCATAACGAATGGCAGAATAACTCATATCTTTCGCCATAAAATAGACACGATCTAAAGAACTAGCGAATTCACGACGATTTAAAATGGCACTAGCTTCAAATTTAGCAGGAATAACACGTTTATAATCAGGGTATGTACCTTCAATTAATCTTGAAATAATATATACAGTATCAAATACAATCGCTACTTGATTTCTATTCCAAATTAATTTAACCATAACAGGTTGATCTGATGGTAATACTCTGGACACTTCTTCTACAGTGCGTTTTGGAATGACAATACGCATTGGATTTTCAAGAGCTGTATCTAAGGTTACTTTTTTAACAGCCATACGATGCGTATCAGTACCTACCATAGTGAGTTCATTACCTTCAATTTCTACTAAGGTACCACAGAAGATAGGACGGTCTGTATCTGTAGAAGTAGCATATACAGTTAAGTCAATTAACTGTTTTAACTGTTCTCCATCAATCATAATACTATTATCATCTTGGATTTGTTCTACTAAGGAGAAATCTTCTACTTGCATAGTTACCAATTTAAATTCAGAATGATCTGATTTAATTTGTAATTGATTAGAATTTTCTGGCTTATATAATTCTACTTGTTCTCCTGGTAATTTTTTTAAAATTTCTTGAAAGTATTTGGAACCTACTACAATAGTGCCTGGTTCAAGAATGGTAGCATCTACTTGGGAGCGCATGCCGATTTCAAAGTCATTGGCTTGTAATTCTACGTAATTATCTTTTGTAGAAATATAAATAGAGCCTGGTAAGTTAGAGCTTGTTTTATTACTTGCTACACGTTGGAATAGTGACATGGCTTTCACTAATTCAGTTTTGTTAAATTGAAGTTTCATCATTAACTCCTTTTGACTAATATAACTATGTTAAAGTGTTTTTGTTTAAAGTAGTAGCCGTAGTAGTAGGGTGCGTGCATAAGTGGATAGGTGCATAAAGTTTTGATATTTCAATGTTTTACACATGTTCACAACATTGGGAATAGAAAAGTATATCTATCCACATAATGACAGGTTAGAAATTATCTTGTGTGTAAGTCGATTTTTGTTAACAGCCTAGGCACAAAGTGTACACAGGTTACGCACATACTTATCCACAGTTTGTGGATTACTTAGCTTCTTCTAATTCTTCACGAATACGCTCAATGGTATATCGTAAATCTTGATCCTTTTCCATTTCTCTAGAAATTTTTTCATAGGCATGTAATGCTGTGGTATGGTCTTTTTTACCAAAAGCAAATGATATTTGTGGGTAACTTTCATTGATTAATTCACGAGCTAAATACATAGCAATTTGGCGTGGATGGGCATATTGTTTATTCCGTTTTTGGCTGATTAAATGTTCTAGCTTGATTTTAAAGTAATCTGCCACAAATTCTTGAATATATTTAATAGATAATACTATTTTTTCTGTATGAATGATAAAGTCCTTAATAGCTTTATTAGTAAATTCTACATCAATTGTTTCTAATCGATTTGTGATAGCCGCTTGTGTAATTAATGTTTCAAAAGCACCTTTTAATTCACGAATATTTCGCTTATTAAAATACTGTGCAAATAGGTGAATAACCTCTTTTGGAACATATAAAGTTGGGTATTCACTGCGACGATGATAGATTTCCTCATGGATAATGGCTTCAATCATCTCTGGATTTGGTGCTTCAATTTCTACAGTAAGGCCACTGTTGAATCGTGTGATTAGGCGTTCTTCCATTTCCTTATAATCCTTTGGTGGTTTATCACTGGATAGAATAACGGCTTTATTGTGGCTCAATAAATGGTTGAAGGTATTAAAAAACTCTTCCTGTGTAGTCTTCTTATTTTTTTCTTCTAAGAATTGTACATCGTCAATGATGAGCACATCGATATCTCGGAAGTTACGACGGAATTGATCCGGTGTTTTCGTCCGTAAAGATTCAATGAAACTATTCATAAAATCTTCACTAGTAATGGACATAATTTTAGCGGCTGGATTGTTAGCTAAAATTTCATTGCCTATGGCATGCATTAAATGGGTTTTACCAAGACCAGATTGGCCATGAATATATAGTGGATTATATCGAAGTCCTGGATTTTCTGCCACTGCTTTTGCAGCACTGAAAGCAAGGCGGTTAGAATTAGATTCGATGTAATTATCAAAGGTGAAAGCAAGATTTAAATGTGATTTTGAAGAACTACTCATGTTCCGTTGCACAGTTGGTGCTGGTTGTATAGGAGCTGTTGTTTTGGAAGCAAATAAATCGGTAGGTACTGGTTTTTGAATGCCTAGTGAAGGAGAAGTATTTCTTTGAATGATGACAGGAGAATCATAACTAGGACGGCTTACTCCTTCTGGTAATATTTCTTCATACTCTTCTGTATCCCAAGGGGGAGGGATAATAGGAGATGAAGAAACTTCCATTGTTGTATCTTCAATAGAAGGCATATCGATAGGTGGCATAGAAGGAATATCCGTAGAAATAGTTCCTATACTATCTATGGAAGAAGTATCTACAGTAGATGTATCTGTTAAATATTCTATTTTTTGTAAGGTAGGAAGTAAACTTTTTGATGCCTCTACGATTTGGTTATGAACCAATGGAGTTTGAATATATTTCAGCTTATTAGGATCCATAACAAATAAAGTTAGAATGGTAGATGTCATAGAATAGGGCATTAAGGAATTAACAACCAATGAGTCCCACATTTGCTGTGGCATTTTTGTTTTTGTTTTTTGCATCACTTGGTCCCATAGGGAGTAGAGATCTAAGTCACTCATAATAAACCTTCCTGTAAGTGTATAAGAATTATTTGTCCACATCATGATACATGTGGATAACTAAAAATTAGACAAAGAAAAAGAGTTCATAAACAAGATAATAAGTGGAATTGTTTCTATCCACAATAGTGTGAATAAGTCGGTGGATAAGATGTGAAAAATGTGAAAAACTTGTTTATAACCCTTTGTTGGTGTATAGCTTTATTATACCAAAAACTTTTTTTCTTTACTATGACAATATTACAAATCGTTTATATATATACTATTAAAAACAAGGTTAATATTGACAGAATTAGGGTTTATACATATAATTACTATGTTATGGTATACGAAAAAATAAACCTATCATGAGGAGGTGTTGTTGTAATGAAACGTACTTACCAACCAAATACACTTTGGAGAAAACGTACTCATGGTTTCCGTGAACGTATGAAAACCATCGGTGGCCGTCTAGTATTAAAACGTCGACGCGCTAAAGGCAGAAAACGCTTATCTGCATAATCAAATATACAGCAAGAGAACTTGGCGACCTAGCCAAGTTTTTCTGTATGTACGGTATTAAAGGATAACTATGAATAGTTTAACAAAAGATAGAAGAATACGTAAAAACAATGAATATCAATTAGTGTATAAGCACGGTCGCTATGAAGTGGGACGTTTATGTGTGGTCTATCATATGCCGGTGGCAAAACAAAAGAGTAAAATCGGTTTCGTCACAGGGAAAAAGGTAGGAGGTGCGGTACAGCGCAACAGGGCACGACGTTTAATGAAAGAAGTGTATCGTTTGCATCAACATGAATTGCGCGAAGGTCATCATATTGTCGTAGTCGGTCGAGGGTATTTGGCCAATGCTACGTACGACCAGGCAGAGCGTGAGATGATGCGTCTATTCAAAAAATGTAAATTATTAAAGGATAGAAACTAATGGGTATTAGTAAACTTGTAAATTACTTGTTAATTGGATTAGTTCAGTTCTATCGATATGCGCTATCTCCTTTAAAGCCAAGTACTTGTCGTTTTTATCCCACCTGTTCGATGTACATGTTGCAAGCATTGCGACGGTATGGACCTTTAAAAGGTAGCTATTTAGGCATCAAACGGATTTTGAAATGCCATCCCTTTCACAAGGGTGGATATGATCCTTTGCCATAGCACAGTTTTGGAAATACCTGAGTACCTGTATGGATGAAATATAGACCATACCATAACGTATATGGGTACACAAAGGTGTATACTACAGAGAACAAGAAAAGGAGTAGGCATGGAAATCTTTCAATATTTAGTAGATTTTATGAGAAGTCTTGTGGAATATTCGTTTTTGGCTACAAAAACGATGGGCTTCCCAAGCTATGGTATTGCCATTATTTTGCTTACCATTGTTATTAAACTTATATTAGCACCGTTGACACAAAAACAAGTGCAGTCTATGAAAGGTATGGCTGAGTTACAACCAAAAATGAAAGCCATCCAAGACAAATATAAGGATAATCCACAAAAAGCACAGCAAGAAATTATGAAAATGTACAAAGAATTGGGTATCAACCCATTAGCTGGTTGTTTACCACTTCTTGTGCAAATGCCATTCTTGATTGCTATTTTCTATGCATTGCAAGGATATCCATATGATCCTCAATATGCGCAATTCTTATGGTTACCAAATTTGAGTGATCCAGATCCAATCTATGTATTACCAGTGTTGTCTGCTTTGTCTACTTACATCATGAGTAAACAAACATCTGCTAGTGGTGGTAATAATCAACAAGCGAAGATTATGAATATTTTTATGCCATTATTCATTGGCTATATCAGTTTAAACTTTGCTAGTGGATTGGTAATTTACTGGGTAGTTTCAAATCTATTCCAATTAGCACAACAAACATTAATTTATCGTAATAACAAATAGGAGGCTAGGCATGGATTACATTGAAGTGTCAGCAAAAACGATTGAAGAGGCAACTTCACAAGCAACAGCCCAAATTGAATCTCAAGGTCGTGTTGTTACGTCTGTGAAAGTGTTAGAAGAGCCATCAAAAGGCTTTTTAGGCTTTGGTAAAAAAGATGCTCTTGTTCGCGTATACTTTGAAGAAGGAACAACAGAACATATTGATGTTGCAGAAAAAGTAGTACCAGTTGTGGAAATTATTACAGAAACAACAATAGATACTGTGGAAACAGAAATTTCTGTGGTAGTCGAAGATGGTATTACTAAAGCAGAACAAGATTTCATTGCCGATACAGGTAAAGAATTTTTATTAGGTATGTTTGGAAAGATGGGTTTATCTGTACAAATTGAAAAATTGACTACTAAAGATAAGATCACATTCCAAGTACATGGGGAAGATTTAGGTATTTTGATTGGTAAACATGGTCAAACATTAGATGCGATCCAATACTTAACAAATCTTGTGGCTAATAAAGAAGTTCGCCGTCGTTGCCAAATTGTTGTTGACGTGGAAAATTATCGTTCCCGTCGTGAAGAAACATTAATTCAATTGGCACATCGTTTAGGTGCTAAAGTGCGACGTACACGTCAAAAAATTGCTTTAGAACCAATGAATGCTTTTGAACGAAAAATTATTCATTTAGCATTGCAAAACGAAAAAAATATCAAAACAGATAGCGAAGGACAAGAACCATATCGTCATATTGTAATTTATTATAAACGATAGACTTCTACTATATACAATCAAATCGTATATGAGTGTATATGCTATCTGTAGAGATGACAAAGGATGATTTGTGGCATATAGTCACAGAGTATCAATAACCATGAAAAGGAGCAGCCTGGGCTGCTCCTTTTTGTATTAGATTCAATTATACATTCATGTTAGCTGCTTTACGTACATAGAACCAGTAACATACGAATACTGTTACGATGTTAAAAGCAAGTAATACTGCGAATGCTGGATGGATGCTTCCGAATGTTGTGTAAACATAGCCAAAGATTTTTGGTGTAATGAACGCACCGTACGCAGCAACTGCCCCTACGAAACCAGCAATTAAGGAAGATTGTAATCCATCTGTGAAGATGTGAGGAATCATACGGAATGTAGAACCTGTTACAAAACCACAGGATATGAACATTAATACAGTCATTCCAAAGAAGAATGGGAAGTTATGCATATCTACACCTACCGCAATTAATACAGTAGTGATACATAAACCGATCAAACCGATAAAAGTAATTTTTGTACCGCTGTTGATTTTATCGGCTAACCAACCACCTACTGGACGAAGACTGGCAGATACTAGAGGACCAACGAATGCGATGTGAGCAAATGGAATTTCAGGGAATTCTGTTTTAACAAGTAAACCAAGTGCTGCTGCATATCCGGAGAAGGCACCGAAGGAGCATGTATATAACAATGTCATAGCCCAAGTGTGTTTGTTGCTGAAAATTTGAGCTAGTGCTTTAGGATTTGGTTTTGCTGATGGCAAGTTATCCATGTAACGAGTCATGCATGCTAGGATAATTACTAAAGGCACAATCCACATGAACGCTGCGTTGGCTAAGTACACCGCATTGCCTTTGACGATAGCTGGTGTCACACCGAAGATATTACCTAACGTAGCAGAACCCATAGCGAATGGAGCTAAGAAGTAAATTACGGAGATACCAAGGTTACCGATACCACCATTGATACCAAGAGCGGTCCCTTTTTCAGCTTTAGGGAAGAAGTTACCAATGTTTGCCATGGAGGAGGAGAAGTTACCGCCGGCTAAGCCGATCAAAGCTGTTAAAATCATAAATGTTTCGTAGGTTGTTGTTGTATCTTGTACAGCATACCCTAACCATACTACAGGTACTAATAAGATGATTGTAGAAATAAAAGTCCAGTTTCTACCACCTATTAAAGCTGGCATGTAAGTATAAATAAAACGGAATGTAGCACCTACTAAACCTGGGAAGGCAGCCAGTGTAAATAACTGTTCTGTTGTGAAATGGAATCCAGCTCCATTTAATTGTGCTGCGATGGTTGACCATAAATACCATACGCAAAATGATAACGTTAATGCAATGGTAGAAACTACCAAGTTTTGTTTAGCAATTTTTTTGCCAAACTTTTCCCAAAATTCGGGATTTTCTGGTTGCCAGTTCGCAATAATTTCTTTGCGGCTCGCACCCACTTGAGGCATTTTCATCTCTGACATGAGAACACTCCTTTAATCCTTTCAACGTACAACTTGTGATACTTTTTGTATCACAGTAAATCGAAGACACAAATTAGTATAAAAAAATATTGACTTATGCCATACTTTCATTATAATATGTGCCTAAAATCACACACTTATTATATAAGATATAATATAATGTGAATGTGATAAAAAGCACAACTTATATAATTATTAATAAGTTATAATAGTAACATACGCAAAATTTAAAATGTAATTGAGAAATTGATATAGCTAAGTTTATATCAACTTCATAAGTATGGGATGTTACTGAAAGATGTATGGTGACAGTATGGAACAGGAGTTAATCAATCAATTGCTAGCATTGCCAGGTGAAGTAATTCATCTGAAAAAAGGAGAATTTTTATTTCACGAAGGCGATAAGGCAGAACATTTTTATATCGTTCAGAGAGGGCGCCTCAGTATTAAGAAATTTGAATCCACAGGACATATTTTTGCATTACGATTAGTAGGTAAGAATAATGTGCTTGGGGAAATTCCTTTGTATGAGACGAATACGAGATCGTATGTATTTAATGCCATTGCAAGAGAAGATTGCTCAGTCTATTGTATACGTTACGACGTATTAGAACCTGCCATTGCTAAGGATCATTCCTTAGCCATTACGATGATGAAGATTTATACGCTTCATATGCGTCGACAACAAGCTAAGTATAGAGACTTATTATTATACGGTAAGAAAGGTGCATTTTATTCTACATTATTGCGTTTAGCTAATAGTTATGGTATTAAGCGGGATGACGGTATTTATATCGACATTGCATTAAGCAACCAAGAGTTAGCTGAATTTACTGCCACATCACGGGAAGGTTTAAACCGCATGCTAAGTGAGTTACGAAAGTTAGGCTATGTAGCCTATGATAAACACCATCTGGTAATCTGTGACTTTGATGCATTAATCGGACTGCTAGATTTGGATATCGACACGATCGACCCTAATATTAGCAATATCGAATAATTGAGGTTACCCCCCTTGCTGTGAGCACTACGAAGGCAAGGGTTTTTTGTATTTTTAAGGAGGACATGAGATGAGTCTTTTATCTCAAAAATTTAAGTTTCTTCGCAAGAAGGACGTATCTCCAACAGGCCATCAAATCACAGAAGAAGGTGGTCGTGAATGGGAAAATTTTTATCGTGACCGTTGGTCTTACGATAAAGTAGTCCGCACCACACATGGCGTAAACTGTACAGGTTCTTGTAGCTGGAACATTTACGTAAAAAATGGTGTTGTTGCGTGGGAAAATCAAGCAACTGATTATCCTAAAACACCAGATGATATGCCGGATTACGAACCACGTGGTTGCCCTCGTGGATCTACATTCTCTTGGTATTTATACAGTCCACTACGTGTAAAATATCCATATGTACGCGGTGAATTGATTGAGCTTTGGAGAGAAGCGAAGAAAACTGCTAAAAATCCTATCGAAGCATGGAAATCTATCGTAGAAGATCCTGAAAAAGCAAAACGTTATAAATCTGCTCGTGGTATGGGTGGCTTTGTACGTTCTACTTGGGATGAATCTACAGAAATCGTAGCAGCTTCCTTATTATATACAGCAAAAACATATGGTCCAGACCGTAACGCAGGGTTCTCTGTAATTCCAGCCATGTCCATGTTGTCCTATGCAGGTGGTGCGCGTTTCTTGAACCTTATGGGTGGTACTCCACTATCCTTTTATGATTGGTATGCTGACTTGCCGCCATCAAGCCCACAAGTTTGGGGTGAACAAACAGATACTCCAGAATCTGGTGACTGGTACAATGCAGGTTACATCATTACATGGGGTTCTAACGTACCACTAACTCGTACGCCGGATGCTCACTTCTTAGCAGAAGTACGTTATAAAGGTACAAAAGTAGTCTCTGTATCTCCTGACTATGCTGAATCTACTACATTCTCCGATACTTGGTTGAATGTAAAAGCTGGTACTGACGCAGCAATGGCAATGGCGATGGGGCATGTCATTCTGAAAGAATATTATATTGATAAACAAACTCCATATTTCAAAGAGTATGCAAAAGAGTTTACTGACTTGCCATTCTTGGTACGTGTAGAAGAAATCAATGGTGCTTTACAGGCTGGACGTTTCTTGAATAACCAAGACTTAGGTAGTACAGAAGATGGCGCTGATTTCCATACCGTAGTGATTGATGAAAATACGAACGAATTAGTAGTACCAAATGGTACACTAGGTGATCGTCATACAAATCCTAAAAAATGGAATTTACGTCTTGAAAACCGCGTTACAGGAGAGAAAATCTCCCCTCGTTTATCTGTCATCGATCATCGTAATTCCGTAGCATTAGTAAAATTACCTTATTTCGGTGACGAAGCTCATGAAGGTATTATTGAACGTGCTATCCCTGTGATGACAGTACAAACAAAAGAAGGTCCTGTACAAGTTACAACAGTTTACGATTTAATCCTTGCTAATTACGGTATCGATCGTGGTTTAGGCGGTGAAGTGGCTACTAGCTATGAAGAAGACACTCCTTACACTCCAGCATGGCAAGAAAAAATCACTGGTGTAAAAGCAGACGTAGTGATTCGTACAGCTCGTGAATTTGCAGACAATGCAGAAAAAACAAAAGGTCGCTCCATGGTTATCATGGGTGCTGGTATCAACCACTGGTATCATGCAGACGTAATTTACCGTACCATCCTTAACTTAATTATCTTCTGTGGTACAGAAGGCGTTAACGGAGGTGGCTGGGCTCACTATGTGGGACAAGAAAAATTACGTCCAGTAGAAGGTTGGGCTGGTATTATGACAGCAAACGACTGGAGTAAAGCACCTCGTTTACAAAATGGTACATCTTGGTTCTACTTTGCTACAGAACAATATCGTTCTGACTGCATCGACTTAGCAGACCGTGTATCTAAATTGGCTACTCCTCGTTACAGACACCCTGGTGACTATAACGTATTGGCAGCACGTTTAGGCTGGTTGCCGTCTTATCCTACTTTCAACCGTAACTATCAAGATTTAATCAATGATGCTCGTGCGACAGGTGCAGGTACTGAGGCAGAAATTAACCAGTACATTGTACAAGCATTGAAAAATAAAGAATTGAAATTCTGTGTAGAAGATCCTTCTGCGAAAGAAAATCATCCACGCAACTTGTTTGTATGGCGATCTAACTTGATTGGTTCTTCTTCTAAAGGTCATGAGTATTTCTTGAAATATTTATTGGGTACTAAAAATGGTGTCATTGAAGATGAAGATGCACCAGTACGTCCAGAAGAAATCAACTGGCGTGAAGCTCCAGAAACAGGTAAATTAGACTTGTTAATCGATATCGATTTCCGTATGGCTTCTACTGCGTTATATTCCGATATCGTATTCCCTGCAGCGACATGGTACGAAAAACAAGACTTATCTTCTACAGATATGCATCCATACGTACACGTATTCCAAGCAGCGGTTGATTGTGCATGGGACACTAAATCTGACTGGGATACATTCCGTACGTTGGCAGAAACAGTATCTCGTGTAGCGAAAGAGTCTGGTTTCACTGAATACGAAGACATCGTAGCACAACCATTAGGTCATGATAGCCCTGGCGAAGTGGCGCAACCATTGGGTAAAGTATTAGACTGGAGCAAAGGTGAATGCGAACCAATTCCAGGTAAAACAATGCCGAATCTTGTTCACGTAAAACGTGACTACAGTAAAATCTTTGAAAAATTCATCGGTTTAGGTCCTAATATTGAAAATAAAGTGGGCGCTCATGGTTTAGCATGGGATGTATCTGATGAATATCAATCCTTATATGCACAAAATGGAACCATCGACCAACCAGGTTTCGTATCCCATGGTCGTCCTAGCATCTACGAAGCACGTGAAGCTTGTAATGTTGTGTTAACATTGTCCTCTTGTACGAATGGTAAATTAGCAGTTCGTTCTTGGCAGGCAATGGAAGAAAAAACAGGCTTAACAGATCTTCAAAAGAATGCAAAAGGTCGTGAAGAAGAACGTATCACATTCGACGATATGGTTCGTCAACCACGCTTTATCATTCCATCTGTAACAAGTACAGGTAAAAATAATAAAGATCGTCGTTACTCTCCATTTACAACATCTACTGAGGATAAAGTTCCATTCCGTACGATCACTGGTCGCCAATCCTTCTATTGTGACCATGAAATGATGCGTGACTATGGTGAGGCTATGGCTCTTTACAAACCAGTCTTGTCCTACGCACCTGTGAAAGGTGATTACGCACAAGAAGGAGTTCCTCAAATCACATTGAAATACTTAACACCACATAATAAATGGTCTACTCATAGTATGTACTTTGATAGCCAACAATTGTTAACATTGTTCCGTGGTGGACAAACAATTTGGTTGAATGAAGATGATGCGAAAGAAATCAATGTCCAAGATAATGATTGGGTGGAAGCTTTCAATAAAAATGGTATCGTTGCAGCTCGTGCAGTAGTATCCCCACGTATCCCTCGTGGTATCTCTTATATGCACCATGCCCAAGACCGTCATATTAACGTACCTGCTGCGCAAATCAAAAAACAACGCGGTGGTACACACAATGCACCAACTCACATTCATTTGAAACCGACACATATGATTGGTGGTTATGGTCAATTAAGTTATGGATTCAATTATTATGGCCCAACTGGCAACCAACGGGATATGACTATTGTGGCTCGTAAAATGAAGGAGGTAGATTGGCTTGAAGATTAAGGCTCAAGTATCTATGGTCCTAAATTTAGACAAGTGTCTAGGATGTCACACATGTTCTGTCACTTGTAAAAATACATGGACAAACCGCGAAGGTGCGGAATATATGTACTTTAATAATGTAGAAACTCGTCCAGGTGTTGGTTATCCACGTCATTGGGAAGACCAAGAGAAATGGAAAGGCGGCTGGACTGTTGGTAGCGATGGAAAATTAGCATTAGCGACAGGTTCCAAAACAAATCGTTTGATGAAATTGTTCTACCATCCAGAACAACCTGAGTTGAAAGACTACTTTGAACCATGGACATATGACTATGAAACATTGATTCACTCTGGTCGTAAAAACAACCAACCAGTAGCACGTCCTCGTTCTTTAGTCACTAAAGAACGCATGGAAATCAAATGGGGTCCTAACTGGGATGACGATTTGGCTGGTGGTGAACACGCTCGCTCTGATGTTAACTTAGCTAAAATGGGCGAAGATATCGTGTTTGACTATGAAAAAGTATTCATGCGCTACTTACCTCGTCTATGTAATCATTGCTTGAATCCAGCATGTGTGGCAGCGTGCCCATCTGGTGCGATTTACAAACGTGATGAAGACGGTGTAGTTCTTGTTTCTCAAGATGTATGTCGCGGCTGGCGCCATTGCGTACCATCTTGTCCATACAAAAAAATCTTCTATAACTGGGAAACAAATAAAGCTGAAAAATGCGTATTCTGTTACCCACGTTTGGAAAATGGTTTACCACAAATCTGTGCGGAAACTTGCGTAGGTAGAATGCGTTATGTAGGCGTTGTGTTCTATGATATGGATAAAGTAGAAGCAGCAGCGGCTTCCAAAAACGATACAGATATCTACGAAAATACAGTAGATTTAATCTTAGATCCTCATGATCCAGAAGTAGTAAAAGCGGCTCGTGCAGAAGGTATTGGTGAAGCTTGGATTAAAGCAGCACAAAAATCTCCAGTCTATAAATTGATCAAAGAATGGAAAGTGGGCTTACCATTGCATCCAGAATACCGTACATTGCCAATGGTTTGGTATGTGCCACCATTGAGCCCAATCGTACAACGTATTACATCTGAAGTATACTTGCCAGATGCGAACGAAATGCGCGTGCCTGTACAATACCTTGCAAATCTATTTACAGCAGGTAATGCAGATGCCTTAGCTCGTGTGTTGCAACGTGTATTAGATATGCGTGAATATATGCGTCGTCGTGATGTAGGCGGTGAAGCACCTCAACATCCAATTGATTTAACAGAAGATCAAATGTACGAAATGTACAAATTATTAGCCTTGTCTAAATACAATGATCGTTTCGTGATTCCTACAGATATCAAAGCGTCTCGTGAAGGTCGTGCAGATATGCAACATAAACGTGGTTTTGCCTGTCCTACAGGGGGATGTCAATAATGAATGATGCTCAGAAAATAGCGCTTATTGCGTCATTTCTGCTTCGCTATCCTGATGCCACTTGGTACGATGAATTACAAGAATGGAAGGGGGACGCAACATCTGTTGCGCACCCTCAACTCCGTCAAGCATTGGTAGAATTCTTCGACTATGTGGAAGAAACACCTCGTAAAGAGTTTGAAGATCAATATGTGCGTACTTTTGATTTCAGTCAAAATACAAATATGTATTTATCTACTTATGAATTACAAGGTACAGGGGAACAAGCAGAAGAACTTGTGAAATACAAAGCATTTTTCCTTGAAAATGGCTATGACTTACCAAAAGAAATGCCAGACTTTGTCCCAGCTATTCTTGAATTATGTGCGCTTATCGAAGAAGAAAAAGCAAAAGAAATTTATGAATACTGTAAACCAAAATTAGAATATATTCGGGAGCGTTTTATTGAAGCGAAATTACCGTATGCATTCTTATTTGATATTATTTTATCTGTTGCAAATGGATTGGAGGACGGTGTACTATGAGTTTATTTCTATGGGGCGCCCTGCCTTATATCGCTTTCACCTTCTTTGTCGTAGGGACTCTTGTTCGTTTCTTTTATTTTGAAAGAAACTGGACTACTAAATCAAGTCAATTTTTAGAAAAGAAACAATTGCGTATTGCTAACCCATTGTTCCACTTTGGTTTGCTTTGCGTTATCGGCGGTCACGTGGTAGGTGTATTGATTCCTAAAACTTGGACTGCTATGATCGGTATTGATGACCATATGTACCACCAAGGAGCGTTGTACATGGGTGCTGTAGCTGGTTTCCTATTTATCGTAGGATTTTTGATGCTCATGAAACGTCGTTTCACAACACCTGAATTACGCGCTAACACATCTAAAATGGATGTATGGTTATATGTATTCTTTACATTAGCTATCTTCAGTGGTATGGCTGGTACCTTATTGAATGCGTCTGGATTCTTCGACTATCGTGTGTCTATTGGACCTTGGTTCCGTAGCGTATTGATGGCTATGCCAGATCCATCCTTAATGGAAAATGTTCCTGGTATCTTTAAGTTCCATATGCTATCCTGGATGATTGTGGCGATTGTGTTCCCATTCAGCCGTTTAGTACATTGCTTAAGTGTACCATTTAACTACTTAGCACGACCATTTATCGTGTATCGTAAACGAGACCGTCGCTAGTTTTCTCTATGAAAGTCTGTGGCGTTCGTAACTGAATAGTGCAAAGGGAAGCCCATGGTATACTCCTTCTCAAACGGTATTTCATAATGTTTGTTCAGGAGCACGCCGTGCTCTTCTTGTATTTGTGTGATTCAGGTAGTGAAGGAACGCCACAAGGCTTTCTACGATAAAGGGGCGCTCCTCAGGGTTGACACTTGTTCTGCTATATCACTTGTGGCTTTCGTAACTGAATAGGCAAAGGGAAGAGCACGACATATTCCGACCCGAACTGATACAGTGGTTAGGTTTGCTCCGGAACATGTCGTGCTCTTCTTTGGGTTTGTGTAATTTAGGCAGTAAGGGGCACCGCAAAGGCTACTACTTGTAACTGTGTTCCTCAGGGTTAGGAATATGTAAATAATATGTTTTATCTAATATGGATACGTAAAAGGTCTGTATATTATGAGAAATTCATACTCTTAGATTCTTTACAATGATAATTGATATTGTTATACTTTAACGGTATAAATTTTTATTTTGGTATTATTGGATAAGGAGTGTCATGTGACGATGGAAAGTTCAGGACAAAAACAGTTTAAGAGCAAGTACCATATTTTAGTATGGATTGCTCTATTATCATTAGCACTGATTGGTATGGTTGAGTATGGATATTATTTACAAAATAGACCTCCATTCAAATGGCAGATTTATTTAGGTTTGATTCCATTTTCATCTTGGGTGATATTAACGTATTTGACAACAAAACCAAAATGGTTTACTACACGTTATAATGTAGGTGAAATGTACAAGGTACACCGTATTGTAGGTATTGTAGTAACGGCAATGCTAGGTATTCATTGGTATGAATATTTTGGTCATGCTAAAACTGCATTAGGCTGGTGGGGTGGTTATGTAGCTCTTGTAGGGATGTTTATTGCTTTCCTAGTAGGAATTTTGTTCTTAACTCCATGGTTTAAAGGTATTGCTACATCCATGCCTCGTAAAGCAGCGGTTTGGATTCATAGATTGAATTTAGTAGCGTTAATTGGTGCTAATATTCATGTACACGGATTTAAACGTTTATCTGCGATGGTTCCATTCTTACAAGTATATGATGTACTTACATATGGATTGGTGATTTATTATATTTATTGGATGCTTAAGAAAAGAAACTAAGTCGTCACTTGTTCTGCTATGTAGCCTGTGGTGTTTGTAACTGAATAGGGGAAAGGAAAGACCGCAACATACTCCTTCTCAAACTGATACAGTGGTTAGGTTTGTTCAGGAGCATGTTGCGGTCTTTTGCATTTGTGTGATTTAGGTAGTAAGGGAACGCCACAAAGGCTACTACTCGTAATGGCGTTCCTCAGGGGATTGGAAGAGCACGGCATACTCCTTCTCAAACGGTATTTCATAATGTTTGTTCGAGGGCATGCCGTGTTCTTCTTGTATTTGTGCAATTTTATCAGTAAGACACGCCACAAAGGCTACTACGCCTAACTGCGTTCCTCTCAGGACCTGGAAGACCGCAACACATTCCTACTCAAAATAATACAGTGGTTATGTTTGCTCGGGGATATCAGTTAGTGTAAAATGTTTGTGGGAAAATAAAATAGCAAAAGAAGGTCAACCTTTGTTACAATGAATGTATTCCAAAAA
>NZ_RQVL01000019.1 GCF_003992005.1 Veillonella sp. VA139 | reverse complement strand
CTTCCAAATAGTGAGTTTATTTTAGATAGATTTCATCTATTTAAATATATGACAAAGATATGTGGAAAACGAAGCCGAAAAGAGTTATTTGCAAGCTTAGAAACTAATGATAAGGCAAGATTTGAAGCGTATGTGGAGCAAATGAAAGAAACGCATCCACATCGTATGAAACAGATTGTAGCAGGCGCTACGTACATCGAGAACCAATGGGATTACGCGCGGGCTAGCCTACTTAGACCTGATATTCGCAGTAGTACAGAGGCACATGTGAGTCATACTTTATCTGCACGTTTAAGCTCTCGCCCACTTGGTTGGAGTAAAAAAGGGGCTGAAACGATCGCTAAGCTACGTGTACTCGCTGACAACAACGAATCTATCCAAGAGTTCGTCATGAGCGCATACAGAGGCGATACTTTCAATTATTTTAGTGGTGTAGAAACTACAAAAGTTCTATCTTCTGTGAAAGTAACCGCTAAGAAAATGCGCAAGCCATATTCATACATTACGTATTCGCCAACACCTAGAATTGGAATCCCAGGTGTAGAAAAGAAAAGTAACGGATGGTTACAAGCAATTAAACATAGTGGACGCAGGATTCTTTAGTAACGAGGAACCCTCTTTTAAATCTAGGTAATTATTTTTCCAACAAAAACTTGACACCGTCAATGCGTAGAAAAGACTTGCAATTTATGTGGGACCTCTGTACAATCGTATTGTAAACCTCGCTACAGGTAAGGAGGCGACAAGCCGTGAGAGATGAAATACTAGACTTTTTAAAAGAAAACAGAGATCAATTTGTATCAGGACAAGCTATGTCAGAGGCGTGCCATGTATCGCGCACAGCGATTTGGAAACATATAGAGGTGCTACGCAAGCGTGGGTATGTGATTGAATCCTTCACAAAAAAGGGGTATCGATTGCTAGAAGAGCCGAATCTGATTAGTCCTGAAGAGATGGAAGGGGTACTGCAAACAAAATCCTTTGGTCGTTATTACGTGTACGAAGAACGATTAGAATCTACGAATAGTATTGCTAAAGCATTAGCTATGGACGGAGTTCCAGAAGGTACTGTAGTGTGTGCAGAAGAACAATCTTCTGGTCGTGGTCGCTTATCTAGAGGTTGGTATTCACCATATGGAAAAGGGCTTTGGTTTAGCTTAATTCTAAGACCTAAATTTTTACCTATGGAAGCTTCAAAGTGTACATTGATGGCAGGTGTTGCCTTGGTAAAAGCATTCCGTGAGTTGGGACTTTCAGAGGCGGGCATCAAATGGCCTAACGATATATTGGTAGGATCTCGTAAAATGGTAGGCATTTTAACAGAAATGAATGGTACCATGGAAGAGATTAACTACATTGTGTTAGGGATTGGTATCAATACACATACGACTATTGAGGAAGTCAGTGAGGACTTGAAGGATAAGGTTATGTCCTTTGCCATAGCGGGTATAGAGGTGGATCGTAAAGAAGCCTTTGCTGTGATTTTAAAAGCCTTAGAAGAGCAGTATGAAAAGGTATGTAATGAAGGTTTTGATTCTACTTTAGAAGAATGGAAACAGTATAGCGTAACTTTATATAAAGAGGTGTTGGTAAAAGCGCCAGATAAAGATTATATTGGGTACGCAAAAGATTTAGATAGAGATGGAAATCTGATCGTTCAATTAGAGGATGGACGTGAGGAACGTATCATAGCAGGGGATGTGTCTATACGTTCCACTGAAGGAGGATATTAAGATGTTATTAGTGGTAGACGTAGGGAATACGAACATCGTATTAGGCGTGTATAAGGACAAGGAAATTATGGCTCATTGGCGCATTTCCACAGATCGTGGGAGAACCACCGATGAATATGGCATGTTGTTGAGCAATTTATTTCTTCATGATCCAAAAGTGAATAAAGAGGATGTGGAGGCAGTCATCATTTCTTCTGTAGTTCCTCCGTTGAACCCTACGTTAGAGCGTGTGTGTTTACGCTACTTTCATAAGAAACCATTATTTGTAGGACCGGGTATCAAGACGGGGATTTCTATTAAATACGAAAATCCTCGTGAGTTAGGTGCTGATTTAATTGTTGATGCGGTGGCTGCCTATGAAAAATACGGAGGTAATTTAATTATTATCGACTTTGGTACAGCGACGACATATTCTGCGGTATTAGAGGGCGGTATATACTTAGGTGGTGCTATTTCTCCAGGTATTGGCATCTCAGCAGAAGCCCTGTTTGGTCGCACTGCTAAGTTACCAAGAATTGAAATTAAAAACCCTGGTCCTGTCATTGGTCGCAATACAGTTGGTGCTATGCAGGCAGGCGTATTATTTGGATATGTTGGACAAGTGGAAGGCATTGTGGCTCGTATGAAACGAGAAATGCCAGAAGATACAAAGGTAGTGGCTACTGGAGGTTTAGCCCCTCTCATTAGTGCAGAAACCGATGTGATTGACCACATTGATCCAATGATGACATTAGAAGGATTACGACTTATTTATGAAAGAAATCAATAATACATCCTGGCACATAGGACATGTCACAATTCCAGGCCGTATTGGGTTAGCGCCCATGGCAGGATTTAGCGATGTGTCCTATCGCTTATTAGCAAAAGAAATGGGGGCCTCTTTCGTATGTACGGAGATGGTCAGTGCCATGGGGATTAAATACAATAATGAACATACAAAAGAATTGCTTTATATGGAAGAAGTAGAACAGCCAGTTTCCATGCAAATTTTTGGATCAGACCCAGAAGCCATAGGGATTGGAGCAAAAGTAGTAGAGGAAGCAGGAGCACCTATAGTCGATATTAATATGGGCTGCCCTGTGAAAAAAGTAGTATCTTCTGGAGATGGCTCGGCACTTATGAAAACTCCAGAGTTGGCGATGAAGGTGGCGCAAGCAGCTGTAAAAGCAGTACAAATTCCAGTGACTGTTAAACTGCGTCTAGGATGGGATGATACATCCATCAATGTAGTAGATATGGCACAACGCATGGAATCCGTAGGAGTTGCTGCGGTAGCTGTTCATGGCAGAACAAGAGAGCAAATGTACAGCGGCAAGGCGAATTGGGATTACATTAAAGAGGTGAAATCAGCCTTAACTATTCCTGTTATCGGCAATGGTGATGTCAATTCCCCAGAAAGTGCCAAAGCCTTATTAGAGTATACAGATTGTGATGCGCTGTTAGTAGGACGTGCCGCTCAAGGTAATCCATGGCTATTTCGACAAATTAAAGAGTATTTAGAAACGGGACACTATTGTCCCAATCCAACGGGTGTGGAACGAATTACTATGCTATTACGTCATTATGAGTTGCTATGTCACTATAAAGGTGTGGACTTAGCCACACGAGAAATTCGCACGCATGCTAGTTTCTACATTAAAGGTTTGCCAGAAGCAGCTCGTTGGAGAAATGCTTTGAATGTAGCAATGGGGAGGGAATCATTTATCTCTGTAGTAGAAGAGTACAAACAATTTTTATGTGACTACAATATAAGGACAATATAACAGATTCTGTCTACTGTATATGGCCATGAAATATTGGAATATTGAGAATAAAGAATCTTCATATTCACGATAAACCTAGAAAATAAAAGGATAGACGAAATATATCTCCTAATTATTATGAGAATAGTACATTGACACTGATGAATGATATAACTATAATTAAACTGGAAATACCAATTTACTTTTTTGCATAGATCATAGGGTGGTGTCATGTGATACATAGGTATGTGAGTGCATGACTCATCCAACATTTAGGGGGTGTATGTATGGTCATGAATGGTATTTATTTAGTTATTGCCTCAGCGTGTATCTTAATGTTAGGATATCGTTTTTATGGGGCATTCATAGCGGCGAAGGTGTTAACTTTAGACAAGTATCGAATGACGCCGGCTATGGTTCACAATGATGGACACGATTATGTGCCTACTAACAAATGGGTTACATTCGGTCATCACTTTGCAGCGATTGCAGGGGCGGGTCCTTTGGTTGGTCCAGTTATTGCAGCGCAATTCGGGTACTTACCAGGTACTCTATGGATTTTAATCGGTTCCGTATTTGCCGGTGCAGTCCATGATATGGTTATTCTCTTTGCATCTATTCGCTACGATGGCAAATCTATTGCGGATATTACTCGCGAAGAGATTAGCAAAATTGCTGGTTTAGGAGCTATGTTAGCCACATTATTCTTACTTGTTATTACATTAGCAGGTATGGCGGTAGTGGTAGCCAATGCACTTCATAATTCAGCTTGGGCATTTTTCTCAGTATTTGCAACGATTCCTATTGCTATTTTTATCGGTATTTATCTACAATGGTTGCGCCCTGGAAAAATTCAAGAAGCTACAATTATTGGGGTAGCCCTTATCTTTGCAGCTATCATCTATGGTCCAAATGTAGCGGCTAGCGAATATGCATCTTGGTTCATTTATGATTTAAAAACCATCGAAATTATGTTAGCTGTCTATGGTTTCTTTGCAGCAGCATTGCCAGTATGGTTGTTATTAGCGCCTCGTGATTATCTATCCACGTACTTAAAAATTGGTACTATCGGCGCATTGGCATTGGGTATTATCATTGTAATGCCAGAAATTCAAATGCCAGCAGTAACAGATTATATTTGGGGTGGCGGTCCTGTATTAAAAGGTTCTGTATTCCCATATATCTTCATTACCATTGCTTGTGGTGCTTTATCTGGTTTCCATACAGTTATCGCTACAGGTACTACTCCTAAAATGTTAACCAACGAAAGGGAAGTATTACCGATTGGTTATGGTGGTATGTTAACAGAATCCTTTATTTCCATGATGGCTATGATTGCTGCTACAGCATTACATCCAGATGATTATTTTGCGATTAACTCTACTGCGGAATCTTTCAGGGCATTAGGACTTCAAGTTCATGAATTGCCAGTATTATCTGCCCTTGTAGGGGAAGACTTGATGCATCGTCCTGGTGGCGCTGTATCCTTAGCGGTAGGTATGGCACATATCTTCTCTCGCCTTCCTAATATGGATCATTTATTGGGATATTGGTATCACTTCTGTATCATGTTTGAAGCCTTGTTCATCATGACATTGATTGATGCAGGTACTCGTGTAGGTCGTTATTTGTTGCAAGAATTGCTTGGCTTGTACTGGCCTAAATTCAATGACCAACATTGGGCTCCTGGCGTATATGGTTGTGCTGCATTGATTTGTATTATGTGGGGTTATCTAGTATTACAAGGTAACATCGGTACAATTTGGCCATTATTTGGTGTATCTAACCAATTATTAGGTACTATGACATTGGCAGTAAGTACGACGATTATCATGCGTTTAGGTAAAAAACGATACGCATGGGTAACCGGAGTGCCGACCATACTCATGGCGATAGTGGCTGTTGCGGCTGACTATGAAAACGTATTCTTTAACTATGTTCCAGCTGGTAAATGGATCTTAGTAGCTTTCTCCGTAGCTATGTTCATTATGATTTTGGTTGTATTAGTAGAAGCTATCCGTAGCTGGATTCGCTTATCTACATTACCACAAGATATGAGAACGCAAGAAGAAGTAGAAGCGGAAAGTTATGCTAAATTAACAAAACAAGCAGAAGCATAATCTAGCGCATACGATTCCTATTATCATGAGATAGACATGGCTCCATTGGAGCTGTGTCTATTTTCATGTTTTCCTTGCAATTCTAGGTAGAATGGTGTACAATAATAAGGCTTATTGATGGTAAGCATCTTCCTACCCCTATGTGAGATAGGGGCGTTAGTCCGAAAGAGGAGGTGATTTTGTATGAACAAATACGAAGTCATGGTGATTGTGAAACCAGCTGATGAAGAGACAAACAAAGCGACTTTTGACAAAATTGAAGCTTTAATTGCTCGTGTTGGCGGTACAGTTGAGAAAGTTGACGTTTGGGGTAAACGCCGTTTAGCCTATGCAGTAAACAAACATACTGATGGCGTATACGTATTGATTAACTTTGAAGCAGCTCCTGGCGAAATCAAAGAAATCGACCGCGTACTTAAAATCGACGATAACGTTCTTAGACACCTGATTGTAAAACACGAACAATAATAGCCTGAGGAGGTTAGGAATATGAATTCTGTACAACTTTTAGGAAATTTAGCTCGTGACCCTGAGGTGCGATACACAAAAACTGGTCGTGCTGTTGCTACTTTTACAGTGGCTGCATCCAATACCTATGTGGATCAAAACGGTGAGACTAAGGAACAAACTGCGTTTGTAAACTGTGTAGCTTGGGGGAAATTAGGAGAAGCTGCGGGAAATTTGCGTAAAGGTAGCCGTTGTTTTGTGGAAGGTCGTATTACGACTCGTTCTTACGAAGCACAAGATGGCACAAAACGATATGTAACGGAAGTAGTTGCTAATTTCGTAGGCCAAGCCTTGGATACGCAAACATTTGATGCCTTTGGCGGTGGTGCATCTAATTTTGATGATTTTGGTGCAGGTTCCGGAGCAGGTGCAGGTGAAGAAATTCCGTTCTAAGCTAAGAACTCCACAACTATATCAAAGGAGGTTTCTCAATGAGAAGAGATAGAGGCAGAAAACCAAGAAGAAAAGTATGTAACTTCTGTGTTGACCATGCTGATCAAATCGACTACAAAGATATTGCTAAACTTCGTCGTTTTACGACTGAACGTGGCAAAATTCTTCCACGTCGTATTTCTGGTGTTTGTGCTAAACATCAACGTAAATTAACACTTGCTATTAAACGTGCTCGTGCAATTGCGTTGTTGCCATTCACAGCAGAATAATTCAATACAAAATGAAAACCCAGTAACTAGCCTAGTTACTGGGTTTCTTGTTTTCTAAAAGGGAGTTAAAAGGGTATAGTTTGACTTTGTTGGCTCCCGGTTGGCACCACTTTTTCATATTTTTTAACGTGCGGTTGGAAGTATTTTTTATGAAGAGTGATGAAATCTAGATAGTGTAGTTTCGTATTTACTTGTATCGTAGGCATATTAGGAATAGTCAATATTCCTATATAGTCTATAGAAATTATCGAAAATGAATAAAATTAATAACTTCTATGACTTTAAGTTGTTTATTAAGGCGTACAAGGGAGCATTATTCGTAACTAGAAAGTATCTCTCTATTATGTATACAAAATGCATGTTATAATATAAGCACACCACATGAACAAAGGTTATATAAGTGATGATAACAAAGATGGTGTATGAAATGAGGTATACTATGAGAAAAGAACATGATTTTCTAGGTGAATTAGAAGTTGCTGATGAGTTGTACTATGGTGTACAAACATTGCGTGGTATTGAAAACTTTTTTATTACAGGCAAGCAAATCGACTACGACTTTGTGAAAGCTATGGCTATGGTAAAAAAGGCATGTGCCCTAGCGAATATGAGCACAGGTCGATTAGATGAAAAAATTGGTCAAGCCATCAGTCGTGCGGCAGATGAAGTGGTACGGGGTAACTTTAATGATCAATTCCCAGTGGATCCTATCCAAGGGGGAGCAGGAACTTCTTTCAATATGAATATGAACGAAGTATTGGCAAACCGTGCATTGGAAATTTTAGGCTATGAAAAAGGACAATATGACATTGTATCGCCTAATAACCATGTAAACATGGCACAATCCACAAATGATACATTCCCTACAGCCATCAAAGTATGTGCTATCATGAAAAGTAAGCCCTTATTAGCTTCACTTCGTCGTTTAGCAGATGAATTAGATAAAAAAGCAGAAGAGTATAAAGAAATTTTAAAAATGGGTCGAACTCACTTGCAAGATGCTGTGCCAATTACATTAGGTCAAGAAATGGGTGCCTATGCATCTGGCGTGCGTCGTGGTATTCGTCGTATTAAATCTGCCATGTTAGAAGCCCATACAGTTAATATGGGGGCTACTGCTGTGGGTACAGGGTTGAATGCAGAACCTACGTATATCAAAGCTGTTGTAGATGAGTTATCTCGTGTTGTAGGTGAACCGTTTATTACGGCGGATAATCTAATTGATGCGACCAATAATACAGATGTGTTTGCGGATATTTCTTCTGGTCTGAAAGTCACAGCCCTAGTATTGATTAAAATGGCTAACGATTTCCGTTTAATGGCATCTGGTCCTCGTTGTGGCATTGGTGAACTAAAATTACCACCGCGCCAACCAGGTTCTTCCATCATGCCAGGTAAAGTAAACCCAGTTATCGCAGAAGTGTTGAACCAAACTTGTTACCAAGTTATTGGCAATGATTTGACGATTTCCCTAGGTGTAGAAAATGGACAATTTGAGCTGAATGTAATGGAGCCAGTCATTGCGTATAACTTGTTCAACTCCATGTGCTACTTAAAAAATGCGGTGAACACATTTGTAGATAAATTATTGGTTGATCTTGAAGTGGATAAAGAGCAATGCGAATATTGGTTAGAACGTTCTGTTGGTATCGTCACAGCCTTGTTGCCACATATTGGTTATGAAAATGCCTCTGCATTGGCGAAAGAAGCGTTGGAAACTGATCGCAGTGTAAAAGAAATTATTCTAGAACAAGGATTGTTGACAAAAGAAGAAATGGACTATATCCTGTCTCCAAAAGAAATGACACGCCCAGGTATTGCGGGTCAAGATTTAGTAAAACATCCTGGCAACTAAATATGCACACGAAGAACTGCTTAGACATAGGCAGTTCTTTTTTGATGTATAAGAGTAGCAAATCTAGGTCATTCGTGTGGTTGTACTTTAGTATGGCTATTTTAGATAAGAACTCTGTAATGAGTACAAGAAGGGATACTAGTATAGAGAAGGTCTGAGTCTGGTATGTGGGTCAACTAATACTCTGTGAGAGGCTCAATATATATAAGGTTGGTATAACATATAATGAAAAATGTAGCATTTGCTTATAATATAACATATAACTATAACATCTTATATATAAATCGAGAAAGAAATTCTTCTACTTTAGTACATAATCCGCCTAGGGTGGTGTATAATAAAGACATAAAGGAGTTTGATTATGAACGTATATATAGCAGTGGCTATTGGTGGGGCCATTGGTGCCATGACGCGGTATGGCATTGGACAGTACATGGTCACGAAAGGTGCGCTGTATCCTTGGGGGACAGTACTAGTGAATATGATAGGTTCCATGCTAATTGGCTTAGGTATGGCATATATTGAAGGGCAACCCCATGTGTCACCTTGGGTTAAACTGTTATGTATTACAGGTTTTTTAGGTGGGCTTACAACTTTTTCTACCTTTATCTTTGAAGGATATATGCTACAAGAAAAAGGGTTGTGGCATATGCTGTCCTACATGGGTGGACAGGTATTAGTTGGGTATGGCCTATGCGGGCTGGCTTTCACCATTGGTAAAAGAATGTGGGGATAATACGATGAAAGAAATACATGTAAAAGATGCAGTGGGACACGCACTTTGCCACGATATTGTGCGCATCGTTATTGGGGAAGTAAAAGATACACCGTTTAAGCGGGGGCATATCATCCGTGAAGAAGATGTGGCATTGTTGTTGCAATTAGGAAAAGAGCATATTTATGTGATGGAAGAATCCGACTATAATTTGGTTCATGAGGAGCAAGTAGCAGAAGAATTATATCGCTTCTGTGAACATCCATCCATCAGTCCTACTCCTGTACAACAGGGTAAGATTGAAGCGGTAGCGAACCATGACGGTGTATTGACCGTGGATGTGGAAGGACTTTACGGGATTAATAGCATCGGTGAATTGACCATCGTCACGCGCCTCCATGGAACACCTGTGAAAGCAGGACAACCAGTGGCTGGCATGCGATGTATACCATTGTTATTAGAGGTATGGCAGCTTGAGGAAGCAAAACGATTGCGTGAAGGCAAAAAGTCTATCATACAAGTCCACCCATTTGTGCGTAAAAAAATGGGCATTGTTACCACTGGTAGTGAAGTCTATGCAGGGCGTATTCAAGATGCTTTCACAGCGGTGATTCAAGACCGTGTGGCGGACTATGGTGTGGAATTAGTAGCACATGAAATTGTGCCAGATAATACAAATCAAATTGTGGAGGCCATAGACAAAGTAAAGTCCCAAGGGGCAGAGATTATTTTCTGTACGGGTGGCATGAGTATAGATCCTGATGATTTAACGCCAGGTGCTATTGCACGTCGTGCAAAAGAAGTGGTGACCTATGGATTGCCGGTGTTGCCAGGCTCTATGGTGTGTATTGCTTATTTAGAAGACGGTACTCCAGTATTAGGCGTACCAGGAGGGGTGCTATATAATAATCCCAGCGCCTTCGATGTGATTACGCCACGCTTGTTAGCAGATGTGAGGGTGACGAAAGAAGATTGCATCCGCATGGGCCATGGTGGATTTCAATGAAAATAATTGGAATTTTGAGAAAAATATAGTTGACAAAAATAAATCCCATCTATAAAATAGGAATAAATTTAAGTGTTTTATAGTGAAGTCTAAGTAGAGGAGAATCATTATGGCTGTTGTAAAAAATGCAATTGAATTAATTGGAAATACACCAATATATCAAATCCCAGATACTAATGTATATGTAAAGCTTGAAAAATATAATGCTGGTGGTAGTGTCAAAGATCGTGCCGTTCTTGGTATGTTGCAAGATGCAAAAGAAAAGGGCTTAATTAAAAATGATACTATTATTGTGGAAGCTACTAGTGGGAATACAGGTATTGCCTTGGCGATGCTAGGGGCTATGCTGTCTATTAAAACGATTATTATTATGCCTGAAAGCATGAGTAAAGAGCGCCGTGAATTAATTAAAGCTTACGGAGCACAGTTAATTTTGACACCAAAAGAATTAGGTATGAAAGGGGCCCTTGGGAAAGCACAAGAAATTCTTGATAACTATCCAAATGCAGTAACACTAGGTCAATTCGTAAATCCTGCAAATCCAACGGCACATTATGAAACAACGGCAAAAGAAATTTTGCGTGATGTACCGAACGCAGGCATCTTTGTAGCGGGTATCGGTACAGGTGGTACTTTCACAGGTGTTACAAAAGCCTTGAAAGAGCAACATCCGTACATTAAAGCGGTTGCGGTAGAACCAGAAGGGTCTCCTGTTATTTCTCGTGGTACTGGTGGAGTTCATAAAATTCAAGGAATTGGTGCTGGCTTTATTCCAGAAAACTTTGACTCTTCCTTGATGGATGAAGTGCAAACCGTAACGGACGAAGATGCTATTGAAGAAGTAGGTAATTTTATGCGTGAAACTGGCATAGGTATTGGTATTTCTTCAGCAGCAGCTATTGTGGTGGCTCGCCAATACGGTCGTAAATTCCCAGATGTAGATGTCGTTGTTGTAGCTCCAGATGGGGTTGAAAAATATCTATCTATGATTCAATTTGACAGTGTAGATTGGATTCATTCGTAATCGATTGTGATACAAAAGATAGCATGGTCTAGGCCATGCTATCTCTGTATAGGGAGGTATTTATGAGAGAGGTATGGAATTCTATTCGATACAATATACAGCGTGTATTACAATCAGATCCAGCTGCCACCTCTTGGTTTATGGTGGTATGGACATATCCGCATATAACAGCTTTATTTTGGCATTTTTTTGCTCACCGTCTTTATCGAAATGGCTGGTTTACTTTGGCTCGACGAGTGGCATTGCATGCACGTCGTGTAACGGGCATAGAAATTCACCCAGGGGCTCAAATTGGAAAAGGGTTGTTTATTGACCATGGGATGGGTGTTGTTATCGGTGAAACAGCTATTGTAGGAGATAATGTAACTCTCTTTCACGGGGTGACCCTAGGTGGTATGGATTCTCGCAAGGTTAAACGCCATCCTACAGTGGAAGATGATGTGCTCATTGGGGCAGGTACGAAGGTACTGGGAGATATTACGGTAGGCAAAGGTTCTAAGATAGGCTGTAATCTTGTGATCAAACGAGATGTGCCGAAGAATGTGATAATTTTTGAAACGGAGCCAGAACATATTGTATATCGTCGACCTAAGGTGAGCCGGTTTCATACAGATAGTTATGTACCGCGGCGCCATGCTTTGCCATTAGAGCCGAATGAGTTTACAGACCATATGGCGTGGCATATCTAGGAGGGACTATGAAAGAGTTGCGAGTAGGCATTGTTCAATTAGCTACAGAGATTGGGCAAGTGGATAAAAATTTTGAGGTCCTAATAGAGAAGGTGCGAGCTGTGGCTAAGCAGGGTATTGATGTAGTGGTATTGCCAGAAACTTGGAATACAGGTTTTATGACGGGACCAGACTTGCATGCCTTAGCTGATGAAGAGGGGCAACGGAGCCAATCTCTGTTGAGTGAATTGGCGCAATCGGAACATGTGAATATCTTTGGTGGGTCAGTAGCTGTTAAAGAAGGAGACTCTATTTACAATAGAACCTATGTGTATAACCGCAATGGAGAATTGCTCTCTACCTATGATAAGATGCATGGATTTAGTCCCGCCAAAGAAGACAAATTCTTTACCGGAGGTACGGCTATTCATCAATTTGAATTAGAAGGGGTGCTTTGTTCCAGTGCCACATGTTATGATATTCGATTTCCCGAGTTAATTCGTAAATCCGCATTACAAGGAATAGAGCTATTCTTTTTACCTGCTCAATGGCCACTGTTACGATTACATCATTGGAAAATATTGAATCAAGCGAGAGCTATAGAAAATCAAATGTATTTTTGTAGTGCCAATGGTTGTGGAACTATTGGTAAATTACCAATGGCAGGACATTCCATGGTGGTAGATCCGTGGGGTGAAGTGCTGCTAGAATGCGATGAAATACCGCAAATACAAACAGTGACTATCGATATAGATATAGTGAAAGATATCCGTTCTAAAATCAATGTATTTCGTGATCGGAAACCCAATTGCTATTAAAAGTATGTCTATGCATTTTAGGAATATATAAAATTGCCCATAGGTGTTGCCAAGATGTAATACCTATGGTATAGTATATGAGTACTTAGTACACGGCCCCGTGGTGTAGCGGTTAACATGTCGCCCTGTCACGGCGAAGATCGTCGGTTCAAATCCGATCGGGGTCGCCATTTTTTTTACCTATTTTTAAGTACAGGTAACGATGTACAGATATTTTGCCTCGGTAGCTCAGTCGGTAGAGCAACGGACTGAAAATCCGTGTGTCGGCAGTTCGATTCTGCCCTGAGGCACCATATACATATCCTCATGCGGATGTGGTGGAATGGCAGACACGCCATCTTGAGGGGGTGGTGAGCGTACGCTCGTATGGGTTCAAGTCCCATCATCCGCACCAAACGAGGGCCTATAGCTCAGGGGTAGAGCAACCGGCTCATAACCGGTCGGTCCCTGGTTCAAATCCAGGTGGGCCCACCATAGGAGACCATCTCACTTTGTGAGATGGTTTTTTTGTTATCTATAAGGGTTCGTTGTATAATGAAAGCATGAGCTTTATAGTATTTCAAAGTAAGAAACTGCGTAGAAGATGTAATTAGAATGTGAGATAGGCTATGGCACTTTCAAAACGATTAGAACAAGTATTACATATGATTCCACGGTGTCGGACGGTGGCAGATGTGGGTACAGATCATGGATATTTGGCAGTAGCTTGTATAGAAACAGAAGTGGCGCAACGAGTTATCGCCATTGATGTTAATCAAGGACCGTTAGAGTCTGCCAATGGATTCGTGAAAGAACGAAAGTTAGAACAATCTATCGAATGTCGATTAGGAGATGGATTGGGAGCCACAAAACAAGGCGAAGTAGATTGTGCCGTTATTTGTGGCATGGGTGGAGAGTTGATGCAACACATCATCACGGTAGGACCAGAACTGTTGGAAACGTATGTGTTGCAGCCACAAAGTCATCGACGAGAGTTGAAACAATTTTTAGTAGATCAAGGGTATGGCATTGTTCAAGAAGAATGTTTGCTAGAGGGCAATCAGTATTATGATATGTGGCTAGTACAGCGAGGTGTTATTTCCGTGTATGATGAGTTACCGAAAGAATCGGTGTTATGGGAATATGGTGCCTTGCTACAACGAGAGCAATCTGAAGTTTGGAAACAGCACATACAGCGTAGAATTAAAACCTTGCAATCTATTGTGCAACATATGCGGAATACAACGAAGTCTAACGATGTTGTTGAGACGATGGAACAAGAATTGCAAGCCTTACAAGGTATTTTACAATAGGTATTGGTGAGACTTTCACCGTGAAAAAATCTAATCGTCGATGAGTATGAAACTTTCTATAAGGCATACTTTGAGATAGTGGATAGGAGGTATATATGGTTACTATGAAAGATATTGCTGTTGCCATTGAACGACGGGCACCGTTACATTTGCAAGAATCTTGGGATAATTGCGGCTTGCAATTAGGGCATATGGCAAGCGAGGTGCGCCGTGTGTTGACGACCTTAGATGTAACACCAGACGTCGTAGTAGAGGCTATCGAAAAAGAGGTAGACTGTATTCTGTCCCATCATCCTATGATTTTTAAGAAATTACAATCCATTGACTTAGGAACGACGCAAGGAAAAATGATAGGAGACTTGCTGCAACATGGGATTAGTGTATATAGTGCCCACACGAATTTAGATATTACGAAAGAAGGGCTCAATGACGAAGTGGCACAACGGTTGGGCTTAACAGAAATCCGTGGTTTGGTGGAAACAGATCGTGAGGAAGCGTATAAAGTAGCTGTCTATGTACCAGTCACACATAGTGATCAAGTACGTCAAGCTATGGGTGATGCTGGTGCGGGTCATATTGGCAACTACAGTCATTGTAGTTTTTCCGTTACCGGTGAAGGACGTTTCTTGCCACTGGAAGGGACGAATCCTTTTATTGGTCATGTAGGCGCAATCGAAACTGTTCAGGAAGAACGACTGGAAACAGTGGTACCTAAGAAATTACTAAGAACGGTTCTGGCCGCAATGGAAGAGGCTCATCCCTATGAGGAAATCGCTTATGATGTGGTTCCTTTGCACAATGTCTATGAAGCCCATTATATTGGACGCATAGGTGAGTTAGCATCACCCCTATCTTTACAAGCGTTGGCAAAGTTATTACAGACTGTACTTCCTCATAGCCAATTGCGATGGGGGGGAGCTAAGGTAGAACAAGTGCGACGAATTGCTTTATGTACAGGAAGCGGTGCAGAGTTTATTAAAGCTGCAACTAAACAAAAAGCCGATTTATATATTACCAGTGATGTGAAGTACCACGACATGCAAATGGCGAAGGAGCTTGGTATCCTTGTGGTGGATGCAGGCCATTATGGTACGGAATATATGAGTCAAACGATTCTGAAACAATACCTAACAGATGCTTTTACAGAGGAAGAAGTACAAGTCATAGAAAGTGAAGTACAAGAAGATTTTTTCTTTAAAGTCTAGGATATTTCGGGTATAATAAAGAGAAGAGCTATTGACCACTTGGGTGGTCTATGCTAGACTAAAACAGTAAGTATGAAAGGCGATTGCAAGTCCTATGACTTGAGGAAAGTCCGAGCTCCATAGGGCAGGATGCCGGCTAACGGCCGGCGTGGGTGACCATAGGGAATAGTGCCACAGAAAAGTAAACCGCCACCTTCGGGTGGTAAGGGTGGAACGGTCGCGGTAAGAGCGCACCAGGTACATGGTAACATGTATGCTCGGTAAACCCCATCCGGAGCAAGGCCGAATAGGAAAGGGTTAAGGGTTGCCCGCCTACCTTTCGGGTTGTGCCGCTTGAGCGTATAGGTAACTATGCGCCTAGAAAGATAATCGCCACTGCGAAAGCAGGACAGAACTCGGCTTATTGATTGCTTGCTCAGAACCGCTCTTCGGAGCGGTTTTGTTATTGTAGGAGGTATGTATGAAATTAGACTCAGTAACAACATATGAAGAATTAATGGAAATTGTGAATAGTCATGACATCGTATTGGCTTGTTTTGTAGCAGATTGGTGTGAACCGTGTACACCTATGAAAGATGAACTAGACAAACTACAAGAAGAATTGCAAAGTATTGCTAAAATGGTAGCGATTCCTATTGATCAATCGAAAGAAATTGCTTTACGAGAAGATGTGCAAGGGGTACCGACGATTATTTGCTATAAAAAAGGAAAAGAAAAAGATCGTATCGGTGGCTATAAACAAGCAGCCTCCGTACGTAAGTTATTAAAACTATAAATTAGGGGTATAAAATTATTTTTATAAAATAGTGATTTATATTCCATAGAATACAAGTGTTTCGTGGTACACTATACCTATTATAGGATTGTATATAGACGCTATAAAGTTATTGCAAGAAAGGGGCTTTTTTGTGAAAGATAAGTTAAATAGTCTTTGGAACTTATTCCAAGAACGTAAATTAAGCCGACGTACATTTATGAAATCCTGCGTAGCCTTAACGGCTATTTTAGGATTGCCACCAGTGTTGACCAATAAAGTGGTGGCCGCAGCAGAAACAAAAGAATTACCTACAGTCATTTGGCTACATGGTCATGAATGTACAGGATGTGACGAATCTTTCATTCGTTCCACATCGCCTTTCGCATCTGATGTGATTTTAAATATGATTGCCTTAGAGTATGATGATACCTTGGCTGCCGCAGCAGGGGAACCATTTGAACATCATTTACATCACTTGTTAGAAAGTAAAAAGGGTAAGTATGTATTGGCTGTTGAAGGTGGTGTGCCATTGGATGAAAATGGCTCCTACTGCCAAGTGGGCGGACGTCCATTTGTAGATGTATTGAAAGAATGCGCTGAGGGTGCTGCTTTCATCATCGAATATGGCTCTTGTGCAGCTTGGGGCGGTATTCAAGCGGCGAAACCGAACCCAACCAATACAGTATCTGTATCCTCTATTGTAAAAGGTAAAAAAATTATTAAAGTACCTGGATGCCCTCCGATTCCAGAGGTCATGACGGGTGTGATTATGCATTATGCTTTATTTGGTGAAATTCCACCTCTTGACGTAGAAGGAAGACCAAAACAATTCTATGGTAATCGTATTCACGATACATGTTATCGTCGACCTTTCTTTGATTCTGGTTTATTTGTAGAACATTTTGATGATGATGCGTCCAAAGCAGGTTGGTGTTTATACAAAGTAGGTTGTCGTGGACCAGAAACATATAACTCTTGTGGTAACTTGCGTTGGTGGAATGGGTTGTCCTATCCAATTCAATCTGGACATGGTTGTATTGGTTGCTCTGAAAAGGGATTCTGGGACAATGATAACTTTTACCAACGATTGCCACATATTCATACCCCAAATACCATCACTGATGTGGATACATTAGGTACAATTGCTGGATTTGGCGCATTTGGTGCTGTAGTGGCTCATGGTGGTATTACCTTAGCAAAACATAAATATGATTCTATTCAAGAAGAGAAGAAATATTTAGCAGAACAAGAAGCAAAACAAAAAGAAGTGGAACAGAAAGGTAGTGACCAATAATGAAACGAGTTGTAGTCGATCCAGTGACCCGTATTGAAGGTCACTTACGTGTAGAAGTGAGTGTTGATGAGTCCACAGGTAAAGTGCAAGATGCCCTATCCAGTGGTACAGCTTGGCGAGGTATTGAATTAGTAGCTAAAAACCGTGATCCTCGTGATGTATGGGCTTTTGTACAACGGATTTGTGGCGTATGTACATCTACGCACGCCTTAGCATCCCTTCGTGCTGTAGAGGATGCATTGGGCATCCAAATTCCTAAGAATGCAAACTATATTAGAAATATCATGCATAGTTGTTTAGATACACACGATCATATTGTGCATTTCTATCATTTACATGCTCTTGACTGGGTAAGTCCAGTGGAAGCGTTAAAAGCAGATCCTAAGAAAACAGCAGAATTGCAACAGTACGTGTTAGATACCTATAATGTAAGTGGATTACAACCTACAGAATTAGCATCTAGTACATCTGCGTATCCAAAAGAGTTTCCTAAAGGGAATGCAACCTACTATGCAGCAATCCAAACGAAAGTAAAGAAAATTGTAGAAAGTGGTCAATTGGGGATTTTCTCCGCTCAATGGTGGGATCATCCAGATTACCAATTATTGCCACCAGAAGTGCATTTGATGGCCATTTCTCATTATTTGACAATCTTGGATCGTCAACGTGATATTGTAACACCACATGTTATTTTTGGAGGTAAAAACCCACATCCACATTACATCGTAGGTGGTATGCCATGTTCCATTTCCATGGATGATATGAATGCTCCAGTGAATGCAGCACGCTTGGCTAGTGTGGACGAATCTATTTCCTTAGCGAAAGATTTAGTAAACTATTTCTACTTACCTGATTTATTGGCTATTGGTCATTTATATGTGAAAGCTGGCATGGTAGACGGCGGTGGATTGGCGAAAAAACGTGTCCTTGCGTATGGTGGCTATCCAGATGATGCATATACAGGTATAAAAGATGGCGATTTCTTTAAAAAAGCTCTTGTTCGTGCGAATGGTGTAGTAGAAAACTTCGAGCTTGGCTGGGAAAAAGCAACGTTCACAGCCCTAGAAGGAGAAGATTTGATGAATCCTGACTTCTTGTCGGAAGAAATCAATCACTCTTGGTTTGAATATCCAAATGGCGAAATGTCCTTGCATCCAATAGAAGGTGTAACGAAACCAGCTTTCACAGGGCCTAAAACAGGTACCAATAAAAAATGGGAATTCTTGGATGAAGAGAAAAAATATTCTTGGATTAAATCTCCTACATTCAAAGGTAAAGCTTGCGAAGTAGGTCCATTGGCGAAATATATCGTTGTCTATGTAAAAGTAAAACAAGGCATCATCAAGAACCCTACATGGGCAGAGAAAATGATGGTAGACCAAATTGATGCCGTATCCAAGGTGCTAGGCGTACCAGCACATGTGTGGTTATGCTCCACAGTGGGCCGTACAGCGGCTCGTGGTTTAGATGCACAAGTAGCAGCGAATTTGAGCCAACATTTCTACAATCGCTTGGTGGAAAATATTAAAACTGGTGATACTGTGGTAGCAGATACACGGAAGTTTGACCCTAATTCTTGGCCAAAAGAAGCAAAAGGGGTAGGCTTATTAGATGCACCTCGTGGTGGCTTAGGTCACTGGTGCGTTATTAAAGACGGTCGTGTAGATAATTACCAATGTATCGTGCCAACAACTTGGAACGCATGTCCAAAAACAATTGCTGGCGAACATGGTGCATATGAAGCGAACATGATGGATACAAAAGTGAAAATTGCTGATAAACCATTAGAGATTTTGAAAGGTATTCACTCCTTTGACCCTTGCTTGGCATGTGCTACACACTTGTACAATAAAAAGGGCGAAAAAATAGTATCTGTCAATACAGATGCCCTATGTAAATAGGGAGGAGGCTGTCTATGTTACCATTAAATAAAAAGCCTTATCGTGTATTTAGTTTATGGCTCCGCATTTTCCATTGGACCATGGTGCTTTGTGTAACGGCTCTATTTTGGACGGGCCTATACATTGGGAATCCAGGTTTCCAAGCTACACCAGGTAGTGTGGAACCGACTATTGCAGTAGGCGGTTGGTTCTCTATGGAGATGATTCGTAAAATTCACTTTATCGCAGCATTTATCCTAATTGCTGCACTTATATTCCGTATTTATGGTGGAATTCGATATCGTGGCGATAGATTGTTTCCTAGATTTCATAAAAAGTCGTATTGGATTGGTCTGTGGGATACAATTCAGCATTATTTAATGCTACCACAACAACGAGAGCATCGTTTCTTGCGTAATTCTATGGCTCGTACTAGTTATTTAGGAGTATATGTGATGCTGTTCCTAGAAATTTGTACAGGTCTTGCTATGTTTGCACAAGTATATCCTAATACGTGGATTGCACAAATTTTTAATCCTGTGAATCTATTGTTTACAGAATATGAAGTGCATATAATTCACCATTATATTGCTTGGGGATTTTTATTGTTTACAATTATACATGTGTACATGGCATTCCGCGAAGATGTTATGGAAGAATCTGGAGAAGTATCTAGTATGGTTTCAGGGATGAAATTCTACCCTACGGACCCAGAAGATATAGAGGATTTATATGGACCAAATAAAAAGTAATCCCATCGTATTATTAGGGGTAGGCAATATTTTGCTTACTGATGAGGGATTCGGTGTCCATGTGGTGAACCAATTACGGGAGGATTATGTATTTAATCCTCCTATTACCATTTTGGATGGGGGAACCATGGGCATGGAACTGCTTACCTATATGCGAGGTATGACAAAATTGCTATTAGTAGATGCCATTAATGGTGGTGATGCACCAGGCACAGTATACGAATTTCCCCATGAGGAAATGAATACCTATTTTACAGAAGCTATTTCTGTGCACGAAGTGGGGATGCAAGATATTTTACGCATTCGTGCCTTACAAGAAGAACCATTAGAGGATGCGGTTGTTATCGGTGTAGAACCTGAAAGTTTAGAACTAGGGCTCGACTTGAGTGAGACCATACAAGTGGTGGTGAAAGACGTGAAAGAGCGGATTTTAGCTGTCTTAGCCTCTTGGAATGTAACAGCTACTCCCGTTGAATAGACGATGAAATAAGATATAGCTAGTATGACTAGCATATATAAGGAGACGATATGCAAAATGAATTTGGACGAGTGCAAGCAGTCTTTCAAGAGTTGAAAAATGCTATGCAACACTTGCGTCAAACAGGGGAAACCTATACGATTTATGTGGAAAACACGGGGCTCACTATGGAAGAGCAAGTGGAAGTATTGGAAACATTGGGACGTGGTGATGTGACGATCTATCTGAAAGATACAGATCAACCGGTAGAGTGGTATGAGTCTACTATCCGTGGCGTTTGGATTGGTACTTTTCGCAATGGGCGAGATGAAGCCATCCTCTATACCATCGAAGTGTGTCGCTATCCGACCCTAGCAGGTGCCTATGACGAAGATATCATCAGCGGAGAAGAAGAGTTGCAAGAATGGATAGAAGCAGCACAGTTATAGCAGGGTGAACTATTGAAAATAGATGACTCTTTTTATGAAAATTGATGGGTATAGGTATATCAATAAAGCATAATTGACCTTGTTTGTGATAAAAAACACAGGAAAATGAAGTAAAAAAACTCTCTCATTATTATTTAGTGAGAGAGTTTTTCATTTTAAAAAGAACAAAAATGGGAGTTAAATACTAGGAATGGACTTAATTTTGTGAATAGAAAAGTTTAAATATAAGGAATAGATATAGGGTTTGTAAAAGGTGGATATATGTCTAATGCAGTAGGACCTAAGTGTTTTGAAATTAACTATATAGAAATGTATAAATTACTCTATTTATAAAAATGATAATAAATATTATCATAATAAACAGTTATAGAACCTATTCTTAGGGAATTGAAAAAGGTAAGGCAATGGTGATACAATAATACACAAGAGAAAGGTCTCTGTTTTAAGTTGAGGAGGGATTACTTTGCGTAACATTCACGTTGAGAAAGTAACAGAAAAGGTAGCAGAATTATGTATGAATGCAGCATATCATCTTCCAAAAGATATGTACAATGCATTAAAAAAAGGCTATGAGTGTGAGAAATCTCCAGTAGGTAAAGGCGTATTGGATCAAATCATTAAAAATGCGGAAATCGCTGATGCTGAAGATCGTCCAATCTGCCAAGATACTGGTCTTACAATCGTATTCTTAGAAGTTGGTCAAGACGTACATTTCGAAGGTGGCGATCTTGAAGAAGCTATTCAAGCTGGTGTAGCAAAAGGCTACGTAGATGGATACCTTCGTAAATCCGTTGTTGCTGAACCATTGTTCAATCGTGTAAACACTAAAAACAATACTCCAGCAGTGATCTACACAAAAATTGTTCCAGGCGATAAAGTTGACATTAATGTTGAATTAAAAGGCTTTGGTTCTGAAAACAAATCTGGCGTTAAAATGCTAGTACCTGCTGATGGCGTTGAAGGCGTTAAAAAAGCAGTTCTTGAAATCGTAAAAAAAGCTGGCCCTAACCCATGCCCTCCAATGGTACTAGGTATTGGTATCGGTGGTACTATGGACTACGCAGCATTCCTTTCCAAAAAAGCTCTTCTTCGCTCTGTAGAAGAACGCAATGCACATCCTGAGTATGCAAAATTGGAAGAAGAAATCAATGCAATGGTTAACAAAACTGGTATCGGACCTCAATTAGGTGGTTCTACAACAGCAGTTTCCGTTAATATCGAGTGGGCAGCAACACATATCGCTGGTCTTCCTGTAGCAGTAACTATCTGCTGCCACGCTAGCCGTCATGCTCACGGTGAAGTTTAAGAGGGGGAATAACCATGGCAGAACAAATTCGTATTCAAACACCTTTAACAGAAGAACAATCCCGTAAATTAAAAGCTGGTGATATGGTTCTTATCTCTGGTAAAATCTACAGTGCTCGTGACGCTGCACATAAAGTAATGACGGAAGCATTAGCACGTGGCGAAGAATTACCAATCGATTGGAACGAAAAAATCGTTTACTACTTAGGCCCAAGCCCAGCTAAACCAGGAGACCCAATCGGTTCCGCTGGTCCTACAACATCTGGCCGTATGGACGCTTACACACCAACAATGCTCGATCAAGGTATCAAAGGCATGATCGGTAAAGGTTCCCGTAAACCAGAAGTTATCGAATCCATGAAGAAAAACGGCGTAACTTACTTTGCAGCCGTTGGTGGTGCAGCAGCTTTAATTGCTAAATCCATTAAAAAATATGATGTTATCGCATATGAAGACTTAGGTCCAGAAGCGTTGGCAGAATTAACTGTAGAAGATTTCCCAGCAATCGTTGTTATCGATAGCGAAGGAAACGATTTCTACGAAATCGGTCAAGCTCCTTACCGCGAAGACGTTTAATCACTAAACAACTAAGAGGCTCTCTTTGGAGAGTCTCTTTTTTGTATCCTATGGTGGACTAGAGTAGAAGTGGATTTCATCGAATCTACATACAGAGTGTGTTATAATACAAGTAGATAGGTATTTACTAGGAAAGGAGAGACTATGATAGGACTGATTCTAAGTGGTATTATTTTACTCCTCATCGAGATGATGGTTCCAGGATTTGGTATCTTTGGGCTCACCGGCCTATTGCTATTTCTTTGGGGCATCTACGACTGGATGGGTGGTGGCCCTACGGCGGTATTGACAGTGACCGTACTATCGGTACTGGGCGTGCTCTTGTTGTGGTGGATTGTGTCAGTGTTCCCTAAGACACGACTGGGAGAGCGATTAACATTGCGCTTACAATCTACTAAGGAAAAAGGATATGCAAGTCATCCGGATCCTAATCGTTGGTTAGGAAAGATTGGACATACAAAAACGGTATTACGACCAGCAGGGACGGTTATTGTGGAGGATACTTTTCTCGATGCAGTCACTGATGGCGAATTTTATGAACCTGGTACAGAAGTAACTATTGTATCTGTTACAGGTGGTCGTATTGTAGTGAGAGCTACAGAAAGATAGGAGGCATTATGGAAACAATTATTGGAACTGTGGGATTCATTATTTTTCCCATTATTCTCATCATCGGCATTTCTCTATTTTTACATTTTGTCCCATTAGGACTTTGGGTATCTGCCTTAGCAGCGGGCGTTAACGTCAGCATTATGACCCTCATTGGCATGCGTCTGCGCCGTGTATCTCCATCTCAAATCGTTCTCCCTTTGGTGAAAGCCAATAAAGCGGGCTTAGATGTGACGGTAGACCAATTAGAGGCCCATTATTTAGCAGGTGGCGACGTGGACCGTGTAGTTGATGCATTGATTGCCGCAGAACGTGCGACTATGGAGTTAACCTTTGAACGCTCGGCTGCCATCGACTTAGCAGGTCGTGATGTATTAGAAGCTGTACAAATGTCGGTAAATCCAAAGGTCATTGAAACACCGATTATTTCTGCAGTAGCGAAAAACGGTATTGAATTAAAAGTTCGTGCTCGCGTTACAGTACGTGCCAATATTGATCGTTTAGTAGGCGGTGCTGGGGAAGCCACAATTATTGCTCGTGTTGGGGAAGGTATTGTTACGACAGTAGGTTCTTCTGAAGAGCATACGGATGTATTAGAAAATCCAGATCACATTTCTCGCACCGTATTGAACAAAGGATTAGATGCGGGTACAGCCTTTGAAATCTTATCCATAGATATTGCCGACGTGGATGTAGGACGTAACATTGGCGCCCAATTGATGACAGACCAAGCGGAAGCAGATAAAAAAATCGCCCAAGCGCAAGCAGAAAAACGCCGTGCTATGGCGGTGGCCCAAGAACAAGAAATGCGTGCCCATACGCAAGAAATGCAAGCGAAAGTAGTGGAGGCTCAAGCAGAAGTGCCAAAAGCCTTGTCTCAAGCATTGCGTGAAGGTAATTTAGGCGTAATGGACTACTATTCTATGAATAATATTATGGCGGACACTAAAATGCGTGAAAGTATTTCTGAAGGTGACTATGCAGCTACTATTGATGGTAAAGGCACACATGAATAAGGTAGAGGAGGTATCCGATGATGGAACTAGGGATACTCATTCTGATTATTTTAGGATCCTTTATATTTAAAACGGGGAAATCCAACGAAGAGTCCCCACAAAAATCAGTTCCGAGTAAAGATATGACTTGGGAGGAAATGGAAGAGTATTATGGGATTACACTTTCACGGAATCCTGTAGAATCCGTGAAAGTAGATCCTGATGTAACGACGGAGACTACGTTAGAGGAATCTGTGACTACATGTAAGACAGTAAATGCAGATATGTATGAGGCGTCAGCAGTTTCAAACTCGAATGATGCAGAGGCAATCCACGGTGCAGTTCATGAAGGAACAGAAACGATACGACGGAAATTTACTGGAAAACCTATGGAAGAAGTGCGGAACGAGGAACCTTGTTATCATAGGAACTCTAGAAGCGAATCCCTACGATTGGCGGCACGGCGAGGCATGGTATGGTCTATGATTTTAGAAGAATCTAAAGGTGTGCGTATGTTACAGCGTCATAATCGATAACAGTTTCCTACCGCCGATACAATAAGGGTATATCGATGCAGTGAGATATGTGTACACACTCGAGTGAAACTTACAATTCGGCTAGGTAATATGCTATATAGCACATATAAAGATGAGCTGTCATGAAGGAAGAGATTCCTATCATGACAGCTCATTTCTTTGTTTTGAATTTGTTAGATACGCTTACAATCAATACATTTAGTATGCATCTAGTTCCCATCAAGACAGATTATCAACTGGTTGTCATCTGTAACCTGAATGTGCATATCAAAAGCGACCCTAGTCACTAGAGTCGCTTGTATTGATTATAAAGTTTTAATATCTGTTTCTTTTAAGGAGGTAACAATAGTATCAGCTAATTCTTCAAATAATGGCAATTGTTCATCGTGTAATGCGCCTTTAATATCTAGTGGTGTACCAACGATTTCCATATTTTTGAACTCATTTGTGAAGTATTCAACCATACGTTTCATTGCGCCAGATGCCCAAGAGTGGTTACCTACGATAGATACTTTATGGTTATGGAAGTTTAATGCATGTAATTCATGTAATAAGTTTTCCATAGTCAAATATAAACCTAAGTTGTAGGTTGGGGCCATACATACTAAATGACTATATTTCCAGGCATCAGAGATGATGTAAGATGGATTTGTTTTAGATACATCATAAATACGGATATCTGTTACACCGCGTAGGGATAGCAATTTTGCTAATTGTTGTGCCATTTCCGCTGTGTTACCATACATGGAACCAAAAGCGATGACAACCCCTTTTTTCTCAGCATTGTATGTGCTCCAGTGCATATATTTGTTAAGAATGTAAGAGATTGTATCAGGAGTTCTCCAGATTGGTCCATGAAGTGGTGCGATGATTTTTACATCTAAAGCAGATGCTTTTTTCAATGCATTTTGCACTTGTGCACCATATTTACCTACGATATTTGTGTAGTAACGACGAGCTTCATCTTCGTATACGCGATCGAAATCTAATTGATCAGCGAAGATGTTGCCATTGATGGTGCCAAAGGTACCAAATGCATCCGCCGAGAACAATGTACCAGTCGTTGCTTCGTAAGTGCAAGTTACTTCTGGCCAGTGCACCATTGGCATAGTATAACTGTGAAGTGTATGGTGACCAAGATCGATAGTGTCCCCTTCTTTTACTTCGTAATAGTTCTCAGGAGCTGGACGTCCATAGAATTGTTCAAAGAAACGAAATGTAGTTTTGTTACCTACCATTTTTACATTTGGGTAACGGTCTAGTAATTCGACTAATGTTGCACAATGGTCTGGTTCCATGTGATTTACGATTAAATAATCTAATTCACGACCGTTTAATAAATGTTCTACATTGTCAAAGAATTCTTGACGAATGCTATCATCTACAGAGTCTACGATACATGTTTTTTCATCATCAATAAAATAGGAATTGTAGCTTACCCCATTTGGAATTGGAAATAGGTTTTCAAAACGTTCTGTACTCCAATCGTTACTACCAATCCAATAAATATGATCAGTCAATTTTTGTGCACAATGCATAGTTAAATTCCTTTCATACATACGGGGGATTGTTATGCCCCAGATTTTCTTATCAAATATATATTACTAGTTTATAAGCTAGAACGCAACTATTTTGTATAGGTTTATAAGAAATACATAGATAAAAATCTATTTGCAATTTGACAATAGTAATAAATATAGGTAAACTTATAAGCATATATAATAGTAAAAATTAATTGAAAGTATATTATATTTGTAGTAGATTGAGGTTGTTATGTCTGTGTCAGCAGAATTACTGCGTGCCTTTGTGGGGGTAGGGTTACATTTATCGTTCTCGAAAGCGGCAAAAGCGAATGGCGTTTCTCAATCAGCCATTAGTCAAAGTATTAAGCAATTAGAGAAAGATTTGGGAATCCCCCTATTTGAAAGGACAACAAAATCTGTAGCATTTACCAAAGCTGGTCGTGAGCTTTTTGAAACTGCTGTAGAAGCGTTTTCTATCTTGGATAATGGAATTGTTAAATTGCAAGAACGCTTATCAAGGGAGTATAAAAGTTTACATCTAGCTGCTACAGATACCTTGAGTAAACACTTTTTATTACCTACTTTCAAAAGTTGGCAAGAAAAGCAATTAGATATTAGCTTGCGTGTCACCAATCGACCATCTCGTGAATGTGTGGGCATGATTGAAGCAGGAGAGGCACAAATTGCGGTGGTGCATGCCTATGATGGTTTGTATGATAATAATCATCTTGAAGTGATGGAATTAGAGTCAATGCAAGATATCTTTGTAGGTGGAACGGTCTACAAAGATGAATCGAAGATTTGGACCATTGATGAAATTATGGCTGAGCCATTGCTATTGCTTACTATGGGAGCTAGTAGTCGTACTTTTTTTGATGCAGTAACCCATAATCGGTGTACAAGCCCAGCCTTTGAATTGGGAAGCTTAGATGTACTCATAGACTTAGTAGAAATTAATTTAGGCATTTCCTTGGTGCCAGAATTGGTAGCGAGAGAGAAATTGAAACAAGGTTCTTTAGTGGAGCTAAAAACGAACTTGCAGATTCCTGAACGACGTATTGTACTGGTGCGGTCAAGAATGGATGCACTAACAGAAGGCGTTTCGCAATTTATAAATATATTGAAAGACAGAAAACAATAAGGAGGATCATCGTGGAATTATTAAAACAACGTATTGATGCAGAAGGTATTGTATTGAACAATCGAGTGTTAAAAGTAGATGGATTTTTAAATCATCAAATTGATCCTAAATTGTTTGTTCAGATTGGTAAGGAAATTGCTAAACAATTTGAAGGACGTGGTATTGAACGTATTGTGACTATTGAAGCATCTGGTATTGCTATTGCGTTACAAGTAGCGATTGAGTTAGATGTACCTTTGGTATTTGCTCGTAAGAAAAAATCTATTTTGATGACAGAAGATGTGTATCATTCAGTAGTTTACTCTTACACAAAAGAAGAAAATTATGATGTAACCATCTCTAAAAAATTCTTGCCTTCTGGTGAAAAAGTGTTGATTATTGATGATTTCTTAGCTAGTGGTGAAGCAGCTATGGGATTAGCAAAACTAGTAGAAGGTGCAGGGGATACAGTGGAAGGCATTGCCATTGTTATTGAAAAGTCCTTTCAACCTGGTCGTGAGCGGTTAGTAAAAGCTGGTTATGATGTACACTCCTTAGTGCGCATTGCACGATTTGAAAATGATCGTTGTATCTATGTGGAAGAAGAAAACTAATAATGATTGAAAAGAACCTTGTTTTTGTGGTATCATTATGGTAATGATTTTTAATTTGGATGTAGTGGATATGGAGATAAAACAGTGAATAAAAAAGCAGAATTATTTCAACAGTTTATTAAAGAAAATGAATTAACAAATCTTTTTACTCTTCGTGAGATTGAAAATGACCCATATAATACAGTAGTATTTGATGCAACTGTAGAATATAATGATATTGTGTTCCCACTATTTGTTGTATTGGATGACACACCATTTGGTTTTGTGCGTTTAGAAATTGCTGGAGGTCGTTTTACACCAGAACAACGTAAAGCAACATTAGATGTGTTGAATCAATTAAATAGCGAATTCAAATGTTTTAAACACTATTTAATGGAAGAAAATGGTTACGAAGCAATTCTTCTAGATGTAAGCCTAATGAGTGGAGATAACTTTGATCCGGAACTAGTGGCGTACACTATTTTTGAAGTATTGTATCCGCATACACAAAAAGATTTAACTCGTATTATTGCAGCTGTGGAAAGCGTAAAGGTAGAAGCAACTGGTGAAGAAGAAACTCCAGCAGTAGAAGCAGCAACTCCAGTAGTAGAAACAGCAACTAAAAAAGATAGCAAACCACGTAAAACTACAAAATCTAAAAAAGAGTAAGGTTTATTGAAAATTAATTTATATGGGCATTGTGACAAACAATGCCTTTTTTTAACGAGGTGTACCTATGAATGAAAAAGCTAGAGTATTTGAACAATTTCTCATTGATGAGAAACTGACATGCTTTGAGAAACGTGAAGTTGGAGATGAAGATCACACAGTTGTATTTCGCTCCTATGTACAAACAGAATTAGGGGATATTCCTGTGTTTCTGTTGTTAGATGACACAATATATGCTACGATTCGTTTATTGATTGGTGCAGGTGTTGTGACCAAGGAAAACCGTCAAGATATTTTGACATTCATTAACCGTGAAAATAGTACGTATAAAAGTTTTAAATACTATATCGAAGAAGATGATGATAGCGTGTATTTAGATTGCATCAATCAGAGTGCTAATTCTAATTTTGATCCACGACTGTTATATGTATTGATGACTCAAATTGTAGAATATATCCCTGGAAAAATTCAAACTATTGGCGAGGTATTCCAAGTTGAGCAATTACCACCACCTGAACATGCACATGAATGATATAAATAGTTTGTGAGTGAAAATGATTAAAATAGAATAAAATCTATTTTCTTTGATTAAAATAAATCAAAACTACACATGCACATGTGGGATAAACAATTCAATTCGTGTAATATAATTCAAAAATGCTAAAAAACATAGAGAGATACACAATTCGTGAGATGTGAAATAGTGGTTTTCTATAGCAAATCTATTGTATCTCATGCTATAATAGGGATAGGTTATTTATACTATAGATTCACGTAGTATAAGGGGTGATACAATGGCATTAGGTGAAAATTTAAGACATGCCCGTAAACGGATTGGGCGGAGTCAACTAGATGTGGCTCGTGATATTGGTATTAGTAATGCTGCCCTGTCAAATTACGAAACAGGATATCGAGAGCCTGATTTGGAAACCTTAAAGCGATTAGCTAATTATTATGATGTAACAATTGATGAATTAGCTGGCAATGCAAGCATGGCCAGAGAAATTCTTTACGATTTGAGTAGCATTGTAAAAAATGGGCGCATCGCACATAATGGTGTAGAATATGTATTAAGTGATTCACAACGATTAAAATTGAGACGCCAAATTGCACATGCATTTGAAATGTTCAATGAAGGAAAATCCAATTGGTAGGATAAACATGTTATTCTAGGGACGTTTGTGGGATAGCATATCATCGTATAGAAAGCGTAGCAGCTCTCGGGTACGTTTGAGAGTGCAAGTTAATGTATCTACAAAATGAAAAGCACAGTTCTATGAAAATAGTTCTGTGCTTTTTTATTACCAAACCAGATGTGATATAATTTAGCAAGAAGAACCATTTTCTTCCCTATTAAGATTGTGAAGGCATGGCGAGTCCATTGCCTATATGTATACGTATATGGCAAGCAACCTCTTGCCTAGACATAGTGATTGATGAAAGTGAGGTATACCATGGATAAACCAGTAGTAGTGGTACCAGGATTGGTGCGTAAAGATGCACTCGTCTATTTAAGCGAACATGTAAGGGTGCGCCAGTGGACAAAAAAAGAAAAAATGCCTAAAGATCTATTAAAAGAATGGCTGCGTGATGCAGATGGTTTATGGAGTATTAATCATTTTACTGTGGATGAAGATTTGATTTCACAGGCACCGCATTTGAAGGTCATCGCCCAAGCCTCTGTAGGCTATGATAACGTGGATGTAGATGCGTTAACAACACGTCATATACCTTATGGCAATACGCCAGATGTATTAACAGAAACCACTGCGGAGTTGGCTTTCACATTGATGGCAGCAGCGAGCCGTAGAATTTATGAAAATGCTCAGTTCGTTAAGGATGGTAAATGGGCAGAACGACCTTCGAATATAAAAGGGAAGGATTTAAGCCGTATGACATTGGGTATTATTGGTATGGGTAAGATTGGTGTGTCTGTATCTCGTAGAGCACGTGCTTTTGGAATGACTGTACAATATCATAATCGTAACCGTCGCAATGATGATAGCTTGCTGATGACCACCTATGTGTCATTAGGCAAATTGCTCACTACTAGCGATATCATTTTAGTGATGGCTCCGTTGACAGAGGAAACCTATCATTTAATTGATGCAGAGGCTTTTGAAATGATGAAAGAAACGGCTTTATTTGTGAATGTCGGTCGTGGAAAAATTGTGGATACAGATGCATTAGTGCACGCATTAGAAACAGGTCAAATTGATTACGCTGCTCTTGACGTAGTAGACCCAGAACCAATAGGACCAGACCATCCATTGCTTAGAACAGGTAAATGCTTAGTGGTGCCACATATTGGGTCTTTCACGGATCGTACGCGCAAGGAAATGGCTATGTTAACAGCCAATAATTTGATTGCTGGTGTACAAGGTAAACCATTGTTGACCTGTGTCAATGAAAGTGTCAATTATGCGTCTACTGAGGAATAATTGGTAGAGATACATACTAGGGAATTGGATATGAGTATGGGCAATATGTCGATGAAAGATAGCAATTCCTATGGTATAATAAAGAGAATGTGCAATGCGTGCACGTGTGTATAATCAATAGCAGAGAGGAAGAATCACATGGAATCGAAAGAGACGATGATGAGTATAGAAGAAACAACGCCTCAAACAGTTAATTTTATTGAAGCGATTATTAATACAGACAATGAAGAAAATACCTATGGAAAACGTGTACATACACGATTCCCTCCAGAGCCAAATGGGTATTTACATATTGGTCATGCGAAATCCATTTGTTTAAATTTTGGTCTTGGTAAATCCTATCAAGGACTCACAAATTTGCGCTTTGACGATACAAATCCAGTGAAAGAAGATGTGGAATATGTAGAGTCCATCGAAGAAGATGTAAAATGGTTAGGCTTTGAGTGGTATGGGGATGTACATTATGCATCGGACTATTTCGGTAAACTATATGAATATGCTCAAGTGTTGATTAAAAAAGGTAAAGCCTATGTAGATGATCAAACACCAGAAGAAATCCGTGCTACTCGTGGCGATTTTACAACTCCAGGTACGAATAGTCCCTACCGTGATCGTAGTGTAGAAGAAAATTTACGACTCTTTGAAGAAATGAAAGACGGCAAATACAAAGATGGGGAAAAAGTGTTGCGTGCCAAAATTGATATGGCAGATCCGAACATTGTCATGCGTGACCCTGTATTGTATCGCATTTTACATGCAGAACATCATCGTACAGGTTCTGAATGGAATATTTACCCTATGTATGACTATGCCCATCCAGTATCTGATGCTATAGAACGTATTACTCATTCTGTATGTACCTTAGAATTTGAAGTACATCGCCCATTGTACAATTGGGTGTTAGAAGATTGGGAAGATATAGAAAAACCAAAACAAATTGAGTTTGCTCGTTTAAATGTAACGAATATGGTGATGAGTAAACGTAAATTGCGCCAATTAGTAGAATTGAACCTTGTAAGCGGTTGGGATGATCCTCGGATGCCGACGATTTCCGGCTTGCGTCGCCGTGGTTATACACCAGAGTCCATTCGTGATTTCTGTGAACGCATCGGTGTTGCTAAAGCAGATAGCATGGTAGAAGTAGGTCTATTAGAATTCTGTATCCGTGAAGATTTGAAATTAAAAGCACCTCGCTACATGGCGGTATTAGACCCTGTGAAAGTTGTCATCACCAACTATCCAGAAGGTCAAACAGAAACTCTTGTTATTGAAAACAACACAGAAAATGAAGACATGGGTACTCGTGAAGTGACATTTGGTCGTGAAGTGTACATCGAACGTGGTGACTTCATGGAAGAACCAGTGAAAAAATTCTTCCGCTTAGCACCTGGCAAAGAAGTACGCTTAAAAGGGGCCTACATCATTGAATGTCAATCTGTAGTAAAGGATGACAATGGCAATATCACTGAAATTCATTGTACATATGACCCAGCTACAAAATCTGGCACAGGCTGCCAAAAGAAAGTGAAAGGTATCTTGCATTGGGTAGAAGCATCTACGGCTGTAGATATGGAAGTTCGCCTTTATGACTATCTATTAAAAACAGATGATGAAACAGCGGACAAAGATTTCTTGCAACAGTTAAATCCAAATTCTTTAGAAGTAAAATCTGCTAAAGGGGAAGCTGCATTCCGTACGACACAAGCAGGGGACCATTATCATTTCTTGCGTACAGGTTATTTTGTAACAGATAAAGATAGCACAGCAGATCATATCATAATGAATCGTACCGTAGGTATGCGCGATACATGGGCTAAAATGCAAAAGAAGCAAGGTTAGGCGAATACCATGAGTAGAAATATACCATATCTTTTATGTGGAGTAGCTTTCACGTGTATTATGACCAGCATGATGACTAGCGTAGAGGCAGCAAATACGTCATCTATACAATGGCCGTCCACGATGTTGGTGCAGGAAGGGGCTAGTAGCAGTATCCTTTCGTCTGGGGTAGCACAATCATTAAAAATTGGATTGCGTGATATCGGGATTGATATGAGTACATCCTATCAAATACTGGATAAGCGAGACAATAATTATTACTATGCTCGTTACGGTGAAGGAACTTTGCTCTATGGGTTTGGTCCGCAGAAAGATGGTTGGCATCCTACTACTGTGCCAGTGGGATCTAATTATACCCTATCTATGATTCAAGATTATGAAGCATATGTACAGGAGCATCCAGAAATATTTACACTAGTCGTTCCCTTTCGTGAAACAAAAAAGAATATCTATGTTGGTGAAATCATCGTGAATACATGGTTTAAGCAGGTAGAATATCCTATGTATGTGCAGATTGCATTCCTAGCTGATAGCACAGGGGCTCCTCGTTTGCGATATGTATTGACCCATGTGAAAGACGACATGCTGAGAAAACAATTACAATATGTATTATAAGAAAAAGTTGCAAACTTTGAGATTGACTATTACCATGGGAGCCTGTGGGATAGTGAAATTGCAAAGGGTGCAACTTTTCCTTTTAAAATGAAAAAACTTCTCATACTTATTGACAGAAGTTAGGATTATTTGTATTATAATAATAGAAATAATTTTCATTATTTTAAATCATCTTTCGAGATGATATATATCCGGATTATCTATTTGCTGTGAGAGCAAGTGTTCTCCCCAAAATACGTAAAAAGGCAGGTACGACAAATGGAATCCATCGAGCAGATTATTGGTTACCATTGTGCGCCCGCAATTAGAGGTATTAAAGTAGCAAATCTTGTTGCATTACCTCAGCATTTAGGGGCAACGATGGTAGAAAAAACACATGAGTATAATGATAAATTTAATCAAAAAGGACTGTTCTTTTATGAACTGTGCCATTGTGAAAAACGAAAATTATTACTCGTATTTCGTGAACGTATGCTTGAGGACTATTTGCGACAACCTGAAGTGCTAGCATTTTTACAAAATTATGGATATGAATCCTATGAAACATTGGCAGATTGGCTATTACATTTGCGTGAGCGCATTGAAATGAGCGATGTGTTTCCTCATGAAATCGGTGTGTTTTTAGGATATCCATTAGAAGATGTAAAAGCGTTTATTCAATTCCGTGGAGCAGGCTATAAAGTCTGTGGTGACTGGAAGGTATATGGAAATCAAGCGTCAGCTATGCACGCATTTCATTGTTTTCGAATGTGCCGTGACTACTGTCACGCACAGTTGAATAAAGGAAAATCTTTAGAGTCTTTGGTTGCCGTAACGGCATGCTAGGAGGTAACATTATGATCGCTGTAATTTATTGGTCTGGAACTGGTAACACTGCTGCAATGGCAGAAGCTGTAGGTAAAGGCATCGCTGATGCTGGTCAAGAAGTGGTAGTAAAATCTGTTTCGGAAATCACTGCTGATGAAGCTGCAGGCTATGAAAAATTAGCATTAGGTTGCGCTGATATGGGTGCGGAAGAATTAGAAGATGGTGAATTTGCACCATTCTATGAAGCATTAGAACCTAAATTGGCAGGTAAAAAAGTAGTATTGTTCGGCTCCTACGGTTGGGGTGGCTCTTGGTTAGATGACTGGGCTGGTCGCGTAGAAGGTGCTAACGGCGTTGTAGTTGATAAATTACCAGTACTAGGCGAACCTGATGATTCTGGTAAAGAACAATGTGAAGCATTAGGTAAAGCACTAGTAAATGCATAAGCCAACCATACGGCATATGATAACCCAATATACTAGATCTTAATCATAAGGGGTGGATAGATATATCTATTCACCTCTTATTTTATTTTAGCAACGGTATTGCTAATTCGGAATCCATCACACGTTGACCGTATACATTAAACTTTAATATAATAAAGAAATCATATTGGTATTAGTATAGGAGGTATTGTATGCAAGTATTACAAAACTGGAAATTACATGCATTGGCTCTTGTGATCACCATCATTGCAGAAATGATTGGAATCCAACGATTTGGAGCTGTGGTATTTTTACCGCTTTTATATGCATTGATTATGGGTCTCTTTGTATCCATTCCATCATTCAAAATTTTAACGGTGGAAACCATGGAAAAATCAGCCGATTACCTTGGTATTGCAGTAATGCTTTTAATGGTGAAAGTAGGCTTAGGGATTGGTCCCAATTTAGAAATTTTGTCTACCGCAGGGTTGGCTCTTATGCTACAAGAGTTAGGTCATTTCTTTGGTACGATTTTATTCGGCTTACCAGTGGCATTATTAGTAGGAATGCGCCGTGAAGCGGTGGGTGCTTGTTACTCTGTAGACCGGGAACCTAATGTAGCGATTATCATAGATAAATTCGGCTTTAGCTCTCCTGAGGGCCGTGGCGTAATGGGGATGTATATCTGTGGCGTATTGATCGGAGCTATGTGGGCCTCTGTACTAGCAGGATTCTTTGCGCAAATGGGCTGGTTCCATCCATTGGCATTGGCTATGGGGGCTGGCGTAGGTAGTGCCAGTATGATGGCTGCTTCTACAGCACCTATCATTGCTGTATATCCAGAATATGAAACTCAAATTGCAGCCCTAGCAGGAGCGGCTAATTTATTGACTACCGTACTAGGTGTGTACTTTGGTATTTTCGTATCCTTACCTGTGATGGAAAAAACATATAATTTCTTTACAGGCCGTACACGTGAACAAGATTTAGCAGAGGAGGGACAATAAGATGACTATGAGTGAAAAAATTACACAATTTGTCATTGTCATATGCATTGCAGCTATTATGACTGCTGTAGGTAATATCATTGATGGCAAACATCTATTGGGCCCAAGCCTTGTAGGGGTCTTTGTGATTGCTGGGTTAGCAATTATTGGTGCGATTATTTCCTATTTGCCATTAGCCAATCGCTTCCCTATGGTCTTCTGGGTGTCTTTAGTAGGGGTTATTGCCTCCTTGCCAATCATGCCAGGGCAAGCATGGATTATTGCACAAACAAAAGAAGTAACGTTCTTGGCTACAACAACACCAGTATTAGCCTATGCAGGTCTTTCCTTAGGAAAAGATTTAGGAGCATTCCGCCGTCTATCCTGGAGAATTATTCCAGTAGCCTTAGCGGTAACTGCAGGTACATTTATTTGTGCTGCTGCAGTAGCTCATTTTGTATTACATATGCAAGGTGTGATTTAAATTCAACTATAACCATATAGGTTATAGTTGAACTGAATGAAAGAGAGTTGATGATTTCCTATCAACTCTCTTTTTGATTTCGTGGTACAATAGAGTTCAAGAGTTATACATAAATATCTTTTAGTGAAAGGTATTTTCATAGAATGTAAAAGGAGACCGATTATGTTAACGAAAGAAGAAGTAAAACAACGTGTGTGCGATGCTATTGTAGCAGGACAAGATCGATTGCGTGCATTAGCGAGTGCCATTATGGATGAACCAGAATTGGGTTATAAAGAGCATAAAACATCTCAAAAAGTACAAGATATGTTTACAGAGCTAGGGATTTCTTTTACGACTGGTCATGCGATTACAGGTGTGAAAGGTCGTTTGCAAGGGGGAAAATCTAAGAAGACGGTGGCCATGATTGGTGAATTGGATGCCATTGTATGTCACCGTCACCCAAAGGCAGATCCTATGACAGGGGCAGCCCATTGTTGTGGACATAATGTGCAAATTGCCAATTTATTTGCAGTAGCCATGGGCTTACAAGCAGAAGGGGTTATGGAAGCTCTTGGTGGAGATGTAGTTTTATTTGCTGTGCCAGCAGAAGAGATGGTCGAAGTAGATTATCGCAATACATTGCGTGAAAAAGGGACAATCAAATACCTTGGGGGCAAACAACAACTTATCTATGAAGGAGCCTTTGATGATATCCATATGGCTATGCAAATGCATGTGGAAACGGCAGATACACCTACGGGAGAGATGAATTTAGGTAGTACCTCCAATGGATTTGTGGCGAAACTGATCGAATACCACGGTAAAATTGCTCATGCGGCGGCAGCTCCTCATGAAGGGATTAACGCATTAAATGCAGCTTTGATGGGGGTGATGGGGGTACATGCTATTCGTGAGACTTTCAAAGAAAGCGATTATTTCCGTTTCCATCCTATCATTAATCAAGGAGGAACCTTGGTCAACTGTGTACCAGATTATGTGCAAGTAGAAAGTTATGTACGGGCATCCAATGTACAAGCGATTGTGGATGGCAATCAACGAGTGAATCGTGCCTTGAAAGCTGGAGGCGATGCAGTGGGGGCTACTTGTGTTATCCATGATCTACCGGGCTATTTACCAATGCGTGATAATCCGGATATGAACAATTTGTTACGGTCCAACTCAGAACCGCTATTTGGTACAGATAATGTGCGTCAACGGGTGCATATGACAGCAAGTACAGACATGGGGGATGTATCCCATTTAATGCCGGTTATCCACCCTTGGGTGGGATGTATTGAAGGAGTGCTCCACAGTGCGGAATACAATATCACCGTACCAGATGTAGCCTATATTAAAACGGCTCAAGCCTTAGCCATGACGATTGTTGATTTATTATATGATGAGGCACAGGTAGCGGAAGAGATTCTAGAAAACTTTGAAGCTCCTTTAACAAAAGAAACGTATATTGAATTGTTAGATTCCATTGCCAGTGGAAAATAATAAAAATTCTCATATCTAAAATAGTCGATGTATGATATACTATATACAAAGAATAAAGAGTATCCATTGGTTTAGAAAGGATGACGTAAATGAAACAATATGATGTAATCGTAATTGGTACTGGTGGTGCTAGCTTAGTAGCTGATGCAGCATTAAAAGCAGGTAAACGTGTAGCTGTTATTGAAAAAACAGGCTTTGGTGGCACTTGTTTAACACGTGGTTGTATTCCTACAAAAGTAATGGTTACTGCTGCGGATGTAGTACATGAAAGTCATGGTTGGAAAAAAATTGGTGTAGAAACTGCCACACCGACTCTTAACTGGGATGTAGTGAGTGAACGGGTTTGGAAAGCCATCAATAAAAGCAAAGGGGTCAAAGAGTTTTATGAAAGCTTTGACAATGCTGATGTATACCATGGAGCAGCTACTTTCATCAGCGATAAAGTATTATATGTAACATTACAAGATGGCTCAAAAACAGAGGAAATTACAGCATCGACTATTATCATTGGTACTGGTGGTCATTCTAAAGTGAATCATGTGGACGGTTTAGAAGAAGCAGGATACATTACCAGTGAGAAACTATTTGGCAATGACTACCCAAAAGTACCATATAAACGTTTAGCTGTATTTGGTGGTGGTCCTATTGGTACAGAATTTGCTGGTGTGTTTGCAGCCGCAGGCACAGAAGTAACCTTGATTCAACGTAATGTGCGCTTATTGCCAAAAGAAGATGAAGCAATTTCTGCTCATATTTTAGAAGAAATGAAAGCCATTGGAGTGAACGTATTAACAGATACTGTATGCGACAATGTGCGAGTAGACAATGCTGATAAAGTAATCACTGTGAAAAACCGTACTACAGGTGAAGTGTCTGAAATTCGTGTAGATGAAATTTTGGTGGCTACAGGTATCGCTCCGTCTGTAGAAGATTTGCACCTAGAAAATACTCATATTGAACAATTACCAGGTGGCTGGATTAAAACAAATGAATTTTTAGAAACATCTGTAGAAGGTGTGTATGCATTAGGTGATGTGAATGGTAATGCAGCCTTCCGTCATCGTGCCAACTATGAAGGGGATATTATTTCTCATAATTTATATCGTGCCACATCTCCAACAGACTATCGTTGGGCACGCTATGATTTGATTCCTATGGTGACGTTCACCTATCCAGAAGTAGGTCGTATTGGCATGACAGAAGCGGAAGCAAAAGAAGCTGGTTATGATGTAGGGGTTGGTATCAACCATTACTCTAACTCTGCGAAAGGCATGGCTCTTGGTATTGATAAAGGTGATGTACATGATGGGTTTATCAAAGTAGTGGTAGACAAAGCTACGAATCGTCTATTAGGGGCTCATATCGTGGGACCACAAGCATCGATCTTGTTCCAACCATATGTACATTTAATGAATAGTGGTGAAGTGAAATTAGTTCCTGTTCATGAAGAAATCGGTTCTACTACAACGAAAGAACTACGTGCACAAGGATTGACACGGTACTTGGATCCACAATCTGTGATTTCCATTGGTGAGGCGATGGCTCCACATCCAACATTGTCAGAAGTGTCTATGTGGACGCAAGTGTTCTATGAACATAAATGGTAATCTATTGAAAAGATATATATTAAAAACTGTGGTGATGGAATAATCTGTCACTACAGTTTTTTTATACTATCATATGATGACAATTGATATGTAGCTGTGCTGCTCATAAAGAGACCGAACATGAGTTTTTATAGTATCACATGATGATAATTGATGTATTGTATAGTATCTGTAAGCAAAATATATCCATTCTGCATAGACTGATACGAGTATGACATGAAATGCTATTAAAAGGAGCGATGTAAGATATCATAAAAAATATATGTTACCATGTTGTATGAGTATATGACATAGGTTATAAGTATTTTGAAATCAATAATTCTCAATTAAAATTATAGTTGATAATAGTTGAATGATAGTATATAATGAGAAAGTAAATGAGAATAAAACTACCTCTAAGATATAGCATATTAGAATGGGGTAGAGTCATACGTGTATGTTAAATGGATGAAAGAGGTGTAGTATGACAGAAGTATTAATCCGTTTATTTGTAAACAACAAAGATGAAGTAAAAGATACTAGTGTGCGCCAACAATATGGTATTATGGCCAGTATCACAGGTATTGTGGTGAATGTATTAGTTTGCTTGGGCGAATTAATCATAGGTTTTCTTATCGGCTCCATTGCGATGATTAGTGATGCTATCCATAATGTGGCTGATGCAGGGGGATCTTTAGTATCCTTTTTGAGTTTTAAATTATCTGGACGTAAAGCGGATGCAGAACATCCCTATGGACATGGTCGAATGGAGTATTTGTTATCCATTGGTTTTTCTATCTTACTGTTTGTAGTAGCTGCTCAATTAGGTATTGAAGCGGTAGAGCACATTATGAATCCCGAGGTAGTGGAGTTTTCTATGTCCGCATTAGCTGTTATGTTAGGGGCTATGTCTTTAAAGATTTGGTTATCCTTCTTTTTGCGTTCCATTGGTAATCGTATTGATTCTCCTATCTTGCGTGCCAATGGGAAAGAAGCTTTATCTGATGTATGGGCGACCGTAGCGATTGCTATTGGCTTATTGTTAGGCGGTATATTCCAATTGAGCGTTGATGGATATTTAGGCTTAATTGTGGCACTTATCATTGCAAAAGCTGGTTTTGAAGTGCTGAAAGAAGCGACAGATCGTTTATTAGGATTTGAGCCTACTGCTGAACGTGTGCAAGAAATTATTAATTTTGTAGAATCTAAGGCTGGTATCTTAGGAACTCATGATTTAATGATTCATGATTATGGTCCAGGCCACGAGTATGCATCTATCCACGTAGAAGTAGATGCGAAACAAGATGCGATGACCATCCATAATATGATTGATCGTATAGAACGACAAGCTTTGAAAGAATTGCAATTAAAATTGACCATCCATATGGATCCAATCGTTGTCAATGAGCAAACCCTAGCTTTGCAACAGCGTTTAGTAGCAGTGATTCAAGCCTATGATGACAGTTTTTCTTTATACGATATTCGAATCGATGTGGAAAATAAAAAAATTGGGTTTGATGTGCAAGTACCGCATAGTGTGACATATACGAAAGAAGAACTTTCACAAAAATTGAGACAATTAGTGGAAGCGGTACTGCCAACATTCGTAGTGAAACCCAATGTAGTACACGGATATACAGGGGCATAATGGTAAGTAGACAAAATCTAGGAACTATAAACAATGCATAGAATACATTAAAGGCAAGTTGAATGATAGATGTCAGCTTGCCTCTAACTGTGGGGAAGTTTATTGCTGTCCCCAAAACTTAATAAAGAGCTAAAAATATTATACAAGGGATACTAAAAGGACTGGTGCAGATTGTACCAGTCCTTATTAGTGCTTATTTTCATAAGCCATATGTAATTATAAATTCTATTGGGCATCCCATACCAAAGAACAAGTAGACCTTTCAAAAAGTATGTGTGAAGTATACGGTTATACTTTGTCTACTGGGTAGCCGTGACGCGAATAATCTACAGCTGCTGTAAATAAGATATCTGTAGAAGAGTTCAAGGCTGTTTCTGTGGAGTCTTGGATGACTCCGATAATGAAGCCAACGCCTACGACTTGCATGGCTACGTCGTTGGAGATACCAAATAGAGAACAAGCTAATGGAATCAATAATAGGGAACCACCAGCAACACCAGAGGCACCGCATGCGGAAATAGTGGCTAATACACTCAGGAGAATGGCAGTAGCAAAATCAACGTGAATCCCTAGTGTGGAAACAGCAGCTAATGCCATAACAGTAATGGTGATAGCAGCACCACCCATGTTGATGGTAGCACCTAGGGGAATCGAAATAGAATAGGTATCAGGGGTAATGCCTAAACGTTTTGCTAAATCCATATTAACTGGAATATTGGCAGCAGAACTACGAGTGAAGAAAGCAGTCACACCAGATTCACGAAGGCAGCGGAACACCAATGGATATGGATTGCGTTTCATAACAAAGGCTACGATGATTGGGTTGATAATAAGTGCTACTGTAAACATACAACCAAGTAATACTAGCAATAATTTACCATAAATAAGAAGCGCACCTAAACCATTTTCACCGATGGATTGAGCCACTAAGCCCATGATACCAAGAGGTGCAAATTTAATAATCCATTGTACGGCCAGTGTAATCGCATCAGAGATGGAAGCCATCACATCTTTTGTTTCGTTCGCTGCATGACGTAGAGCGAATCCGAATAATAAAGCCCAACCTAAAATACCGATATAGTTACCACCCAAAATAGCTTTCACTGGGTTTTCCACTACATTGGTGAGTAGTGTTGAGAGCACCGCTGTAATACCACTTGGAGGAGCAGTATCTGCAGGGGAGGCTGTTAGTAATAATGACGTAGGAAATAGAAAGCTACCTATTACTGCAATGGCTGCAGAAGCAAAAGTACCAATAATATAGAGTGCGATAATGGAACGCATCCCTGTTTTTTGCCCAGAACGATGGCGACTAACTGCGGCAATGACTAAGAAAAATACCAATACTGGTGCCACACCTTTCAAGGCACCCACGAAGATAGTACCCAATAGAGATAACTTCACTGCATTTTCTGGAGACCATACGGCAATACCGATGCCGATTAAAAGACCTACACAGATTTGCTGGATGAGGCTAAATTTATTGATGAATTGAAATAATGCCCTCATAGAAAACTCCTTATACTTATAAATACTTAAAAACGAGTACAAATATCTACTCATAAAAGACATAAAGACATTATAAACGGATTATGTACTTTTGGCAAGAGAAAAAAATATAAATGACGGTGTCAAGTTTTTGTTGGAAAAATAATTACCTAGCTTTAAAAGAGGGTTCCTCGTCACTAAAGAATCCTGCG
>NZ_RQVL01000018.1 GCF_003992005.1 Veillonella sp. VA139 | reverse complement strand
TATGCCTATTTTTATGCATAAAAAAATATACCTTGGGGGGTGGCTTTTGCTGTCCCCCCAAAATATATTATAGAACCTTTTTATTCTCCTATTGATTTGTATATTTTTTTGTAACTATTATTTTCGGCGTACAATTACAATCCATACTATGACAGCTACTTTCATTGGTATCGTTAGTTTGAGTATTCCTTGTTATATATGTTAATACATATCTTCAATAAAGGTTATTGATGTATACCTTACATAATAATCGTAAATCTTTTGCAATTCCCCTATATCTGTTTCCTCTACAGGACTCATTATAAGAGATTTCATTCTACACCTCACCACCTTACATACAGTTATAGTATAAAAATTTTCACTATACTATGTACGGGACTTAAAAACCATAATTTAGATTTTAAAGTAAAAGATAGTAGCCATAGATGTGACTACTATCTTTTCTATTATCTTTTATATGGTTCTATTGCCGTATCTATAATCTGCGCTTCTTCTACAGATGGATCACACAATGGCAATAATAATGGTCCTGTATTAAAACCTAATTGTTTCATTGCATATTTTACAGGAATAGGATTTGTGGTAATAAACATAGCTTTTAAAATTGGCACTAATGAAAGCTCAATGGCTCTTGCTTCTTTTACCTTACCTTGTCTGAATAATCCTATCATCTCTTGCATTTCTTTACCTACAATATGTGCAGCCACAGAAATAACTCCAGCTCCCCCATTTTGTATTACATCTAATGCTAATGCATCATCACCAGAATAAATCATGAAATCATCACCCGGTAGTAATGCACGAATTTGTTGAGTAATACTAATATCTCCTGTAGCTTCTTTAATAGATGTGATATTAGGGCATTCCTTAGCTAATCTAGCCACTGTCTGTGGTTCTATGCGACCGCCTGTACGTCCAGGTACATTATATAGCATAACAGGTAAATCAGTACTGTCTGCAATGGCTTTAAAATGTAAATAACAACCTTCTTGATTCGGTTTATTATAATACGGTACCACAGCCATCACACCGTGAACTCCAGTATGACTAGCAGCCTTTGTTAAAGCCATCGACTTTTTGGTGGAATTACTACCTGTATTCGCAATAATGGTAGCACGATGACCATACTCTTTAGCGATTAATGTAAATAGCTCAAGTTTATCACGATCATCAATATTTGGACTTTCACCAGTAGTGCCACATACAATTAAGCCATCAGACCCATTATCTAATAAGTATCCGGCTAAACGTAGTGCTTCTTGAAAATTTACATGACCATCGTCAGTAAAAGGAGTGATCATTGCTGTTAAGATATTTCCAAATGTTGTCATCTTAGCACCCCCTGAAATGTATAATTAGAAAGATTGATGTTCTACTAAGTATTCTGCAATTTGTAATGCATTTAATGCAGCACCCTTACGAATTTGATCTCCTACAATCCAAAAATTCATAGCATGGTCGTTAAATAAATCTTTACGAATACGGCCGATTTCACAATCATTTTGATTTGATGTGTATAAAGGCATTGGATATTCCTGTGCTGCTGGGTTATCATTCACACGTAGACCAGGGAATTTTTCGCAAGCAGCTTTGAAATCTTCTACAGATACTGGAGATTCTGTTTTTACTAAGACAGATTCAGAATGAGAACGATATACTGGTACACGTACAGTAGTCGGTACTACAGCAATGGTGTCATCATGGAAAATCTTTTGTGTTTCCAATACCATTTTCATTTCTTCCTTAGAGTATCCATTATCCATGAATACATCAATTTGAGGAATCAAATTAAATGCAATTGGATAATGCTTGTCCATAGAGCCTGTAGGCAACAAATTTGCTACCATCTCTTCCCCTGCTACATGTTGAGCCACTTGGGAATCTAATTCTTCAATGCCTTCTTTACCAGCCCCAGATACAGCTTGGTATGTGCTCACAACAATACGTTTAATAGGGGATAAGTCATGCAATGGTTTTAAGCCTAGTGCCATGATGATAGTGGAACAGTTAGGATTAGCAATAATTCCTTTATGTGTATCAATATCTTCAGGATTAACTTCAGGTACTACTAATGGAACCTCTGGATCCATACGGAAAGCACTAGAATTATCGATAACAATAGCACCCCGTTTAGCAGCTTCTGGAGCCAATGTTTTAGAAATAGAACCACCTGCAAATAAAGCAATATCTACACCATCAAAAGATTCTGGTGTTGCTTCTTCCACCACATAATCTTTACCATCAACTGTCAAAACTTTACCTGCAGAACGAGCAGATGCTAACAGTTTAATACTTTCATAAGGAAATTTACGTTCTTCAATTAATGTAATAAATTCTTGGCCTACTGCACCAGTAGCACCTAATATGGCTAAATGAGGTTTTCTCATAGTGACTCCTTCATATTATAACTTAATGAATAGTTATATGTATTATACTATTTAAGTTTTTCTTTAGCAAGAATTATATAGAATATAGAATTATAAATAATGTTCTAATCCATAGGTTAAGCCTGCAAAATCTTTGATTTTTTTACAAGCTAATACTACGCCAGGCATAAAGGACAAACGACTCAATGAATCATGACGAATCACCAACGTTTCATCATATCCACCAAAAATAACTTCTTGATGTGCCACATAACCTGGTAAACGGACACTGTGAATCGTCACATCATCCACCTTAGCACCTCGAGCACCTGGTAGACTCTCACGAGTTAAATCTTCAGCCCCTTTTACATTGGCTGCTTGTTTGGCATCATTAATCAATTTAGCCGTCAATACAGCCGTACCAGAAGGTGCATCATATTTATGATTATGATGTAACTCAATGATTTCTACATCTGGGAAATAGGGAGCTAGTTCTGCAGCTGTTTTCATCATCATCACTGCACCTAGTGAGAAATTAGGAGCAACTAAACAATTAGCATTATGTGCTCTACCAATGGAATCTAACTCTTGCCGTTGTGTTTCTGTAAGACCAGTGGTACCGATGACAACGTGAATCCCTTTGGATAACATAAGTTTTGCATTTTCAAAAATAATGGCTGGCGTTGTAAAGTCCACAATCACATCTGGGTGTACGGCTTCAATACCTTCTTCTAATTGGCTGTATATTTTACAATCTAAAGGGCTAGTACCTATAAATTCACTAACATCTTTACCACCATGGGTAGGATCTACCCCGCCCACTAATGTTAACTCTGTATCATTGTGAACAGCTTTTAGAACCTCACGGCCCATTTTGCCAGCTGCTCCATTTACTAAAACTTTCATTGTTCCTCCTAGAATGATTCCTGTTGAAAGTATTGAATCATTTCTTTAGCTGTTTCTATAGCTGTATCTGAGAAAGATTGTCCTGACATCATACGGGCAATCTGTGCTACATGTTCCTCTTCTGAAAGAATGGTTACTTTAGAAATTGTTCGTCCTTCTTCTTCTACCTTATGTAAATGATAGTGTTGCTTTGCAACACTAGCTGTTTGTGGTAGATGTGTAATACAGAACACCTGATTATCTGAACTTAATTGAAGAATTTGTTTAGCTACTTGTAAAGCTATATCACCGCTAATGCCTACATCAATTTCATCAAACACTAAGGTCTTATGGGTTGCTTTATTAAATACTGTTTTAAAAGCTAAGGCAATACGTGCTAACTCACCCCCAGAGGCAACTTTATGTAGTGGTAATAAAGCTTCCCCTGCATTGGCAGAAAATAATAGTTCTATGCGGCTAGCTCCTAATGGAGATAAAGTTTCAGTACCCTCTATGACAAATTCTAGCTTTGCCTTTGGCATACCTAATTGAGTTAAATTTTGCTGTAAGGCATCGGTAATTTCTTTATGATGAGCATGACGGATCTGTGTAAGAGTCTGTAATGCTTGTAATGCTTGTATCTTTAGTGTTTCCACAGATTCCACTAGCTGTGATTCTTCACTTTCATCAGATTCTAGTAGCTCCAGTCGAGTTTGCGCTGCTTCTTCAAAGGCTAAAATACTTTCAATGGTATCTCCATATTTACGTTTTAAATTGTAAATAAGTGTATCTCTCTCTTGTAAATAGAAGTATCGCTCTTCGTCATAGCTAATGGAATCACGATACCGATCTAAAGCTTGTGCAGCTTCTTCTAATTGATAATAGGCGGATCGCAATAACTCAGCTATTTCTTCCATGTCTTTATCATATTTAACAAGATCAGTCACTTCATTAGTAACACTATTCAAGCCATCAATTAGAGGTGTTCTGCCACCATAAATACCATCATAACAACTAGCAATTGTTGATTGAAGATGCTCAAAATTATCTAATCGTTCTAACTCTTCCGATACAGCTGTATCTTCATTAGTTTGCAATTGTGCCTCTTCAATTTCATCAATCTGAAAGCGTAACATATCTAATTCACGTATTCTTTGTGCCGACTCTTCACGCAATGTTTCCAGTTGTCGTTTTGCACTGGCATAGTCAGTATAGGCTGTTACGTAATTTTCATAAGCCTTCGTGGCATCATCATTATACGAATCTAAATAGATATGATGTGTTTCTGGTAATAAGAGCTGTTGGTTACTATATTGACCATGAATATCTGCTAAATAGGTGCCGATTTCACGTAATGCCTTCAATGGAATCACTTGGTCATTAGCCAAAATTTGTGATTTACCGTTTCGATTAAAAGTTCTGGATAAAATTAAAGTATCTTCTTCTACTAAAATGTTTTTATTGACTAACAGTTCTTGTAATACAGTATCTCCAGCAATATCAAAAACACCTTCAATGAGAAAAGAGTCCTTCTCATGACGAATAAATTCACTACTAGCTCTTTCACCTAATAGAATGGAAAAGGCATCCATCAATATGGATTTACCTGAACCTGTTTCCCCAGTAAAAATTGTAATGCCCTTGGCAAATTCCAACTGCATATGCTCGATGAGGGCAAAATTTTTAATCCCCATTCGTACTAGCATATTAGTCCCTCATTAAGTCTTGAATACGGTCTAACACCAATTCTACACTTTCAACGGAATTACAAATCAATAAAATCGTATCATCTCCTGCAATGGTACCGATGACTTCATGCCATTTTGCATGGTCAATGGCAAATGCCACAGATTGGGCAGAACCAGGCAATGTGTGCAACACAACTTGATTTAATACATGGTCGATACGCATAATGGAATCTTGAAACAAGCGATTGATGCGAGTTCTAGATAACATAATATTTTCTTCAGGAGATAAGGCATACCGATAGCGTCCATCTCCTGTAGGAACCTTAATCAACATTAATTCCTTAATATCACGAGATACCGTTGCTTGTGTAACAGTAATCCCTTCTTCTACCAAAGCTTGCGCTAACTCTTCTTGTGTTTCAATAGCCTTAGTTTGAATAATTTCTTTTATCTTGTTATACCGAAAACGTTTCATTATTACCTCCGACGAATAATATATAAAATAGGCGGGTGATTCGCTTGATTTAATGGTCGCCACATACTGCAGTGAAATTCTTTTTGATTCATAGACGCTATATATTCTTCTAGGTCTTCTGCTTCTTTACGACCAGTTTCTGTTCCTGGATATGCTACAATGGTACATAATCCGTTTACTGAAAGCTTAGCCAATCCCTTTGATAAAGCTCTAATTGTTGATATAGATTGGGTCATAATATCATGGTCTGCATTCGGTAAATATCCTAAATTACCTACCATTACATCGATAGTAGACACAGGAAGTGATTCCAGTACCCTATCATGGGAACCCAGTATGAAATCCACTTGCTTTATAGTCTGCGGAAGTTCTTTCAAAAGCTTTTCTTTCGTCCTTCTCAGTGCTTCTTCTTGGATATCGATGGCATATATATGAGAATTTTTATGACAATGTGACAATAGATATACCGTGTCATGTCCATTGCCACAAGTCATATCTACAATCGTTCTAGCTGTAGGCAAAACATCCAACCAAAGGTGATGCTGAAATTCTACACTGTGGTGTAGAGGAATCATAGTACCTCCTTAGATCGTGCTGTCAACTTTTTAAACAAAGTAGCAAAGAATTTTTGATCTTTAAATCGCACATATTTACAATATTGTGGATGCGCTTCAATATGTAAGGAGTCAGTATTACTAAATTCGTAATCAAAAGTACCATCTACAGAAATATGCAGATTTTTCTGACGCTCTGGCATCGTAATATCTATCTTTGCACTTTCTTTTAGCACCAAAGATACGCCTTGCAGTAAATGAGGGGCAATAGGTGTCACGATAAGAGACCGATTATCTGGTGCCATAATAGGACCGCCAGCAGATAAGTTATACCCAGTAGAGCCAGTAGAACACGCTACAATTAAACCGTCAGCAGGATACATTTGAGTATGCCCACCATTAATCGACAAATTAATACGAGCCATTTTACCCGGTTCTGAGCGAGATACTACGATATCATTAATAGCTGGACGCAATACCCGTTCTCCTTCAGGTGTATGGAGAGTACCAACCAAATGAATTCGATCTTCTACGTAGTAATCTCCTTTACTAATTCTATCAATAGCCATCTCTAAGTTTTCAAGCTCTATTTGGTTTAAGAACCCTAATTCCCCTAAATTAATACCACAAATTGGTACATTATAAGGATAGATTTGACGTGCCAATTGAATAATCGTACCATCACCACCAAAACTAAATGCCATATCCAAATGTTCAAATACTTCTGGTCTTGGTAATAAGTGAGATTTTTCTATCCCCAATGCACATACATCATGATGTTCTAATTCTTTAGGCATATAAACTTCTATGCCATATGTATGGCAATAGGTAATTGCTTGTGATAAAATATCTCGAATATTCTCTTTTTTCATATTAGGAAAGAAACCGATTCTCATAGATCCTCCTATAATCGATGAGCCTCCTCTACTGTGGCTGTAATAAGCCCTTCAGTAATGTCTAAGGAACCCTCTGCTTGTTTTGTAAAATATCCTAAAAATTCAATATTTCCTTCCATTCCTTTAATGGGAGAATAGGTTAGTCCATGTAAATATAACCCACAGTCTTTAGCGATATGCAGGATACGATCTAAGACTAATCTATGGGTTGATTTTTCTCGTACAATTCCACCTTTACCGACTAGTTCTTTACCAGCCTCAAACTGAGGTTTGATTAAAGCTACCAAAGATCCAGTATCCTTCAATAGAGTTGTCGCTACTGGAAGCACCTTATCTAAAGAGATAAAAGCCACGTCAATAGAAATAAAATCGCTAAGTTCCCCCAACTGTACTGGTGTAACGGTACGAATATTTTGTTTTTCCATGTTAATGACTCTAGGATCTTGCCGTAATTTCCAGGCTAATTGATTATATCCTACATCAATGGCAAACACTTTGGCAGCCCCATGTTGTAAGGCACAATCTGTAAACCCTCCTGTGGAAGCACCAATATCTACCATAACGGCATTCGTTAAATCAATGGGATATAACTCAATAGCTTTTTCCAACTTTAAGCCACCACGGCTCACATATGGTAAGGTATTGCCTTTTACTTCCAAAGGTGTATCTACTGAAACTTTAGTGCCAGCTTTATCCAATCGCTGTGTACCTGAAAAAATAAGTCCCGCCATAATAGCAGCCTTGGCTTTTTCTCTACTTTCAAATACACCACGTTGCACAAGTAGTATATCAAGACGTTCTTTTTGACTCATAGGTGTCTCCTACTGTGTGCGGTCCATTAAATATTGGACTAGACCTTCAAGAACAAGTGATGTTTGATTGGAATCGTGCAATGCTGTTAATGCTAGATGAGCCACCTCTTGGGCTCGTTCTTTCGCGGTATCTAAGCCTAGAATAGATACATAGGTTGCTTTATGTTGACGTTCATCACTGCCAGGTGTTTTCCCTAATTCTTCTTGCGTGCCTACTACATCTAAGATGTCATCGGTAATTTGGAATAATAAACCTAAATGATCAGCATATCGTAGGTAGGCCTCTCTTACGGATGTTGTGGCCTCCATAATAATCAGACCAATTTCAACAGCGGCACTAAATAAAGCGCCTGTTTTACCTTTGTGAAGAACTATTAATTCATCCAATGGTAGGAATTTTCCTTCTGACTGTAGGTCAAAAGCTTGACCACCTACCATTCCGCTAGGCCCTGCACCTTTGGCTAAAACATGAATGATCTGCACCACTTGTTCTGCAGACAATTTTATATGTTTGCTAACTAATTCAAAGGCATAGGTTAATAATCCATCTCCAGCTAAAATAGCCATACCATCGCCATAGACACGATGATTAGTTAGTTTTCCACGACGATAATCATCATTATCCATAGCTGGTAGATCATCATGAATTAAAGAATAGGTATGAATCAATTCAATAGCACATACTACATCTTTATAAGCTTCCCAAGATCCTCCTAAAGATTCAATGACAGCTTTTGTAATAATTGGACGAATTCTTTTACCACCCATCAATAAGCTATAATTCATGCTATCGTATAAACGAGCATACTCCGTATTAGGTGATTCTAATACAGAGGATAAATAACTTTCAATGTCTGCTTTGCTTTGTTGCAAGTACTCTTTTAACATAATATCCTCAATTCTTTGAAAGATAATAATTTTTTGTATAAATATTCTAACTCTATTATACCTAAAAAAACGTACTTTGTCTCCTAATTCGTATCTACTTGTACAGTTTCAATTATTTGTTCAACTTCTTCTTCTACAAGTTGCAATAAATCAGAACATTCTTTAACTAGAGTTAATCCTTCCTTGTAAGTTTTTAACAATTCATGCATAGATAAGCTTTCGTCATCTAGTTTTTTTACTACTTCTTCTAGGGCTGTATATTTCTTTTCGTAATTTATAATAGATTTAGCCACGTTGTGTTACCTCCTGTACAGTTGCTTTCACAGAACCATCTTGAATATGTATATCCAATTTATCGCCAAGTTGTATATCTTGAATCGTTTGTAATGGAGCACCATTAACATCTACTTTAGCAAAGCCCTTGATGACCTTAGACAATGGATTTTTATTATCTAATTGAGTTGCTAGTATAGCTAACTTACGTGATTCATCTTGAGTTTTCTTTTGTATTGCACTATGTAATAGGTGTTCAAAGCGTTGCAATATATTTTTCTGTTGATGGACCAAGTTCATAGCAGGTACAGTAATCTTACGGTTGGTAATCGAAAACAACTGTTGTTTTTCTTTTTGAATACGATACTGTACTGTGTTGTGAATAAAGTCTAATTTTTGCTGTACTTCTTCTTGTAGGTCCACCAGTGGATAGATAGCTAGCTCAGCGGCATGACTTGGAGTAGCCCCTCTTACATCTGCGACAAAATCGCATAATGTATAATCCACTTCATGACCAACAGCAGATACAACCGGTGTTGTACAGTGGAATATGGATTCTATTAAGGCTCTGTCATTAAAGCACCACAAGTCTTCCATAGAACCACCACCACGACCAACAATAATTAGATCTACATCTGGGTCCGCATCTGCCATAGCTACACCACGAGCAATAATAGGGCCTGCAGTGGGTCCTTGTACAGGTACATTAAATACTTTAAATGTCACTAATGGATTGCGATGAGATGCTACATGTAAAATATCATGTATAACTGCTCCCGATGCAGAAGTAACAACACCAATACAACTCGGTACAGGTGGCAAAGATTGTTTGTGCCGTTCATCAAAATATCCTAACGCATAGAGTTCTTGTTTTAATTTTTCATAGGCAATTTGATAGTCACTTTTGGCACCAATACGAATGTCTTCACAAATGAAACTTAAACGACCAGTTTTTTCGTAAAAACTAATGTTTCCACGTACTTGTACTAACAAACCATTTTCAAGGGCACCTTCTAAGCCACGTTGTTGCACTTTCGAACGCCACATAGCCATATCAATAGAGCCTGTATCATCAATGAGAGAAAAATAATAATGTCCTGTACTGTGACGTTTTACATTAGAGATAACGCCTTCTACAATACAGTTTTTTAAGAGAAATTCTCCCTCTACGGTTTGCTTAATAATTTTATTTAATTCTCCAACGGAGTAAGCATCCATTCTATTCTCCTTCAACAACTTTCGCCCCATAGGCATTACCTGAGGCATTATCTGCACTATATTTAGAGGATACACATAACACATCTAAATCATGATGGTGTCCCCAATGAACTAAGCGATCTTGTAAGTAGGTATTAGCCATGACACCACCGGCAGTAATTAAGGTTGTAATATTATGTTTTGTTAAAATATGAGATAAGGCTTTCTCTAGGGAACTTCCAATACAATGGAACACAGAGGCTGCCAGGATTTGTGCATCTTTTTCTGTGCTAAATGATTCCCTATCAGTCCAATCTATAGGTCCATGTTGTAATGATTCCCACCATCGTCGTCCAGCGCTATATGGTCCACCAAAGCTGATGGTAGATTCTTTTACTGATACAGGGAGCACCGAATCTACATTGTATTTTATACGCCGTCCCAATGTTTCCATATTTGGGCCAGCTGGAAATTGTAATCCCATTAACACACCTAGACGGTCCACCAATTGGCCCCCTGCTATATCATCAGAGCTTCCCACAATTTGCACTTTAAAACCACTTTTATGAATGCGTTCACAAAGAACAAATTCTGTGGTTCCTCCTGAAAGGTGTAAACTTAAAAAGGGCCCATCTGGAATTTCACCAATTTCACGCAAGGCTGCCCATATATGATTCTCTTGATGAGAAAATACATGTACAGGAACTTGTAAACAATGGCCTAGTGATTTCGCCGTATTGAGTCCTACTAAGAAGGCGGGCATATAAGAATTTTTTTCTCGTCTTGGAAAACCGCTAACACCGATACCTACAATTGGCTGATCTAACGTTAATGATTGAATCAATTCATCTAAGGCACGAGTATGTTGAAATACCATTTGTGACTGTTGCAATCCTCGTTTGCCTTGCGGTACGTCTAATAACTTTCTAGCTTCCTGTATTAATCTACCATCTTCGTCAACTAGTGCACAAGATGTGGTATAACAGCTTGTATCTATTCCTAAATAATAGGCCATCTTACTGTCTCGATTTGGCTAAATTATGAAGAATAGCATTAATGTACTTATAGGAAGTCTCTCCACCAAACTCTTTTGCTAATAGAACAGCTTCATTGATGACAATCTTGGCTGGCGTATCCTCTTGTGGATGTAATAGCTCCCAGGCTGCCATCCGCAAAATAGTAAGTTCTACTTTAGGAAAGCGCTCCATTTTACGTTTAGGAGAAAATTCTTGTAAAACTGCATCTAATTGTTCTATTTCACTACGTACACCTGCAATTAATTGTTCTGCAAATTGATTGGCTTTTCCTTGCATGTTAGTTGTATCTAACACCGCCTCCTCAACTATGTCACCTGAAAATGTATCTGCATAAATTGTTTCAAATGCAAATACTCTCGCTAACCTACGATGATTCATGATTAGGTTCCTTTCTTTCTAAACCGTCGATATGTACATCTACACGAACTCGGTATAAGTCTAACATATTTCGTAAATCTTGCCGCACTTGCTGTTGTATTTGTCGTGCCACTTCTAATGGATGTGATCCACAATATAAACGAAGATATAAATTAATTTCTATAAAAGCCTCTCCAAAGCTATCTCGTTTATGTTTTACATTCATTCCAGGCCAACTTTTTTGCCCTAATTTTTGTGAGATACCATCTACAACACCATCAAAAAATCGTTTACTCATAGAGTGAATTTCATCGAATGATGATAATACTCTTGCTGTGACATCTAAAATAACGGCATCTGTAATTTCTATTTCTAAATGATCTGACATACAAATCCCCTATGATATGGTACTTTCAAAAATAATATCTTGCACATAAATATCAACATTGTTTACAGTAGCATCTGCCATAGATACAAGAGCACTTTTCACTCGTTCTTGTAAACGTAATGCAATATCTGGAACCCGATATCCATAATACACGGCAATATGTAGAGATACTTGTAATGAACCATCTTCCAAAACTTGTACTTTTACACCTTCCATGGCATTTTTTCTACCAAATAAGCTACTGACTGTATCCCCAAATGTTGTACTCATACCCGCAACACCTTTAGTTTCTAATGCTGTCATGGTAGCAATCATTTCATAAACAGAATGATCGAACTGTATCAGTCCTTCAAAAAAGCGATTATCTTCCATATATTTACCAAAAAAAGCATTTGTCGTCCTACCACAGGTCAACAAATGCTTTTAATTACAATACTATACTAGTTGTTAAAAGATCAAATCTGTGGTTTAAGCACGTTCAATATATTGTCCAGTACGTGTATCAACACGCAATACATCGTCTACTTCGATGAATAAAGGTACTTTTACAACATAACCTGTTTCTAATGTAGCAGGTTTATTACCACCAGTTGCAGTATCGCCACGGATACCAGGGTCAGTTTCAACTACACGTAACTCAACAGCTACAGGCAAGTCGATACCGATTACAATGCCTTGGAAGAACATAATGGATACTTCCATATTTTCTAATAAGAAGTTTTTAGCATCACCTAATTGGTCAATTGTTAACTCAATTTGGTCATATGTTTCATTATCCATGAAAGTATATGCTCCATCAGATTCATATAGGTATTGCATACGACGACGATCAACATGAGCTTTTGGCACTTTTTCACCAGCATTAAACGTACGTTCTACTACAGCACCTGTTTGTAGGTTTTTTAATTTAGCACGTACGAAAGCCGCACCTTTACCTGGTTTAACATGTTGAAAGTCAACTACTTGCCATACATTACCGTCAAGTTCGACAGTTACGCCTGGACGAAAATCATTACTGGAAATCATTGTAAATCCCTCCATTACACATCTAGTTCTATTAAATCTTTAGGAGTTTTTGTGAGTCTTTCACAGCCCTCCTTAGTAACTATAACTGTATCTTCAATACGCAATCCCATATGACCTGCTATATATATACCAGGTTCTACAGTAACTACCATATTCTCAGTTAATACATCTTTTGATTTGGGCGATGCCACAGGCAATTCATGGATATCTAAACCAACACCATGTCCCGTACCATGACCAAAATTAGAGCCATAACCTTGTTCTTTAATATAATTTCTACATACTGCATCTACTTCAGCACCGGTAACGCCTTCTTTAATGAAAGCAACCCCTCGAGTTTGTGCTTCTAGTACGATAGAATAGAGTTTCTTTTGTTCATCACTAGCCTTACCTAACACAATGGTTCGTGTCATATCAGAGTGATATCCGCTATACATAGCACCAAAGTCAAAGGTAACAAAATCGCCTCGTTCCATCACTTTATCACTAGCTACCCCATGAGGCATACTAGAACGATATCCCGATGCTACAATAGTTGTAAAAGACGGCTCTCTAGAACCACGTTTTAACATTTCTGTTTCTAAAATAATACGAGCTTCATTTTCAGTCATCCCCACCTGTAGTTGTGGCAACATGGCTGCAAATGATTCATCAGCAATGCGAAAGGCTTGTCGTAAACACTGTAGTTCATCTTCACGTTTTACCATACGAAGACTAGCAAAGTCAAAGGATAAAAATTCTGTTTCGTTTAATGTATCACAAACTTTTTGAAATGCATCAACACTCATATAATTTCCTTCAAAGCAACATGTGGTTAGCGCAATGTTGGATGAATCTAGTATATTCTTAATCGTATCATACACATCACCAGCATATTGGATGACTTCATACCCTTCACATTGTTCTTTAGCCTGTTCTGTATAACGACTATCCGTTATCATATAGGCTTTATTAGGTGTTACAAAAGCCACTCCTGTAGTCCCTGTAAACCCTGCAAAATAATGTAAATTAATAGGGCTTATGAGGATGGCACCCCCATATGTTTCTTCTGTTAGGAATGCTTGCAAAGCGACTAATCCATTCATCGTCTCGCCTCCTTAAAAAGCATCAACTAATGATACCATATAATGCATAGTTATGACAAATTGAATAGATTCGATTAAACAATTTCTTTTTCTTCGTCTGTTAAATCTGTAAAAGCTCCCACTTCTTCAATAGAATCAAGTGTAATGCTATCAATAGCAATTCGTTGTAAATACGTTACTGTTCCACCACAGGCACTAATCATACGTTTCACTAGATGATATTTTCCTTCGTAAATCGTCAACTCACAGGAGTGAATAAGTTCACCCGACTCACTTATCACGTCCTCATCATTGTGAAGAATTAATTGTGCTGGTTTACATTCTGTACCATCCCCTAATAGCATACCTTCTTGTATACGAAGAATACCTTCGTCGGACAAGGTGCCACTATATTCTACGTAATAGGTCTTTCCAATATTCTTTTTACCATGGATAATCTTGTGTGCCCAAGGACCATCATTGGTTAATAATAACAACCCTTCTGTATCTTTATCGAGCCGTCCTACAGGAAATACTTTCAAAGTTTGAAACTCTTCAGGGAGTAACTCCATAATAGTAGGTTCTACAGGATCTTCGACGGCTGTTACGTATCCAGCTGGTTTGTGAAATTTAATATGATATTCCAATTGTGCTTGTACAACTTGATCTTGAACCGTAACCACATCTACATCGGGAGTGATATGCATATCTTTTTTCTTAACAATACTATCATTTACCTTTACAAGACCCTTTTTGATTAAATCATGCACTTCTTTTCTTGTACCAAAAGCCTTATGGGCTAAAAATTTATCAATCCTCACCGTAACCACCTTCTCTCACATGAGTATGAGATGTATCATTTAATATACAAATACGATTATAAGGAGATTGGTCACCCCAGAAATCCACCACACTAACGGCTGTATTCCCCTGTGCTAACCGCCATAAACAATTCAATGGAATACCCGTTAATGCACATAATAATGTGCGTATGGTTCCTCCGTGACAAACTACCAATAACCGCTCACCATCCTCCATACGCGCTAACTCTTCTAATAAACGAGTATAAGCACGTTCTTGCACCATTTCTACTGTTTCTCCATTAGGGATTGGTTTTCCTGATGGGTCCTCATAGATGGCTTCAATTTGGCCAGGCCAACGTTCATTAATCTCAGAATATGTTAAGCTTTCCCAGTCACCGAAGTTAATTTCACGCAATGCTTCGGTAAAAGTAGTAGGAATGTATCGACCTTTTAAGATCTCTTCTCCTGTCACTCTGGCGCGCACTAAATCTGAAACGATAGCTCTATCAAAATGCACATCTCGTAGGGCCTCTCCTACATCAGCTGCTTGAGCTAACCCCGTTTCATTTAATGGTATATCGCTAAATCCTTGGTGTTTACCTAAGTGATTCCAGTCGGTTTCACCGTGGCGAACAAAGTAAATTTGTATCATTCTATCTCCTATTGTGTTGAATATACTTACGTAATGTGTTTATCAGGATTTCGTTTTTATCTCTATCCTTCACAGCCACTCGGAACCAATTGGAACCTAGCCCTGTGTAGTGAGAACAATCTCGAATCAAAATGGATTGTTCATATAAAAATTGTATCATATCCTCTAAAGAATACCTGTCATCTAAGTGACCCAATATATAATTCACAGAAGGTTTTACCATACGGATACTTTCTATCTGTGAAAGTTCCTTATAGAACCATTCTTTTTCAGTTTCTAATAGACGGAGAGACTCCTTTCTATAAGCCGTATCCTGTAGGGCTTGTTCACTGTATACCTGCGCCAAATGATTGACAGACCAAGCTGGAATGCATCCTTTGATAGTTTCTATGACCTTAGGATTTGCCATCATGGCACCAATGCGTAAGCCTGGAACAGCATAAAACTTAGTTAAGGAATGGACAATGATTACATTGTCGTAGTCTCTCACATAGTTTCGCATAGAATAGGTAGAACCTAAAAAGTCGATGAAAGATTCATCAAAAACAAGATAATGTCCATTCTCTTGGCATACATCAAATATCTCTGGTCCTCGATCTGTCCATAATGTTCCACATGGATTATTGGGATTGCCAATATATACTAGTTGGTGTGTACTTTGCTTTAGGTCTTGTAGCATGTGGTCTATATCGTAGGAAAATCTAAATAGCTCCGCATCAAAGTGCAATTTGTATTCTGTTATAGGTAATCCACAAGACTTAGCGCCATGACTGTATTCGGAAAATCCTGGCGCGGGCACGTAGACCCCTGTTATCTCAGGTAATCGACAGATGGCATAAATTAATTCGGCCGCCCCATTCCCAAAGGCAATGCATTCCTTAGGCATATCCCATAGTTCAGAAGTGATGGAAAAAAGATGTGTCATATCTGGATCGGGATAATGAATGACATCGTGTAATGCGTCATTCACGGCATCTATCCCCTTAGCACTCATCCCTAATGGATTAATATTGGCACTAAAATCTAGAATTTGATCTAAGGAAGTCTGTAATATTCGGCTCGCTTTATGTACGTTGCCACCATGTACATTCATTGTTTTCACCATCATAGGCTCCTTTATCGTTCCATGAAAGTAATTCCCTCATTTGTAGTTTCCACTATATCCATGAAGGTAAGATTTGGCAATTCCTGTTTTACTCGTTGTAAGCAGTGTACAATGCTTGGTGAATCTGGAGGAAATAACAAGCCTAGTACAGTCCCACTATGAGCGATAATAGTTCCGATAGAGTTACATTCTACCCCAATTTGATGCAAGGCATATAAATTTGACTTATGCAAAATCCGTTGATTCCCAAAAGAACTAATGGTAGAGGCTTCACCGATAAGTTTTACATTATGCTTTTGAATACCCTCTTTAAATTTTGCTAAAGCTTCTACCATCAACTCTTCTTTTTCATCGATTAAGGCATCTAAGTTCTGCTGATGATTAAATTGTACCGTATCAATGGTACCCCCTTCATCAAACATGACGATACGGATGGGTGGACAGGTCCCTAACAATTCACAACAAGTACCATTTAAATAATCGAACTGTACAATGCCAGGATAAAAGGGGGCGTCTGTAGGCTCAATAGATAAACAGATAGACGCTAATTGCTCCATGGAGAGATCGTAGCCATGACTTTTGGCGGTTGCCATAGCGACTACGCTAATATCGGCGCTACTGGATGCCAATCCCTTTCCCTGTAAGATATCGGAATGTAAATATACAGGCTTTGATGCTGCTCTATCAATTCCCAAAATATCAAGCACTGTTATATACGCTTGATAGGCCTTTGACTGTAATGATATAGGTGAAAGAGGAAGTGCATATTGCACGTCACCAATGGCGTAGGAATAGCGATTAATAGGACATGTCACTAGAAATCGCTGCCCTTTGATAGAGCCTTGAATAAACTCTCCACAAGTGCCAGGTGTTCTTACGTAGAATGCCAAATGACTTCCTCCTTTCAGTTAGAGAATAGTAAAAATAATAGCTCCCAATATAATGAAAAGCTCCGATAATTCGCATACAAACCCGTATGTATCCCCTGTAGTACCGCCCAAATGTTTTGTCACATAGGAATTAATGATAAGATTCACAGATACGGCAATGGCAAATAAATACACATAGAACCATTCATAGCAGAACACTGGTAATAATGCCAATACTGTTGCTACCGCTGTGGCATACTTAGGCGCATTGGCCGCAAAAAATTTGCCAATTCCTTCCGGTCTCGCATACGGAAACTTTTGAATGCTAATGACCATTGTATAGCGACTTAAAATAGGCATACTTATCAGAACTAAAGGAACCACTACAGTTGGTAGATTCACGAGTAATTGCCATTTTAAAAGCGTTAAAAAGACAAATCCTACCACCCCATTACTGCCTACACGGCTGTCTTTCATAATCTCTAATTTACGTTCCCGATCACGACCAGAAAATAAGCCATCACAGGTATCCATAAAGCCATCTGCATGAAGTCCACCAGTAAATAGAAATTCAAAAATTACCAAGATGAGCATCAACAGTGATACAGGAAGATAGGGATTCGCCAAGGTGTACAAAGCCCACATACACGCACCGATGACAAGCCCTACAAGGGGGAAATACGTAACGGATGCCCCGAAGTCTTCTACTTTCCATTCTGTTTGATTCACAAGTTTTAAACGTGTTAAAAATTGTAATCCTACGAAAAATCCTTTCATATGTTACCTACCATTGATTAATCAAATAAGTACTACCCATGGTGCACAGAACACCTAATATAGAAACGGTATACATCAAGTATATGGTTTGATAAATATGGCGCCCCACCATCGGTTCTATAGGATCTCCCATGTAGGCACGAAATGTAACCTTATCATGGTACACATTGTGACCACCTAAACGAATATGTAGAGCCCCTGCCACTGGTGCTTCTGCATAGCCACCATTGGGACTCGGATGTTTAGCAGAATCACGAGCTGCTATACGCAAGGCATGTTTCCAGTCTTTCCCACATAGGAAGGCGGCGATTACGAATAACACCAAGGTAAGTCGAGCTGGAATATAATTGACTACATCATCTAAGCGGGCTGCAAAACGACCAAAGTATAAATAGCGGTCATTTTTATAGCCTAACATGGAATCCATCGTATTGATAGCCCGGTATCCAATGGCTCCCCAGGGTCCTAATAAAACAAACCAAAATAGAGGCGAAATAATACCATCTACAGTATTTTCCGCTACTGTTTCAATAGTGGCACGGGTAATTTCACTTTCATCAAGGTCACTGGTTTTACGGCCTACAATCCACCCTACTTTGCGACGTGCTTCTAGGATATCTTGTTTTCGTAATAAATTGGCGATTTCTATACCTGCCTCTGCTAAACATCGTGGACTGATAGAGATATATAGACACAACAAGGAGACTATGGAATAGGCCACTGGATGAATTGTGCCACCTATGAACAGTAAGCCTGTTACGACAATCATAACAGACATTAATACTAACAAAACTGTAGAGATGCCTAACAAGATTTGATGATTCGCAGAGGTATTTTTTTTGTACAAAATACTTTCATAGAAAGAGATACAATTGCCAATCAATACCACTGGATGATACTTGCTCCTAGGGTCCCCAAACATAGTATCCACTACTAGGGCTCCTAGGGGAATGAAATACACAAGATGGTGCAAAAACCATTCCATTAGTCTTGCTCCCATAATGAGTTAATGTAGTCCATATCTAAATGTTCCTCTACAATCTTAGCTAATCGATTATAGGCAGCTTCTTTATGTTCAAAGTAGCGGAATACAATATCCAATGGTTCTAATCCTTTTTTCGCCCGTAATGCATTGAGGATCGAGCGACGTAATCCATCATTATCTAGAATGCCGTGAATGTAGGTCCCCATTACTTGACCATTGCTAGTGACAAAGCCGTCGATTACATCGACCTTGGCATCACTGCGTTTTTGAATGTGGAAACAACGTTCTCCCAATCCTACTGGCTGTGTATCTCCCATATGGATTTCATAGCCCACAAGATCTTCACCAGTATAGTTAATTCCTAGGAAGGATAATTCTTTTACATCGAAACGAACTTGGTGCGTTAATTTTTCACTTTTCATCGTTGTCGCTGTTGGAAGTAAACCTAAGCCCTTCAGTTCAGGAATATCCCCTTCAATCCCTTCTGGATCATAAAGCATTTCCCCTAGCATTTGGTTACCACCACAGATGCCTAGCACTGGAACACCAGCTTCTGCTAAGGCATGGATATCCTTATCATAGCCATGTTCTTGTAAGTATGCTAAATCGGCTAGTGTATTTTTTGAACCCGGCAAGATAACCATGTCTGGATGTCCAATCGGTTCCCCTTGTTTTACAAAACGTACAGATACATCTGGTTCATAGGCAAGGGCATCAAAATCTGTGAAATTAGAGATTTTAGGAGTTTGCATAACAGCAATGGTAATCTCTTTTGATACACCCCTATATTTGCTCTCTAAGGCTACAGAATCTTCTTCATCAATATCAAGATTTTCTATGGCTGGTACAACACCAACTACTTTTTTACCAGTCTTTTGCTCAATAAAATCTAAAGCCGGTTGCAACAAGGTTACGTCACCACGGAATTTGTTGATAATAATCCCTTTTACCAAATCTCTTTCATCAGGCTCCAATAACTCTAATGTGCCTACAACAGAGGCAATAGCACCACCACGATCAATATCTGCAATCAGCATAACAGGAGCCTTTGCTAACTTGGCAACACGCATGTTTACAATATCATTAGCTTTTAAATTGACTTCTGCAGGGCTACCAGCACCTTCAATAACAATCATATCAAAATTATCATCTAAATATTGTAAACTTTCTTTGACTTTATCCAAGGCTGATAAGGAGTATTTTGTGTGATATTCTCTAGCACTATAGACGCCTACTGGTTTGCCCATGAGCACCACTTGTGAAGATTGGTTGCCCGTAGGTTTTAAGAGAACTGGATTCATCTGTACAATCGGTTCTAACCCGGCTGCTTCTGCTTGTGCCACTTGAGCACGGCCAATTTCATCACCCGCTTTTGTAACATAGGAGTTTAATGCCATATTCTGCGCTTTAAAAGGCACTGTTTTGTATCCTTTATTATGTAGAATACGACACATTGCTGTAGCTAAAATACTTTTACCTACATTCGAACTTGTTCCTTGAAACATAATTTTTTTAGCCATGGTTGCTTACCTCCAATGCTTTTATATCTATTGTCATACCGCTAATTGTCATATACGCTTCATCTGCTTCTGCAGCCACTAAACGATTGACACGACCCATAATATCTCTAAAAATACGGGCCAGTTTATTTTCTGGCACAATGCCTAATCCAATTTCATTGGTCACAAAAATAACTGTTTTTTCCTGCTCCCCTTCGTAGGAACGAATCCTATCCAAAACAGCTTGTACTTCTAAAAGTATGGCTCTCTCCCGTTCATTGATATCCTCTTGGGATCTGAACTCCCCGTCTTGTAATAATAAATTAGTAGTCCACATAGTTAGACAATCCACCAAGACCACGGAACATTCTTTCAATACTGTGTAAATGTGTTCACTGATGGTATGAGGAATTTCATAATTATTCCATATAGCTTTACGTCGTTCTTGGTGCAGATGAATGCGATGCTTCATCTCTTCATCATAGGCTTGCCCTGTGGCAATATATCCTTTTTGGCCCTCTTTTGAAAGTGCTAGTGTTTCTGCAAACTCACTTTTACCACTGCGAGCGCCACCTGTACAAAATATGATACGATTTTTCATAACATCCCTATACAAAGTTGCCCTTTATCAGTTATTATAGGTACTATACGTTCATTATAAAGGAGACAACTATGGAATTATTAAACTTAGACATCCAATTAATGGCAACCTTATGGGAACATACCTATCGTGCAGCCATCAAGGATCAAAATGGAAATTATGTAGCCTCTGTGCGCATCATCGTGAATGTACCACTTTCACCTGATCGTTTGCCACCGAATGCACCAAAAGCAGAACCACAATTATTTGTATTAGTGGAGGATGCTGTAATGGACTCAGACGATATCATTCAGTTTGAAACATTGCTGTCCGTGCACATTCGTGAAAAATTCAAAAATGAAATTGATCAAATCTATTTCTTCTATCCAAGTCCTGAAGATGTGCTAAACAAAACTGTAGATGTCCAAGAAGTACAACATTAATTACAGTAACTACATACATAGTATTATAGCACATCCAAGAAGATTTGATAGAAATAATCTAAGAGATACTAAAAGGAGGTACCCCTATGGAGTACCTCTTTTTTAATGCACTGCTTATTGTACTTCGTCTTCTACACGAGCTAAGATAAATAACAAGTCAGACAAACGATTCAAATAGCGAAGATTTGACATATGAATCTCTTCCGTTTCTCCTAACTTCCATAGGTCTCGTTCTGCACGGCGAACGATGGTACGACCTAAGTGTAAGAAACTTGATGTTTTGCTGTCACCAGGTAAAATAAATTTAGATAGTGGCTCTAATTGTTCATCAAATTTGTCGATGATGTGCTCCAAGTTGGCAACATGTTCATCTGTAATGGTTGCTTCTTGACCTAAACTAGAAATATCTGCCATGATCATCCACAATTCTTTTTCCAGTTGTAACAATGTGTCTTGCACAGCTTTTTTGTCTGAGTACGCACGGGCTACTCCAAGAAAGGCTTGTGCTTCATCAATCGTTCCATACGTACAAACACGTTGTGATGCTTTGCTTACACGTTCTCCAGTATATAGACCAGTAGAACCTGCATCACCTGTTTTCGTGTACACTTTTGCCATAGTATACCTCCTTAACAATTAGGAAACCTTACGATTTCTATAACATTAATGTGCATAGCACACCTTTATAGGCGACTCGCTATCTCACGTAACCGTTGAATACGACTTTCAGTAGACGGATGCGTGCTAAATAACTGAGTCATAGTGGAAGAAATTCCACTTAAAGGATTAATAATAAACATGTGTGCTGTAGATGATACTCGGCTTTCACTCTGACCAGGCAGCACACCGAACTTAGCATAATGCTCGATTTTGGCTAACGCAGAGGCTAAGGACAATGGTTTGCCACTCATCATAGCGCCTTCCTCATCTGCTAAGTATTCACGAGAACGTGAAATAGCCATTTGAATTAAGCTTGCTGCTAAGGGAGCTAAAATGATAGTACCAATCAAGGCGATAGGATTGGAATTTTCCTCATCGTCACGGCCACCAAAAATAGCTGCCCATTGTAACATATTCGCCACCATTGCAATAAATCCTGCCATACTGGCTGCAATAGTACTAATTAATGTATCTCTATGTTTTACATGAGATAACTCATGAGCCAAGACACCTTCGATTTCATCATCTGTCAATAGATTCATAATCCCTGTTGTTACCGCTACTGCTGCATGTTCTGGATCGCGTCCTGTAGCAAATGCATTAGGTACCTCAGATTCAATAATATACACCTTCGGCATCGGTAAGCCAGCATTATGAACTAATTTCTTTACAATGTGAAAGATGTTTGGATTATTTTGTTCCGTAATTTCTTTGGCATCATAGGCACGTAATACCATAGAGGCACTATTCCAATAGGTGTAAAAGTTGATACCCAATGAAATGATAAACATCAGTATCATTCCAGAATGACCAGCAACGGCTTGCCCTATGACCATCAATAATCCAGAGAGTAGAGCCAACAAGGCTGCTGTTTTTATATTGTTCATGTATTCCTCCTACTTAGATATTTTTTAGAATATATATACTTGATTATATCATATAAAGTTTAAAAGAATCATGAAGTTTTCTATTCATATTTAATTTTCACAACTTTTGCCCCTTCGCGATCTGCATGGAGTACGAAACGACGGCAATCAATATCGTGTTCCATAAAGACAGAGCTCATAGCATCTGCCACGGTCACTGCATGCTCTGGAGAACAATAGGCAATTAAGGTAGACCCAGATCCACTTATGGTAGACCCGTAAGCACCATGCTCTTTCGCCGCTGTAAATACATCATCACAGTACGGTATCAATGTCTTACGATAGGGTACGTGTAGATAATCCTGTAACGCAACAGACAAATTATCCATGCGATTTTGTATCATAGACCCTACGAATAAAGTAGCAAACCCAACATTGGCAACGGCTTCTTTATAACTTAATTCCGTCGGTAGGACACTACGTGCGTATGATGTTTCTACAATCACTTCCGGCACCACTACAGCAAAGGTTAAATTGCTAGGTACATCGATGTGGGAATGAAATACTGTATCATGACCGCCTACGGCACAAACTAAATTACCCATAATAGCTGGTGCCACGTTATCTGGATGACCTTCCATATCATTGGCAATAAGTAATAGTTGGTCCTTGTTTAAAGGTTCTTTTAAATAGGCATTGGCTAATAGCAACCCACCCACAATGGCAGTAGAACTACTGCCCAATCCCCTGGATGGTGGAATTTGTGTGTTGGAATGGATATGACCATAGACTGGTGTCGCATTGACTTCTTGAAACACTCGCTCCATAGCAATACCCACGAGGTTTTGGCTGTGGTCTTCCTGTTCTAATAAGTCTGCTCCAAATCCCTCAAAGGTATAGGTATTAGAGGTAGCCTCTTCATCAGGCTCAAAAGTAAACAAATTATATAAATTAAGTGCTACTCCTAGACAATCAAATCCGGGTCCACAATTGGCACTGGTAGCCGGTACTTGTACCGTAATAGATTTCATGAAAACTCCTTTATTCAACCATGATGCGGATGACACTCCCCACTTCTCTAACGACACGTAAATGGTTGAAAGAATCGATTAAATTTTGAATATATGCATGAGGACATTTTGAAGTAATGATCGCTAATGTAGCCGTATCGTTATCTGCTTTACGCTGGATCACAGAATGAGCTGAAATACGTTGTTCCGCAAGCTTTGTGGCTACTTTCGCCAACACACCTGTAGAGTTATCTACAGTCATACGAATGTAATAAGCAGACTCAATTTTACTAGAACTATACATTGTTTTTTGCGGGTAATAGAATTGTTTCATTTCCCCAGTCTTACCTTGGGCTACATTGCGAGCTATTTCCATAATATCGCTGACGATAGAACTACCAGTTGGTAAGCTACCAGCACCACGACCATAGAACATGGCATCATCAAAACCATTACCTCGCAAGAACACAGCATTAAAAGAGCCACGCACTGATGCCAATGGATGTGTGTTGGCAATAAATGCAGGGTGTACATTTAAAGACAAGCCTTTTTTTGTTTCTCTAGCGATGCCCAAAAGTTTAATAGTATACCCAAACTCTTTACCAAATTGAATGTCACTAGCATCAATTTGCGTAATCCCTTCACAGCTTACATCTTCAAAGAAAATGCGCTTGTTGAAAGCGATGGATCCTAAAATGGCTAATTTACGAGCTGCATCATAGCCTTCCACATCGGATGTAGGATCTGCTTCGGCATAGCCTAATTCTTGTGCTTCTTTCAATACCTCTTCATAGCCTAATCCATCTTCGCTCATTTTCGATAGAATGAAATTCGTAGTCCCATTTAAAATACCCATGATTTCCGTAATTTGGTTACTACCAAAGGAATCATACAAGGCACGAATAATAGGAATCGCCCCTGCTACACTAGCTTCAAATCGCAAATCTACATGATGTTTCGTAGCAAGTTCCATTAAATAGGGACCTGCTTCTGCCAATAAATCTTTATTCGCTGTCACCACATGTTTACCTGCAATAATAGCTTCCTCAATACAAGTGCGGGCAAAGGTAGTGCCACCCATAACTTCCACCACAATGTCCACAGATGGGTCCTGTAAAATCTCTTTATAATCTGTTACAAATGTAGCGGTACTAGGCAGTATCACATGACTATATTTATCTGGATTTCTAACATAAATTTTGTCCACCGTAATCGGGACACTGATACGATTTTGAATGACATTTAGATTTTTTATTAATAATTCAACTGTACCTTGTCCCACAGTACCAAAACCCAAGAGGGCAATCTTTACGCCTTGCTTCATTCTATATCTCCTTGGGCACTAGGCTTGACCAATTAGTTCTACCTTAATAACTCCCTCTAATTGTCTTACCTCGTGCAATACATCTTCTACTGGTAATGTTAATTCCTTTGTTTCAAAAGAAATATTTACGTGAGCTACACCTTGTAGCGGTAAATTTTGATTGATTGTTAATACACTTCCATTATAATCTGCAATAATACGCAAAATATTGGATAACATGCCAGATTCATTGGAAATCAATGCATTAATCGATACGATTTTACCTTGTGAAAGTTCATAAAATGGAAATACATAATCTTTGTATTTATAATACGCAGATCGACTTAAATCCATTTTTTCAACGGCTTCATTGATCGTTTTTGCTTCCCCTAATTGCAATATAGATTTTACTTTAATCGTTTTTTTAATTGCTTCCGGAAGAATTACTTCATTCACTAAATAAAATTTGTCTTTTTTGCCTTTCATAGCCATAACTACACCTCTTTACTACATGTGGATACGGATCTTGCAATATGTTGTCCATATAAAGTTAACACTGAGTACATACCAATGAAAAATGGTACATATTCTGCTACAATTCGCCATGCCACCGCTACTAATCCCACTGTACCTACTGGAACAAAGGGAGCAAATAGATAGACAAATAAGCCTTCTGCAATGCCAGTGCCTCCCGGTGTTGGGGCGAAATATAAGATTAAATTTAATAAAATCATTCGATTTACTATTTCAACAATACTAATATCTATTGTAAATGCATACATTAAAGCCGGCGCTATGGCATATAAACAGAGCAAGCTTAATGCAGATTCAATAAATACAATCAAAGATTGGATCGGATTCGCATAGAGTAAACTAAGTCCTCCATTACATTCATCTAATTTTAATAGCCATGCCTTGGGATTTCCTTTTTTCATGACTCTCGAAATCCATGTTATAAATTGTTTCATAAGACGAGTTTGTAGCATATAAATGCCCACAAATGTGAAAATCACAACTAAAATGGAAATGCCTAATAGCTGAGAATTAGTAATATAAGGTACATCAATTTGTTCTGACAACAAGATGATAGGCAACATGACAATTAAAAATAAGATAGAGAATACGGTCCTCACTAGCACAATAGGTGCCGCTTTCCCAATCGGTACTTGATAGGATCTAAGAATCAATGCTTGCGCTACAGCGCCACCGCTGGCTCCTGGCGTAAGCATGGCCATAAAATAATTGCCAAAAATAACGCGCAAAATAGCTACTAAGGATAAGCTATATCCTCCCATACGTACTAAGCGCTGTAATCGAAGACCATCAAAATACATGCCTAAGGTTAGGGCCAACGCAGCTAGCCCTAAGGACGATAGATTAAAGGTACCTAGCGTAGCTAATGACTCCATATCGATGGTGAAAAAAATAGTAATCCCCGACACGATGATAAGTAAAAGTCCAATCAGTATACCACGCTTTACCATAGTACTCATGAATGTGCTCCATCATCCCATTGCCCATAATGAATGAGACTAATGCCCTGATCGGCAATATATTCCTTCACGACATGAGACATCATAGCTAATCGCTCCTCATCCCAATGGTATCCCCACGGATAGAGTGGAGCTAATTGAGAATTAGATGTACCTGGATGTGTCATAATTTCATGGACCCCACGTTTCCCAGCAACTTTTGAAAGTATGCCTAATAGAGCCTTTTCATTCAAGTAGCCTCCATTCATCATCCCCCAAAAATAAAGAGGAGACGAAAAACCAAGGTCACGAGACGTTGTGTAGGCATGTTGTGTAATCGCCGTCAAACCGACCTTACCAATCCAACGACCAATGGAGGCTACACCATTAAATAAAAATGGTGTTTCATCAGGCATACGAATTTTACTAATTCCATACCGCTTCATTTGCTCTGCTATCATAGGTAACACTTGTGGTAGTACATGCATATGTTGATGTCCATCTACATGAGTAATTGGTACTCCAGTAGACATGACTTTTTCAAATTGAGCTTGAATCTCTTTTCGTAGTTCTTGCCCTTTCACTTGTCCTGAAAATAGACGTTTCATAAACTCCGTATGAGTCTCAGGAAATCTGCCGTTAATAAGAAGGCTAGGGATTTCCTTTGGAGCACAAACTGGTTGTAATCCTCCCACTAAACAAATGTGGAGCCCCACACCTAATGTCGGCGTTGCTTTCGCTAGTTGAATCGCTTCCTCAAAGGCCTCCCCAGAGGCTAATAAAGACGTACTTGTAACAATTCCGTTTTGATGACTTTCTAGAATCCCATCATTAATAAGAGGATGTAAACCAAAATCATCTGCATTGACAATAAGACGTTTCATAATCACATTCCTGCACTTTCTGTACGCACTAAATGGATATTTGTACTATTATTTTACCAAAATTATTCTACTTTGAATAGACACAATTTTCGTTCTTGTACTTTATACATGCACAAAGCACCAGCTATAGCCACATTTAATGATTCCATAGGGCCATACATAGGAATGGAAATACGCTGTTCCACTCTGCGTAAGATGCTTTGAGAAAGACCATTTGCCTCATTTCCTAGGGCAATCATAGTAGGGCCTTCATAGGTAGGGACCTCATAGGACACACTATCTTCTAAGACTGTCCCATATAGATGGATTCCCTCTTTGGTTATCAGATTTTCTAAGTCGCTGTCGGATACATGCGTATAGATGGGAATTTTGCAAAGTCCACTCATAGTACTGCGCACTGTTTTTTCATTATATACATCCACCGTGTTAGGTGTTAAAAACATAGCTTTCACACCAGCTCCTACAGCAGTTCGAATCAAAGTCCCCATATTTCCAGGATCTTGTACACCATCGACCAATATATATAGTCCATTTGCATGGGCTGTGAAATCTTCTATGCGGGATTCTTTTTGGCATACCACAGCTAACACACCTTGTCCGTGAATAGTAGTATCAATACCTTTCCACAAACTATCGTCAACTACATATAGATCGACATGATACATTTCACACAGTTCTTGTAATCCTTCTTCGACCCCATTGGTACTTTTTGCAAGTACATAGCGAACATGGCCGGTAGGAATCATATCGACTACCGTCCGATACCCTTCCGCTACATATTCCCTATGGGTCTGTCTGTATTTGCGTTTATATAATTGCAAAACATGTTTAATTTTTTTATTATCCTTGGACGTAATCTGTTCCATATCTATCCTTTACTGAACACTGTGGCTGACTCATAGACAGCTCTTTTCTTTTATATAACTATGTTTCTGAAAGCACCTAGGCATTCCATAATTCATAGAATACCCCTTTTTTGGCTAATATTTCCTCAATCGTTCCTTGTTCTGCAATTTCTCCATCGGAAATGACGATAATTTTCGTAGCATCTCGTAGGGTCGATAAGCGATGAGCAATAGCGATAATCGTTTTTTCCCCTTTAATATCTACAATGGATTGTTGTAAAAGTTCCTCTGTATGACTATCGATATTGGAAGTGGCCTCATCGAATACAAGGACCGATTTATTTTGCACCAATGTTCTAGCCAATGACAACAATTGACGTTGACCTTGTGACAATAAGGAGCCTAAATAGCCTACTGGTGTTTTGTATCCTTCATCTAATCGTTCTACAGAGCGATGTAAATGAGCTTTCTTAGCTGCCATTTCTACCATATCTGAAGATATGGATGGATCGAATAAGGAGATATTATCTTCAATAGAGCCTTTAAATAAATGAGAATCTTGGAATACATAGCCCAAGGATTGTCGGATGATTCTAGGATCTATATCTTGTACATTAACCCCATTGATGCGAATCATTCCTTTGATAGGTGTTTCAAAGCCTAGTAATAATTGCATCATCGTCGATTTGCCACCACCAGATGGTCCCGCAATCCCTAGGAAGTCCCCTTCTTCTATGTGCCATGTAATATCTTTTAATACATAATTATCAGACCCGTCATAAGAGAAATATACATGATCAAACTCGATGGATGTAATCGTAGCAAAGGCATCTGGTATGACAATATCTGCTTCCACTTTTCCACTTTCAGATTGTAACATAGGAAGTATACGTTCTGCTCCTGCTAAGGCAGATTGTAAATTCCCATATTTTTCAGCAATTTCCTTGATAGGTTCAAAGATACGATTGATATATTGTAAAAAAGCGAACACTGTGCCTGCTTCTGTAATGGAATCGAAATACCCTGTCACCGTAAAGATGGCGATTAATGCAACAAAGAATAAGCCGTCTACAATAGGTCGGAAAATGGCAAATGTTTTCACTTCAAATAAACCAGCTGCCAAAAATTCACGACTAACTCGATCATAACTTCTTTCCATGATCATTTCCCCAACATAGGTTTTAATCATGAGAATGGCATTTAACATTTCTTGTACTGATGTATTGGACGCAGCCACCTTACTACGCACACCTCGAAAAGCTTTCCTTGCATATTTTCGATACACGAAGATAACACCTGTAAACACTGGCACTAAGCATAGTACAATCGTTGCTAATGTAGTGTCGATGAGGAACATAAACACAAGGATCCCCACAATCTGGAAGATACTACTACTAATTTTCACTAGCACTTCTGTGTATAAGGTACGAATGGACTCCGTATCATTGGTCACTCGTGTCACTAAATTACCTACTGGATAGGACGTGAACTCACGAGGACTCATGGTCAATATGTTTTCAAAGATAGTATTTCGAATATCGAATATGATACGCTGACCAAAACTTTGTAAGGCATAATTTTCTATCCCTAAGGCAATCATACCAAAGATGATCAATGCGATGTAGCCTACTGCATAGTTAGTAATGAGCCCCATATCCTTTGTAGCCACACCCACATCGATAAATTCTTTCATAATGACGGGACGTAGTAACTGCACTCCCAACACGAGTACGAGCATACATACGCCAAGGCACATATAAGATAGGTAGGGTTTGATGAAAGTGCACAATTGCAAGAGCACATGATAGTCTGTTTTTTGTTTAGTTCTCATCAGTAGTACCTCGCTTTTGTAACATCACTAATTGGTGATACATACCTTCTTGTTGTAATAATTCAATGTGCGTGCCCGACTCTATGATACGACCTTCATGGAACACATAAATACAATCCGCCTCCTCAAGGGCTTCTAAGCGCTGTGAAATACAGAGTATAGTTTGATTTTCTTGGGAGCGCAATGTATCTAGGATATGGCGCAAGCTATGAGCATCTAAGGCTGAGAATGCATCGTCTAACAGTAAATATCGAGCCTGTTTATAAAAGGCGCGAGCCAAGGATATGCGTTGACGTTGTCCTCCAGATACATCGGAACCACCTTCTTCTAAGGTCACATTTTTCTTATTCCCTTCAATGCGCTCCTCTAAATCTCTAAAGAGTCCTGCGCGCTGAGCAGCTTCTTCGATAGTCATCTTAGAGTTCATGGTTGCGTCAAATCCAAATTGAATATTATCCCGTATCGATACACTTAATAAGGATGGCGTAGATGGTGCATAGGCAATACTGTGGCGCAAGGTGCTAAGAGGAATATCTTGGATATCTCTTTCACCAAAATAAATGCTACCCTTAGGAGCATGTTGAATATCCAGCAATAGCTTAAACAAGGTAGATTTACCAGATCCAGGGCCCCCTACTATGCCGATGAAAGAGCCTTGAGGGATACTCATGGAAATATCTTTTAAAATGGGTTCTTTACTAGATGCATAGGTGAACGATAATTGATTGATACGAATCGTCTCTGGTGGTAACATCTTCGCATATTCCTGAATATCTTCCTGTGGAAGAGCAAAGAACTCCTCCATCCGTTCTAAGGAGGCTAAGCCCTTTTGCAAGACTGTCGCTAGGGACCCGATAGCCATAATAGGTCCAATGACAAGCATCACATACCCGTTAAGAGCCACAAACTCACCTACCGTCAATTCGCCGTTGATAATAGCTTGTCCACATACGTACATATTTAAAGCGTAGCACACAAAAGGTGCCATATAGGTCAAGGGCGTTAACAAGGAATCGATGCGAACTACAGATAAATTATTTTCATAATTTCTTTCATTCACCGCTGTAAAGCGTTTCCAACTATTGTATTCTTTATTAAAGGCACGAATTACTGCCATGCCTAAAAATAATTCTTGTGCATATTCTGTTACATCACTATAGGAACTTTGGGCATTCTTTTGACGACTTCTCAGATATTTTGAAAGTGTCAACATACCGTATACGATGAATGGCATCGGCAAAATAGTCACTACTGCTAACCATAGGGACATCTTTTGCACAAGAATACAAAACGCAATGACCCCAAAGAATAAGGCATCTACAAATAACATAACTCCTAATCCCAAAGATACACGTAAAGAGGTTACATCATTTGTCATGAGTGCCATCACTTTCCCAGGACCATGCTCATCGTAATAGGAAGTAGGGATACGTAAAGCATGATGAAATAACTCACGTCGCAAATAGAACTCAAAGTTACGTATGGATCCTAATAGCATGTGACGAGAGATAAATTTTAACACAGTAATTACAATGCCTAGCAGTACAAACAAGCCAACATAATGCCAAATTCCATCTTTTCCCACATATAATGTATTGATAGCTTCCCCCATCCAAGTAGGCACTAACAACAATAATCCATTAATTGTTAGAAGTAGAATGATACCAATAATATATTTATAGGAATGTTCTTTAAAAAAGTATCGGAATAAGTGAAAACCTTTCATAGGTACCCCCATTTTATGATAATTTCGATTTTTTTCGATAAAGATTATTTACTAACCTAATTGTACCATGATATAATATGAATATACAAAAGATATTATTCCGTTATTAAAGGAGGAACATACAATGGAAAAACGTACAGGTGTAGTAACATTTGCAGGTAACCCAATCGCTTTATTGGGCAAAGAAGTTAAAGTAGGTAACAAAGCTCCAGCTTTCACATTATTAGACAATGGTTTGGGTGAAAAAACATTAGCAGATTACGCAGGTAAAGTAAAAGTTATCTCCGTAGTACCATCTTTGGATACTGGCGTATGTGATGCGCAAACTCGTTGGTTCAACCAAAACGTTTCTAAATTAGGTGAAAACGTTGTTGTATTGACTGTATCCGTAGACTTACCATTCGCTCAAAAGCGTTGGTGTGGTGCTGCTGGTATCGACCAAGTAGAAACTTTATCTGACCACCGTGACCTTTCTTTCGGTGAAAATTATGGTTTCATTCTTGAAGGCTTACGCTTATTATCTCGTGGTATCGTTGTCATCGACAAAGACGACGTAGTTCGTTATGTAGAATATGTACCAGAAGTAACATCTGCTGTTAACTTCGACGCAGCTGAAGCGGCAACTAAAGCCTTAGTTTAATTGTTACTGAGTAAATACATAAGGGTGCAGTGATTCGTCACTCCACCCTTTTTTATTGGAAAGGTCCTTATGAATTATTTTTTGCAACAAGTGTCTACATTTTTTCAGTGGATTCTAAACTTCACTTTATTTTCTATTGGTATCGTATTAACCGTAGCTGTGTTAAATACAGCATTTTATATTGTGACGCTCATACCAGGTTTATTTACAACTGATGTAGCATATACTACATTTTTAGAAGAAATTATTAATTTCTTCCTATTCTTTGAGTTTCTATCATTAGTGGTGAAATATTTTAAAAATAACTTTCACTTTCCTCTTCGGTACTTTATCTACATTGGTATCACAGCTATCATTCGACTAATCATCGTATCTCACGAATCTTCTATGGATCTATTTCTATGGTCATCTGCAATTTTAGCATTAGTCATTAGTTTGGTCTTAGTTGTGCGATATGGAAAAGAACCTAATAGTAATGAAAGATTATAAATTATCATAGCAAAAGGACTGAACACAATGTTGTGGTCAGTCCTTTTTTATACTAAATACCTATTATAGAATATTACGAGTATACTCTGCATATAGAGCTTCTAATTCAACTACTTTTTCGTTCATTTCTACTTGTAATGCAGACGCTGTATCATAGTCGCCTTTCGCCAATGCATCAGTGATGCGTGTGAATAAAGATTTGCTGTCTACGCTATCTTTTGCTAGGTATAAGCGCAAAGTATTCACTTTGTTCCAGTTCGCACTATCAAAACCATCTGCTGCATCATGAATGGCTTGTAAGGAACGCACTAATTGAATATTAGCTGGAACAATACGGTTCGCTAATTCTAATTTCCAACGATTGATTACACCTGCCATGAAAGAATCCATCAAGTCTTTTTCAAAAGCACCACCCAAAGTTAAGGAGGCTACTTTTTCAGGATTGTTTGTATAGCCTTGGATATTTTCCCATACAGTAGCAGGGGCTTTACCAAATTTACGATCTCGTTCTTCTGCTGTGAAATCATCAAATACGTCAACTTCAGAGCGATATTCACGGGATGCTTCTAGATAATCAGCTGGTTCCCCTTCTTTTTTGGACAATTCCGCTAAAATCTCTTCTGGTGTTTTACCAGATGTGATGACATATTTCATTCCATCGAAAGCAGATAAATAAATCAATGCTAATGCTGTGTATGTGTTTGTATATGGGTTTGGAGAACGCAATTCAAAACGCGTTGCCATCGGTGTATCCACATCGCGAATCAAGCCACAAAGAATAGTACGGTTACGGCTTGGCAACGCAGGATCTGTACCCAAGGATGTAACGATACATACAGGTGCTTCAAAACCTGGTTTTAAGCGGTTTAAGGAGTCTGTTGTGGAGGAAATAAATGGGTTAATCGCTTCGTAGTGTTTTAATAGCCCCATAATAGCTCCATATGCCAATGGGCTAGCATGTTCTTTGCGTAAATCAGCTGGGGAGAACAAGTTGTACACTTTGCCATTTTTCATTTTTACCATCACACCGAAATGCGTATGCTCACCAGAACCTGCTACACCGATGATTGGTTTCGCATTGAAAGTAACATCTAAGCCATTTTCACGGAATACTTCACGAACGATGATACGAGCTTGTAACTCATTGTCTGCAGTTTGCAATGGATTATTTGTATATTTCCAATCAATTTCTAATTGTTCTAATACCCAGTCAACATTACCCTCGTCATCTAGTTTCGCTTTTACACCGCCAACCTCTTTATGACCCATTTCTGCATGTAAACCATATTTATCCAATAAGGACACGGCTTGTTCTAATGCAGTACGAACGGAACCATGTGTACGTTGCCAGTATTGTTCTTGTAATTTTTGAGATACAGATAACGCTTTTGCATCTACATTTCTGGACGGTGTTTTCACCCAAAATTCCAATTCTGTAGCAGATGTAAAGATAACGTCAGCGATTTCATTAGCATCGATAAATTCCATGCCTTTCACTTGGTTCGCTTGTAATAATTTCATCAATTCTTCTTTTACATATTCACAGCTACGTTTTAAGATAGATCGAGAGTCTACATAACGATCGCAATGTTTCAAGAATGCTGGAATACGAAGTGTACCCGTCGGTTTGCCTGTAGCTTCATCAATATGTTCATAGTTGTAGTCAACAAACCAGTTTACACTAGGGTCACCCCACATATCGACACGAGCATTGTTCAACGTAGCAATATTTGTCAATACAACAGAAGAGCCGTCTGTTTGTACTGCACGACCTTCAAAGAAAGATTCATAATCATCAAAGAATTGCTCCATTGGAATTTTTTCATCAGTATCATTACCCGCTAAATCAACACCGACTAAAGATACAAAACGAATTTCTGGATGTTGTTCTAGTAAGGCAAGAACACCTTCTTTACCATATTGGCCTGCTGGAATGTAATATAATAATTCTTTGCTCATGATAAACCTCCTCATAATAAACAAAAAGACTCCAAGAAACTAGGTTTCTTAGAGTCCTCATTGACTTAGTATTATATTATGTGATTATAGTAACATAATCAATTAAGTCTGTCAACACATTAGTTGACTTTTGCAAGTTCTTCTTTGACAATCGCATTGACTAACTTGCCATCTGCACAACCCTTAGTCTTTGGCATAACCAACGGCATAAGGTCACCCATCTTAATTGGTGCAGTTAGGGTAGAAATCGCTTCTACCACAATGTGACGAATTTCTTCTTCACTTAATTGGGCAGGCAAATATTTGGCTAATACTTCCATCTCTGCTTTCACTTGAGTAACTAAGTCATCACGATGACCTTTCTCAAACTCAGCTAAAGAATCTTGACGAATTTTCATCTCTTTCGCTAATATAGCGATAATGTCCGAATCTTCTAATTCAATTTTCTTGTCGATTTCTGTATTTTTTATGGCGCTATTTACCATGCGAATGACTGAAAGAGCCACTTTACCCGCTTCGCGAGCTTTCATAGCTTCCTTCATATCTGTTTTAAGCTGATCTTTTAAGGACATGTTGTACCTCCAAGATTGACTTACGCTTTGAATTTGCGTTTTCTTGCTGCTTCAGATTTTTTCTTTCTTTTTACGCTTGGTTTTTCGTAATGTTCGCGTTTGCGTACTTCAGACAAAACACCTGCTTTTTGGCAGGAGCGTTTAAAACGACGAAGTGCACTTTCAAGCGATTCATTTTTACCGACTTTAATTTCTGACATCTATATCCCCCCCTCCAAAACGTATAATGGAAGTGCAGGTAATTTATATACGCACATACAGATATTATAAGCAGTTGACATATATTTGTCAAGCCTAGTCCCCTATAGTTTCTAGGAATTTATCTTATAATTTCATTTCTATGCCAAAATGGAACAGCTGACCATCAACATATAGGTCTTGATCTTGTCTGTTTCATAAATTATCAATGCCTACCCTATTAAACTTTAAAATAGTTAGACAATTAATAGGCTCTATATAACACTATAGATATAACATAGGCTTAACTATTACTGCGATATACTGATAAATAGCATTACCCTTGAAAGATCGCCTGCGCTTGTTGTATTTCATAACGCAATTTTTCTTCATCAATAGTGAGAAGTTCTTTATCTTTCATCACTACTCTACCACCTACTAATACAGTATTAGCATCGGAAGAGTTAGCGGCATAGACTAAAGAGGCTACGTCATTATACCGTGGTTGCCAATGCAATCCAGATGTATCGTAGAGAACAATATCTGCTCTATATCCTACATCTAATACACCAAGATCATCATAATCTAATGCTTTGGCACCCATCACAGTTCCCAATTCCCAAGCTATTTGAGCAGGTATTGCCAATGGATCGTATAAACGAGCTTTGTGTAACATAGCTGCTAACCGTACTTCTTCTAGCATATCTGCATTATTGTTACTAGCAGAACCATCTGTGCCTAAGCCTACCACAATTCCTTTAGCAAGCATTTCTGGCACCGGTGCAATACCACTGGCTAATTTCAAATTCGATTGTGGATTATGTGCAACACGAACAGATTTTTCTTTCATAATATCCATATCTTCATCAGTAACATGAACACAATGAGCCGCTAAACAGCCTAAATCAAACAAGCCTAAGTCATTCATATGTGCAATAGGAGTTTTACCAGTAGCTTTGATAACATTTTCTACTTCTCCTTTAGTTTCGCTTAAATGCATATGAACTTGTGCTCCTAACTCGTGACCTAATTGAACCACTCGTTCTAAATACGCATCAGGGCATGTATATGGTGCATGAGGTCCTAGCATCACCTTAATCTGATCTTGGTTATAACCGTGATATGTTTTAAATAATTCTTTACTTTCTACTAGCGCTTGTTCTGCCGTAGGCGCTACACCAGCCATCCCCCGTGATAATACAGCACGAATACCTGTTTCTTTAACAGCCTCAGCCGTTTGATCCATAAAGAAATACATATCACTAAAACAAGTAGTACCAGAACGGAACATTTCTGCAATGCCTAACTGTGTACCCCAATAGACTAAGTGATTATTCAATTTAGCTTCCGCTGGCCAGATGGCAGTTTGTAGCCAATCCATCAGTTCCAAATCGTCCGCATAATTGCGCAATAAACCCATAGCAATATGCGTATGCGTATTGATTAAACCCGGTGCAGCGAGCATGCCTTTCCCATCAATTACTTCTTTCGCTTGAGGGACTGCATCATTAGAAACAAATTCTTTAATGTATCCATTTTCAATGACAATAGCATTATCTCTTACAATTGAATTTTCTTGTAACACATCTACATGTGTGATAACAACATCAACCATGTTCAACTCCTATTTCCTTTTCTTTTCTTGTAAATTGCGAATACTTTCGTTAAACGGAGGTCGTAACACACCTTCTTCTGTGATAATAGCGGTCACTAAATCATGAGGTGTTACATCAAAAGCCGGATTCAATACTTCAATGCCTTGCGGTGCCGAAGGAACGCCTTGGAATTGCAATACCTCTTGAGGATTACGCATTTCAATAGGAATATCCTTACCACTTGCCATAGAGAAATCGAATGTACTATACGGAGCAGCTACATAAAATGGAATATTATGATGTTTAGCTAATACGGCAACACTATATGTGCCAATCTTATTGGCCACATCACCTTCTAAAGTAATGCGGTCAGCCCCCACAATCACTGCATCAATAAGACCCTGTTGCATAGCATAACCAGCCATATTATCTGTTTGTAATGTCACAGGAATACCATCTTCGTGAAGCTCAAAAGCAGTTAGTCGAGATCCTTGCAATAAAGGTCTTGTTTCATCTGCATACACACGATCTAATTTACCTTGTGCGTAGACTTCTCGAATCACTCCTAATGCGGTGCCTATCCCTGCTGTAGCCAAAGCTCCTGCATTGCAATGTGTCAAAATACGATAAGATTCTTTATCTTGGAATAAGGTAGCACCATGTTTTGCCATACTTTCATTTAAGGCAACATCTTCAGTATCAATGGCGATAGCTTCTTTTACAAGAACCGCATCTAACTCGTCAATGTCGCCTGTGAAAGTATCTACAACACGCAATACTCGATCAATAGCCCACATTAAATTAACAGCTGTCGGTCTAGTTTGGCGTAAGGTTTCCGCAAAAGCTCTAAATTCAGATAAAATCTCTGCACTAGCACCACCACGATGATAGCTTTCACGGAAGGCAAGAATTAATCCATAGGCAGCAGATACACCAATAGCAGGGGCCCCGCGCACACGAAGCATTTTGATAGCTTCAGCCACTTGCCGCCAGTCAGTACAACGTATATATTCCACAGATGTAGGTAATTTCGTTTGATCTAAGATAATAACTTCCGATCCATTCCATTCAATACTTTTCATACTGTTCCCTCCATAGAAACAAGTAGCATTAATGTGTTTCTTCGATTAATAAGGTTTCCATATCTTCCTTAGAAAAGTGATATTTTTCATAACAGTAGTGACAAGTTAATTCTGTTACTTCATCTTGGGCTAATTCTTGTTTATCATGCAAGGGCAAACTTGCTAATCGATCAAAAAATCGTTCTCGACTACAAGGACATGCAAAATGAATATGCTCACTATAGACTTCTTGTACAGTAAATCCATCCAAAATGCGTTCCATTAAATGTTCCGCATTAGGATTTGATTTCAAATAATTAGTCACAGGTCCAATGGTTTTCAGATTTGCTTCAATTTTATCAAATGCATCATTTGTCACATCTGGTAAAGCTTGTACTAAAAAGCCACCTGCCACGATAGTATGATAATCTGGATCTACTAATACACCAAGGCTTAATACAGATCCCACTTGTTCAGACATAGCTAGATAATAGGCTAAATCTTCCGCCACTTCACCCGTTTGAATAGGGCTTTGGGAAGTATAGTTTTGACGAAGTTTAGTAAACCTAGTCACTTGAACTTCTCCATTACGTCCTACAGCAGCCCCCACATCGAGTTTTCCTTCTCGCAACAGTGGCACATCTACATGGGGATGGTCCACATATCCTCGTACAGTATTATTGCTGAATGCATCGACGTGAACACTGCCCAAAGGTCCATCACCACGCAATCGAATGCTTACATTTTCATCATTTTTAAAATCACTAGCCATTAGCATAGCCCCGGTCATAGTACGACCTAATGCGGCTGTTGCTACGGGCCACAAATCATGGCGAACTCTCACCTCTTCTACGGTATCAGTAGTTACGGCAATGGATAGACGTAACCCTTCCGCTGTTGTATAACGTTTAATAAAATCCACGGATATCCTTCTTTCTACATAGATTCCAATAGATTGATCATTTCGATAGCACCCATAGCGCAATCGAATCCTTTGTTGCCTGCTTTTGTACCTGCCCGTTCAATAGCTTGTTCAATATTCTCAGTAGTCACTACACCGAACATAACAGGGACACCAGATTCTAAGGATACATGAGCAATCCCTTTTGCCACTTCGTTACATACATAATCGTAATGCGTTGTAGCACCACGGATAACAGCGCCTAAGCAGATAACAGCATCATACTTACCAGATTTTGCCGCTTTTTGTGCAATCAATGGAATTTCAAAAGCACCTGGTACCCAAATAGTAGTAATGTTACTATCTTGCACGTCATGACGCAATAATGCATCTTTCGCACCGCTGATTAATTTAGATGTGATGAACTCATTAAAACGGGAACCGATAATAGCAAATTTCTTACCTGTACCTATTAATTTACCTTCTTGAATCATTGTCATTCTCCTTTATTCATATTAGACATATATGGACCTAAGCACTCTGTATACTATGTGTCATTTTCATATATGATTACAGCATATGACGCATTTTTTCTTTTTTTGTATTTAAATATTTTGCATTAATGCTATTTGCTTTAATAACGATAGGAACACGCTTAGATACAGTAATGCCCCAACGTTCTAAATCCTCTTTTTTTTCTGGATTGTTCGTTAATAGCTTAACACTTTTTACATCTAATTCTCGTAACATTTGTGCTGCTAAGGAGTATTCACGCATATCTGGAGGAAAACCCAATTTTACATTTGCTTCCACTGTATCATACCCTTGATCTTGTAGTGTATAGGCTTTAATTTTATTCGTTAATCCAATCCCACGACCTTCTTGGCGCATGTAGATAACAATACCTTCTCCTTGCTCTTCAATAGAGCGCAATGCATTTTCCAATTGTTCCCCACAGTCACAGCGATGAGAACCAAATACATCTCCTGTTAAGCATTCAGAATGAATACGCATCAACACATCAGATTTTCCACGTACATCACCTTTTACAATCATAAGATGTTCTTTGTGATCTACTTCATTTTTAAACACAATGATGCGGAACTCACCGAACTTTGTAGGTAGTTTTGTTTCTGCTGCAATGCTTACTAATCTATCGTGTCGCTTTCTGTATTCCACTAAAGCTTCTACAGAAGCAATCTTTAAATTATGTTTTTTACTGAAAGCCAATAAATCATCCATACGTGACATATAGCCTTCATCATTGGTAATTTCACAAATTGCTGCCGCAGGATATAATCCAGCTAGTTTACAAAGGTCAATAGACGCTTCTGTATGGCCCTGGCGTACTAATACTCCACCTTCTTTATACCGCAATGGAAATACGTGTCCAGGGCGTCTAAAATCTTCTGGTTTTGAATTTAGATCAATAAGTTTTTGCATCGTTACAGCACGTTCTTCTGGAGAGATACCAGTGGTAGTATCCACATGGTCTACTGACACAGTGAACGCGGTTTCATGATTATCTGTATTTTTTTCTACCATTTGATGGATACCAAGACGAATCAAGTCTTTTTCTAACATAGGCGTGCATAGCAAACCTCTAGCCTCTTTGATAATAAAATTAATGCTTTCACGAGTGGCAAATTCAGCCGCCAATACTAAATCACCTTCGTTTTCTCGACTTTCATCATCTACAATAATGACAGGTTTACCTGCTTTCAAATCTTCAATTACTTCTTCAATAGTATTTAATGTATAGGACATGTATATCATCCTTTCTATAAAAAGCCGTTACTTAACAATGTATCCATCGTTACCTTTCCACTTTTAGTCGGCACCTCTTGAGGCCCTTTCATAAAGTGTTCAATATAACGACCGAAAATATCTGTTTCTAAATTCACTGTAGTCCCTATGGAGGCATATTGTAAAATGGTGTTTCCAATGGTATGAGGAATGATGGAAATTTCAAACCAACCAGTTCCCACTTTGGAAACGGTCAAACTAGCTCCATCCACAGTGATAGACCCTTTGTATATAACATAGTGTAGAATAGCATCATCGGCAGCGATACGGAACACAATGGAATTACCTACATGATCTTTACCGATAATCTTGCCCTGACCGTCCACATGCCCTGCCACTACGTGGCCACCGAAACGACCGTTGGCAGCCATAGCTCGTTCTAAATTTACCTTACTTCCTGCTGAAAGATTTATTAATGATGTCATTTTAACTGACTCTGGCATCACATCTGCTGTAAATCTTTGGGCTCCTATGTTCGTGGCTGTTAAGCATACACCATTGACCGCTACGGAATCACCAATTCTTAAATCATCGAAAATGATAGTTCCTGCAATTTCAAGGGTAAGCGAGCTTTGGGAACGTTTTACACTCTGTATGGTCCCTATTTCTTCAATGATCCCCGTAAACATAAACGCCTTCTCTTCCTCTTCGATAACTAATTATTTTCATATTATCACCAACAGCCATCACTTCATCAATATCTAGCTGTACTGCTTCATCTAAACTAGAAAAGCCTAAACCACCCACAGCTGGTGTAGCTCCAATACCTCCAATAATACGATTCCCAATGTAGGTTACCAATTTATCAAAGGATTTTGTTTCCACAAAGCTCGCCACAACTTGGCTACCACCTTCAATGAGCAAACTCATGCATTGACGGGCACCTAACTCTTCTAGAATAAACGATAAATCTAGACCTCTTTCATTAGATGGTGTGACGATCACTTCCGCTCCTTTATCACTGAAAGCGCCCATTTGTTCCAATCCACAGTCTTCCCCTACGAATATAGTAATCGCTCGGTTCGGTACTGTCCAAATTGTTGCATCCAGTGGCGTTCGACCTTGGGAATCTAGAATATATAAATGTGGTTGCTTCTCTACCGTTTCCTGTGGTATGCGACAACTTAGTAGGGGATCATCTGCTAGGATTGTGCCAACACCGACTAACATGCCGTCTACTTCTTTACGGATGCGATGTCCATCAACGCGGGCCTCTTCATTAGTAATCCATTTTGATTCACCACTGGCAGTAGCAATCTTTCCATCCATAGACATGGCTGATTTTAAAATCACAAAAGGCTTACCTGTTTTAATATAGGTAATAAAGGCCTCATTCATTTCCACACATTGTCGCTCTAATACACCAACCTCGACTTCTATGCCCGCCTCTCGTAGCATCTCTAATCCTTTACCAGCAACTAAAGGATTGGGATCGATCATTCCGATGACAACCCTTGAGATACCTGCAGCAATAACACGTTTAGCACAAGGTGGTGTTTTCCCATAATGTGAACATGGTTCAAGTGTTACATACAAGGTAGCGCCTCTAGCATCCATACCCGCTTGATGTAAAGCATATACCTCTGCATGGGGTTCGCCTGCTTTTTGATGATACCCTTCACCAATGATGCGACCATCTTTTACAATAATAGCCCCTACCATCGGATTCGGAGAAGTACACCCTCTCGCTTTTTCTGCTAATTCAATTGCTTTTGCCATATATTTTTCATCAGTTGTCATATGTGTCATGGCTCACCTCTACACAAAAAAAGGGACTATTTTCATAGTCCCTTTAGCATTCCAAATATTTGATAGCCTCCATAATCGCTATCAATATACTGTCTTTTCCCATCCAGACTTTACTGTCGGTTCCGGAATATTACCGGATCTGCTCATAAGAGCTTGCGGACTACTATACCGCCGGTCAGGAATTGAGGTTTCCCTCGCACCTTGCCTCAAAGACTCCATTATTTGATGTTTGTTCTTATTTCCTAAGATGAGTTTATTGTATCATACATTGCTTGATATAGCAATGAAAGTTGCCATTCAGAGTAACTATATATGAACGACATATGATATTGTCATAGTATAAACATAAATGAATTTGTCAAAGCATAGTACAATCTATATAGATAGG
>NZ_RQVL01000017.1 GCF_003992005.1 Veillonella sp. VA139 | reverse complement strand
TGGTCATCTAATTTAGATAAAAAAACCTCTAGCATCATAATTGCAACACCATTTATTAAGGTTGAAAAGTCTTCCATGAGATGGAAGAATGAGTACATTTCTTCATCATTAAATATCTTGCTTTCAGAAAAATTAAAAAAATCAATGCAAATATCTGCTACTTGTTGTAAAATAAATTCCATAAGAAGGTCTCCTTTGCTTTGAGTTTTTTGACACATTCATTGTAACAAAGGATGACTTTCTTTTGCTATTTTATTTTCCCATAAACATTTTACACTAACATATTAAATATATGAAAGTTAATTAAGATGGTTCTATTCACTATACACTTGAGATGCCGGTAGCTGAGCAAGTATGTCCACATTGTGGAGCAAGCACTAGAAAGTTAAAAGGTAAACGTCCGAGAGATGTTAAGTTTGGTGCTGCACAGCATCACAGAGTGACTGCTACCTACTTACAGAGACGTTACAAGTGCCAGGAATGTAATCATACTTTCATAGAAAAGAACCCTTTTGTTTGCCGCTATTTGCGACTCAGTAAAACTAATATGGAGTATCTATTTAGACAATTAGGTGAAAAAGGATCCTACACTGAGATGGCTAAACGCAGTGACGTCTCTGTATCTACAGTCATTCTGTATTGCTCTAAATTAGCCATTCCAAGGCCTACACAATTGCCTACTGTACTGGGTATCGATGAATATAAAGGGAATGCCGAAGGTCAAATGTACCAAGTTATCATAACCGATTTAAACAGTCATTCTATCGTAGATATTTTACCCAAACGAGATACGCAAGCTCTTATCCAATACTTCAAAACCTTTTCTAAAGAGGCTAGAGAACAGGTTAAATACATCGTTATGGATATGTCTCCATTATTTAGGTTAGTGGTGCAAACTATGTTCCCTCACGCACATATTGTGGCAGATCGTTACCATGTGTGTCGCTTGGTCGATTGGGCTCTCGAGCGAGTAAAGCTGCTAAAAATATTACATATATCCGATGACCTACGGCGGGCCTATGGGCTTAGATTAGCCTTTAGAAAGATATTTAAAATATACAGCATACCTAACATAGAAAGGTACATACAATTATGGTTAAAAGCAGTAGAAAGCAGTCATCTACCAGAGTTTAGTAATTTTAAAGTCTCCTTTATTAGTTGGTTCCCTCAAATTGTTAATGCCTTTGTATTAGCCTATTCCAATGGGTTTGCAGAAGGATGTAATAATAATATCAAAGTATTAAAGAGAATAAGTTATGGGTTGCGCCATTTTGAACGCTTCAGAGTTCGTATACTTTTATTGAGCAAAAAGAATAGCACTAGCTATTTAAATAGCTAGTGCTAAGAGCTTTTTATATGAGTATCCCCCACATTTGACAAAGAGCCAAAAAAATAGAGGAAAGTTGATGCTTTTTAATCAACTTTCCTCTATTTTATTTTTCCTACAAGCATTTTGTACTAACGTACTTTCTCACTCTGTCGTTTTTAATTAATATAAAAACTATACATCGTTATATCATCATTTTTGTACATTCTTATGATAGCACTTATATATAATTCTAAAATTTTAATAACAACAATTTCTACAGCTCTGTCATTACTATTATGTAAACATAAACTATCAGTTTCCGTATAAATTATTGATAACATTCTGGTATAATATAGAGAGCAGAATAAGCATGCTATATAATATCATTGAAAATAATTATAACACATCATTAGAATCTCCCTTATCAGATTCATATTGTTTGTTAAGATAGTCCCATATGATGTTAAGGTAATTTTTTTATAGTATACGGAGGTATGGTATGAAGCAAAAATCTAAAGTACTACTCGACGAGGTACGACAAAACTTTGCAAGTGTAGTGTGGACTCATAAAATACAAGAAAAGCAGGCAGATATATATGCATCAAGATATAAATGTTTCAAAACAGCTAGCATTATTATTGATGGCATTACCGCATGTGGGGCTATAACAATCTTTTTTTGTGATGAATATTTAACAAAGTTTTTAACAGTTTTGATATCTACAGCCGCCTTCATTCTTAATACGTACTTAAAAACCTTTGACCTAAAAAAACTAGAAACTCAGCATCGATTTGCTGCCAATAAGTTTGTTATAGTAAGAAATCAACTTTTGCACATCATAGCAAAATTACATTTAGATTTTAAATTAAAGCAAACAATATTAGAGTATGAACAAGTTATAACTACCTTAAACCAACTATACCATGATGCCCCTTCTACGACAGATAGCGCAGTTGAAAAAGCATATAAAGCTTTAAGGCTGAAAGATGAATACACATATACAGACGAAGAAATAGATCATTTTCTTCCAAATCACTTAAAAGGAGGACTTAAATAAATCATGTCTAATGACTTTAACACTTTCTGTAAAAATATTAGTCTAGATAACTTAGAAGATATGAAAAAAACTGCTAAAAATTTAGCAAAAAAATTAAACAAACATTATTATAATCTTGATAATGAAGGCGAATTACATATGTATATAGTTGGCTCTGTCGGAAGAAATACTGCTATATCAGGTAATAGCGATTTAGACCTAATATTTGATATGCCAAGCGAGATATTTACACAGTATAATAATTATAAAAGTAATGGCCAGTCAGCTCTTCTCCAAGATGTAAAATCTGTTCTTGAGGAAAGCTTCCCCAAAACTAAAATCAGTGGAGATGGTCAAGTAGTTGTTATTCAGTTTACTAAGTATACTGTAGAGTTAGTTCCTGGCTTTATGCAATCAAACAATACATTTAAGTATCCTGATACACATGATGGTGGTAGTTGGGAAATTACAGATCCATTTAGCGAGCAAACTACATGCGTTTCTTGTAATCAGCAGTCATCTGGACTGTACTATGATTTTTGTCATATTGTACGAAGCTGGAAAAATACTGTAGGATTTGGAATAGGAGGTCTTCTAATCGATACCTTAGTATATAACTTTTTTAAAGAAAATGACTATTTTACAAATTATAACACTGAAGATTATCTTGAAATTTTAATATCACTATATAAGTTTCTTAAGCAAAAAAATCCTAACCAAGAATATTGGTTTGCTGTCGGAAGTAATCAACAAGTCCATAATTCTCATAACGGTGAGTTCGTAAAAAAAGCAGATAAGGCATATAATCTATTATCAAATATAAAAGATTCCACTTCAAAGGAGATGAATACAGCCTTAAGAGATTTATTAGGATTAAAATTTCCTAAGATTAAGAGTCTGGAAACAAAAAATTATAGCTCCTTATCATATAATGAAAATTATAATAATACACATTCAGAGCAATTTATAGAGCAGCTAGCTACTGTGGATATTCGTTATAATCTAGATATTAATTGTTTAGTTATCCAAAATGGTTGGAGGCCATTTTGGTTACGAGATTTTGAAGGATATCTCAGTCATAATAAACAATTAGAATTTAAAATACAAAAAACATCGTGTCCCGCACCATATGATATTTGGTGGAAAGTAAGAAATGTAGGAAATGAAGCAATAAAAAGAAACATGGTACGTGGCAACATCCTGAAAAGTAATCTTAAAACGCAAAATGAACATACGAATTTCGAGGGAAATCATTATGTAGAATGCTATTTAATAAAAAATGGCATTTGTGTAGCTAGAGATAAAATTAATGTACCTATCGGGGGCATTTAACAGTTCTAATATGTAAATCTTTTTAATATAATGGCGTTAGTCTAATAAGAGTTTCCCCATCATTTATTAAAAAACCTAAAAATAAAGGAAAGTTGATACATTTTGATCAACTTTCCTCTATTTCATTTGTGGGTTATTTTATTACTGCCCCTTCCTAAACATTCTTCTTCACTATTATGTTGTAAAAATTCATTGTCAAATGCTACTGCCTCATCTACTGAGTCAAACTCCAAAATTTGTTGTCCTTCATACTTTCGTATTTCTAACGTCAATACATCCATGTTATGAATATATAAATATTCCCATACGTGATGCCAATAGTCACTACTATTTTCTAACTGCTCTAATAACGTAACAAATTGCTCACTGAAGTGTTTATCAAAATACACATGACCTAACATAATATCCGCATCACATCCGCCAATAGATACATCTGTAATATGTCCTTCTTCATCAGTTGTTATACACCACTCATTGGTTTTCCCTTCCACATGAATAGAAGAATAGTATCCCTTATATTCATATGAATTAAAAGGGCTTTCAGGATAATAATTATCTACAGAGCAAATATAGGTATTTCTTAAAATATCCTTCACCAAATACAAAGATTGAGGGTTATCTTTAACATTATACTGATTATTTTCTATAATTTTTACATCATACTTGTCTTGTAAGTAGCAGAACAACTCTTTTTTATAGCCTACAACAACATATATATCGGTAATGCCAGCTTCTTGTAATTGCCAAATTTGTCGTTCAATCAACACTTCCCCTTTCACCAGAGTAAGCCCTTTGGGACAATAGCCACTCACTGGTGCAAATCTTTTGGAAAGGCCTGCCGCCATAATCACAGCATTATCTACTTTGTAGTCTTGTAATCGTTCATATTGCTTTTCTTCTAATAGTCTATGAAACTCATTTCTTGTAATCATATGCAGATACAATTCCTCCGCCTACAATCAATATACCTAAAATAATTTCTTGATAGCTAGGCACAACTCCCCAAAATAACATATTAATTAAAATAGCAAATCCGCTATAACTACTATTAACTGCCATAGCCCGACTAGCACCAATGTTACTAATAGATTTATAGTAGAACATATACGATAAGGCACCACATGTAGCAGCAACCACTAGCCAATTTACCTTATCTAAAATGAGGTCACCTACCGTACCTATTGAGAGTCCTCCAAGTATAAGTCCTCCAACAATCATAGCACTAACTACCGTAGACGATGATTGTCGAATCCACAAGGCACTTGTATCTTGTAAGTCATATTTACCTAGTGTCCAAGAACAGATAACCGCTTCTGATCCCCAAGCCACTGCACACATAATAGCCGCTACTAGACCTAACCAAATATTCTGTATGGCACTATCATAAGTAATCCCTAAGAGAATGACCGCACCAATAGAAACACCTAAAGCAATCCACTGATACACTTTTCGCCGCTCTCCCAAGAAAAGATTCGCTAATACAGAACCAATGGCTGGATATAGGGAAGTAATAACGCACACTAAGAAGGGCCCTAAGAAATAAATGGCTAATATATAGGCTGATAATCCAATAGGACCGCCTAATAACGCAGCCATCCCTATAAATTTGGCCCCCTTTGATTGAATATCTCTTATTACATGATGAATATTCTTCGATACTGCCATTATTAAGGTAATTACAAATACACTAATTAAATCATGAATACCCGCCATAATCAATGGTAGTATTGCTAAATTTATATCATTCATAAACACTGTGTTCATGAGCACCGTGTCTGAGGCCCATAAAAAGCCTGAAAAAATTCCTTGCCACATATTAATTATATAACCCCTTAAACATATCTAATCCCTTTGCTTCTTCGTAGACAATTTGAAAGTATTCCATCGCCTAGTTATATTGACTACAAGCATATTTATTTTCGAGGAGGGTGCCAAGTTTTTGTCGGAAAAATAATCACACTAGCTTTAAAATAGGGATTCTTTCTTACTAAAAAATCCCACATCCAACATGTTTAATTGCTTGTAGCCATCGATTACTTTTCTTTTCTACACCTGGCCCCCAGTTCTAGGGGCTGGAGAATACGTAATATATGGATAAGAAGATAGCGAGGTAATTCACTTTCCTTTCTGCCCTCTCAAAAAGTCTATAATGGCCATTGCAATTTTTTCAGATAGAATTGGCGGAACAGCATTGCCTATCTGCTTAAATGCAGCTGTTCGTGAGTGTTCAAAATAAAAGTTATCGGGAAACCCTTGTATTCTAGCTGCTTCTCTTACTGTAATTGAACGATTCTGTCTTAAATCTGGATGAATATAGTAATGTCCATCTTTCGCAATATGAGCAACAACTGTATGACTAACAGAACCATACTCCAAAGCTTTATATCTATCTAAAAAAGATGTTGTATTAGAATGCGTTTGTAATTCTTCAGGTATATCGATATACCTTAAATTTTTCCCTTTTTTCTTAGCTTTTAGTACCAATTTATATATCTTTAAATCATTTTTATTATGAGGTCTTGCAGTATGTTGTGTTAAAATATCATCTTTTTTACGAATATATTTTTTTATAAACTGACTCGAAACCTCACAACAATACTTATGAGAACTTCCTCCAGACTTTATACTTGGTAAATCCTCAAATAATTCCTTTATAGTTGGGGAAGCTTCAGTATATTTGGCCAAACAGTCAAAAAATGAGCTATCGAATACTAAATCTTTTCTATGCCCTACAAGTATTAAACGCTCTCTTTTCTGTACCACACCATAATGACTTGCATCTACTATTTGATAATCCACCTTATATCCACACTTATCAAATTCGCAAATTATCTGTGGCAAGAGTAGCTCTCCTGATAAATCCTTAAAAGAAAGCAATCCCTTAACATTTTCAAAAACAAAGAACTTTGGTTTATATTTCTGTAGAAAATCTAAATAATGTTTATATAGATAAATTCTTTTATCGGTAGATTTTTTCGACTTATTATTTGCTCTACCTATTGTAGAATATGCCTGACATGGTGGTCCACCAATAATACCATCTAAGTCATTATTGCCTAATCTTTGGTCAATAAATTCAAAAAAGGACGATATGGTCTCTTTACTGATTTCCTTATTCAATATATCTTTAGTTAGATCTCCTGGTATAATTGAATACAAGTCATCTCTTGAGATTTTACCTTGAATATATTCAAAATATGGAGATAAATTATTTTCTTGTTTTAAATAGTAATATATGTTTCTTAATTCTAAAGAAGAGCAAGCATCTTTGTCCATTTCTATATGACAAATAAAGTTATAATAGTCTTTATGCCTGAAGCCTTCAGTTAATCCACCTGCTCCCGAAAACACATCTACTATATTTAGCATAACCACACCTCCTTTCAAAAAATTGGATTATAAATAATTTTTCAATATACTATCAGTATTAAATGTCGGTTGCCCTTGTCGTTGATAATATGAACTAAATCTTGCAATAATATCGCTTTTGAACGAATCTGTAATTGTTCCAAGTTTAACTAATTTTCGTTCTGAAAATTCATTTTTTGCTCTATCATATTTTAGATATGCTAACAAACTAAAATCTATAAAACCTCCTTCGAAAAACCCTACTTTAGGTAAAAAATGATACCTCATGGACTTTTCATGTGAATTTCTAGACCATAAAGCTATCTTTTTTCTATTTTTGTTTGAAATTTCTCCTTCCGTTTTCTGATTCTCATAACACTTTTGTATAGTTTCATTGAATTCATCAATATTTTCATAACTTTGAATTTTAGCAAATAAGATATTTTCAGCTTTGTCATTAGCTAAATCGCAAGCTGGTGTTAATACTATAAACTTTTCGTTACTATCGTTATCTTTGTAAATATCACAATTACATATCTTGTCAATTGGGTTTGGAAACATATACATCTCAATAGGTTCAACATCTAAATAACCATTATCAAACATATATTTATTATTCAACCAACTAGATACATAACGTATTATAACTTTTTCTTGAATTTCCTTATCTAAACCATTAAGTTCTTCTTTCTTATTTATAAAGCACGTTGGTAGTACATTCCAAAAAAAATCTTTAATATGATTATATACTTTTCCGCTTGACCCAAATACACTAAAAATAGAGGTATTATAGTAATCTAGTAGTTCTTCAATAACTTCTTCTATTGCTGGAGTCTCCTTAGCGCAAATCTTAATAATATTTCTACTTATACCTTGAATTGTCTTATTAGGAAATCCAGTTCTAACAATTATTGGTATAATTTCCTTATTAACAATATTCTTCAACAAAATATTTCCAGAATAGTTTTCATCTTCTTTGTTGTTGTCTTCACTTTCTAATTTTAAATCTACGATCAAGGCATGAAAATTCTCTTTAAATAATAAGACCATTGCTTTCTCTGGTGTATCAGCAGCTTTATATCTTACTGAAAAATTAAATATCTCATCAAGTTCGCAATTTAAGTTATAATCCTCTTTTAACTTATTATAAACTTCTTCTTTATTATCTAATATGGATAGTTCTGCAATTTGCTTTTCGTCATCAATTCCAAGAATCTGGCTTGATTTATTTATAAAATATTTTTTATTAAAATTCAAAATCGCTTCATTTAATTGTCGTTCTTGCTCTACATCATCATCTATCAATAAAATGTTAAATTCATTCATACAGCTAACTCCTTGATAACGTTATTTTAAAACAAGCTCCTTTTATAGTTTTTACAACTTCTAACTTTCCGTTATTTCTTTGAATAGCTTCTCCTGCTATAGCTAAGCCCAAGCCTGTACCATTATCATCTGACACTCTTTTTTTACCAGAATATCCTGGAGTGAAAAGAATATCATCCTCCAAATCTTCTTTAGATATGCCCGGACCATTATCCAAAATTTCTATGCAGATATTATTTTCTTCTTCATAAGACTGTATCTCAATTAATTTTATCGATTCACAAGAAAATCCCACCCAAAATATTGCATTCTCAACAATATTAGTCAACGCCATATATAAATCTTCTTCAGTGATATTTATATAAAGCTCTTCTACACTATTATACTGAACTTCAATACCTTTATCTTTAGCAGTTTCTTCGAACAATTCTATAACTCCACTTATTTGTTTCTGGATACTTGTTTTTTTACACCTCCCTCTTTTATTAGAGGATAATGGATCCAAGCGTTTAAAAAATTCACTCATTCTCTTAGCTTCATCATGCAATTTTTCCATATGTTTTGATAATTTATTGTAATTGGATGCTTCAAGTTTTTCACTCTTATATAAACCATCTAAATATTCTTTAATGCTAGGAATTCTGTTAGTATACCAAGAAAGAGGTTTTCTTCCTTCATGTAAGACAACACTTATCACATTCCCAAGAGTTGTATGTTTCTGATAAATTGCAATAGTATCTTTAACTTCTAAAAACTCCGTTTCCTTTTCTTTCTCTAAATTCTTTATTTCTTTAGTTAACTCTTGATTTAAAATTGCAATATGTTCATCAATCTTCTCAGGTGATTTCATTAAACTTTCATAAGCTTTTTCAACTGCTTTTTCCAATTTATGATTAATACGGCTAAAATCAAATAGTTTATCTATTGCCTTCTGCTTCTTTTTTGTTGATTTTTGTCTATACTTAAACCTTTCTTTTTCTAATAAGCTAAGGCTCAAATCAGCAATTCTCTGCAATGTATAAAAATTAGAGTTTTCATACAATCCGTCTCTAGCACTCTTTTCCTTTAAACCAGAGATTTCTTCAGATTCTATACCTAATTTTCCACTAATCTGTTCAGAGCCTATCGACATGCTAGGATTTTGTACACGCTTAGAATCTAAATTTAACCAGTCAAAGCCCTTATCTCCATATGGTCTTATTCTAAAATCATTTCTAAAAATGCTAATTCCAGATTTATCAATTAACATATTTTTTATATCTGTTTTAGAAAGATTTATGTTTTGATTTCCATTTACAAAATCCATTATCACTTCTATTCCACATGGATCTTTATCATAAACCCTATAATCAATATTTATTTCACCACAAGGTACAGAATCTTTCGGTAATTCTTTTATAAAGCTGTTTTTAAAAATTTTTTCTTCTTTTGTATAAAAATTCAAATATTTCAATTCATACCTAAAATCAGAATGTACCACGCCTGATAACTTATAATGCCAAGCTTCATTAAATTCTAATTGCGAAATTTCCTTGCAAATATTCTTCTTCTCATCACTATAAAAATTTTCATAGCTAACGATTATTTTAAAATCTTTTATATTTGATAATAATTTTGATAATTCTTTCTCAACTTTTTGTGAATCAATTTCGCTGATTTCATCCGCTAATACATTACCGTATTCGTTTGTGATGATAAGTGTGGTCCCAGAATCATCAGCGGTTTCAGATGTAGTAATAATAATTGGAATTTCACTCAACTTCTTCTCAGAGTTAAATTCATTCCAATCAAAATACGCCATAGTTTTAAGACCATCTTTTATTGTAATGAGTTCTAATTTATTACCCAGTAAAGAAACAGCATATCTGCCAAGGCCTTTTCTTCCTTGATAAACCCTTCCTTTGGGACTTTTTTTCTTTTTTAGTTTATAGTCCGTTGATGGAACCATCCAAGCATTAAGAACTGTATCTTGACTCATTCCGTGACCATCATCTTCAACAACAATTTTTAACTCATTCTTATTTTTTAGATATGTTATTTTTACATAACTTGCATCCGCATCATATGAATTTTTTACAAGCTCCACCAAGGCTGCTGGAAGGTCCTTAATCAAATCTTTACCAATTGACATGATTAGTCTGCCAGTAGGCTCAAAATAACTTTTCATTCTATATCTCTCCTGACCATCTACAATCTATCAATATAATTGTTGTAGGAATACCTATAATCTATATATCAAACTTGATTCAATCTTAGTCGAAGCATTGTGTATTCTGAAAGTAGCTATTCTTTGATTTATAGTGATTGTCTCGTTAATGATTTTATTCTTCTAACCTATATTACAACATAGGTTCACTATGGATTTTTATTGTATTGAGAGTCCAATTCATCATACAATTAAACAAACTACTTCTTCCGGATTTCTTCTAAAAATATATTACTATTTTCAATGATATGTCTAAGATACGCATTACCTTCACCCAACTGCTCGGCACGCTTAATATTATCAATTAAATTCTTCAAGGCAGGAATTCTTTTTTTATAATAAAAATTTGTCATACGCTTGAAACATGAAAACTTAAGCCGATTATATCTTTCTTTTAGATATGACACTGATACGTATTGCTTGCGCCATTTAACTACATCAACATCGAAGTCTTTTCTTTTTTCATTATTTACATTAAGTGATACTCCACTACCAATTCTATATAAAACATATGGCTTCTCAGAAACTCGAACAGAAAGGCCTTCTTGATTAAATATATGCTTCCATCTTGGAATATCATCTAACATTTTATAAGGTCTCATAGCATTAAATAGACTTTCACCTAGTAGGTTCCCTGAAAAAAAGACTCCTGGTGTCTCTAATATATGTCTATATTTATAAGACTCCTTCAAATAATCTAATATTTTCTTTTGCTTAAATAATCTATAAAAATGATAGTTTTCACTCTTATTCAAAAGATATCCATTCTGAAAATGTAGTGTTGTTGTAATGACAACATCATTCTTTCCTAATAAATCAAATACATTATTTTTATAGAAAATATCGTCCCCATCTATGACTTTAAAATTAGGTGTATCTATTTTCTTATACAAGTTAATAATATTTTTAACCAGCCCTTGATTTACAGAATGTCTAAGTATCTCCACTCCCCCTAGAAATAAACTATTATTCTTATCTACCCAACTCTCTATTAACTTTAATGTAGCATCAGTAGAACAATCTTCAGCGACGATTAACCGGACCTCATATGTGCTTCCATAATGCTCAACTTGATATTTAATGCTTTCTAAACATTCTATGATATATTTTTCAACATTATAAGCTACCACACCAAAAGTGAATCTTTCCATAATTACCACCTATATATCTATTTGTGAATTCATCCATGATACTTTACTTACCCTATATATTTTGCCGCTTCACTTAAATCATCCCACGTATCAATGTCTACTGAGTGTTCTCGATTCATAATATAAGGGATTGGATTATCGTTAAAGCTTAAAGTTTCAGTCACTTCTTCTACTCGATTGATATAGATAGCCCCATTTACCTCATAGTACGTTGGCATATCTTGTCTTCTAATCGTACTACTTTCATCAATAATTCGATGTAATCTATGATTATGAATAGTTCGTAGCAAAAATGGAGAGATATCCACAACATTAACACTAACTACTCCTTCCATCTGATGTTGAAAAAACACTTCAATCGCAACATCAATCTCCTCAGCAGTTCGTAATGGAGATGTAGGTTGTAATAATATCACTACATTGTACTCTTCTCCTCTTGCTTGTAGCCTTTGTATTGCATCTACCACAACAGATATCGTTTTAGCTTCATCAGATGCAATATGATCCTCTCGAATAAAAGGAACTGACGCCCCATATTGTTCGCTAACTTTTTTAATCTCTAAATCATCAGTGCTAACAATCACATCATCTATATATGTAGATTGTTTTGCCGCTTCAATTGTATACGCAATTAACGGTTTCCCACATAAGTTTGTAATATTCTTATGTGGAATCCCTTTACTGCCGCCTCGTGCAGGTATTATGGCAGCAATTTTTATAGATTCATACATATGTTTATTCCTTATAACTTAATTTTTTTTGTAATGGTATATGCCAGAATTCTTCACTATCTAAAATATTCATAAAAAGTTCTGCACTATTACCTTGTCCCCAATTGTGATGTACCGTATATCGATGTGGCAACCTTTCTATAGCTTGTAAAATTTCCTTACTATTACACTCTACATGAGTAATACTGATATCATCTTTAGAATATCGCCCCATTTGACGAGTTCCTATATCAATTGTTGGTACCCCAAAGTACGGTGCCTCTCGGACCCCTGCACTGGAATTTCCTATCATAAACTCAGCATGCTGTAATACAACTAAAAATTCCTCAAATCTTACAGACTTAAAGAATAAGAAGGAATCATCTTCCTCTAATTGCTTATACGCTTCCAAAATAATATGACTACCACTATCATTATTAGGATAAATAACAATGAACTTTTTATCACTTTCCTTACAAGCTTCGACTAACTCTGTTACTTGTTGTTGTAAAATTCCTACTTCCGTCACAACAGGGTGAAATAATAATACTGCATATGAGTCAAATGGAATCTCTAATGATTGTTTTACTTCATCAATGGTTGCCAATGACTGGCCTGTAATTATATCTATATCAGGAGACCCGATTACCTTAATCCGTTGGGAGCTTTCTCCCATAGCCAACAGCAATTCTTCAGCACTTGTATTCGCAACCAAGTGGAAGTGGGCAAACCTAGTGATAGCATGGCGTATTGATTCATCAATAGTTCCCGTTACTTCGCCACCTTCAACATGAATTACATGCACATTATTAAAAGCTCCAACAATAGAGCCCATAAGTGCATCTCCACGGTCTCCGTGAACGACAATACAATCTGGTTTTATTTCTCCCACATAACGAGTAAAATTAGAAATACTTTTGCCCAAATCGTCAGACATATTATAGGTAGGCATATTTTCTCTTGCAATATAAATGTGGCTATATCCATCTTTCACAACTTCTTTAAAAGTAGATCCATACTGCGCTAATAAATGCATGCCTGTCACATATACATGTAGCTCAAAGTCGATAGATTCTTCTACTGCTATCATCAATGGCTTTAACTTTCCATAATCTGCACGCGTTCCGGTAACAAATATAATTCGTTTCATCTCAATTACACTATCATATCCCAAGTGAGATGCGTATCACTGGAAATATCTACCTTTGCTGTTTTTCCTAAAATGCTTTCAAAATCTTTTGCCAATATAGTACCCGTTCCTGGTCGTTTCACCCATAAGTTATCTGTCGTAAATAGCTCCCCCTGTTTTACATCGGCAATTGTTACAACAGTAGCATAGGCAAAATCAATAGTCACTTGTTCTTCTTGAATAGGGGCTTTTTTACCTCCTAACATAAGCGGAACTTCCTGTGCTCCACCCAATAATTCCCTCAACGCCATCGGATCCATTGAACAGACAATATCTGGGCCCACTCGATCCATAGAATCTGTAAAATGACGTTCTAATATAACTGCACCTAGTGCCATAGCAGCAATACATGCATTATTATTAACAGTATGATCCGATAATCCAACCGGTATATGTGGAAATGCATTCATCATTTCTTGCATTGCTCCTAAACGTACCCATTCTGGTTTTGTAGGATATAAATTAGTTGTATGTAATAATGCAAACGGTACCTGTTCTTCTTCTAGAATAGCAACAGTACGTTTAATGCTTTCCAAATCATTCATCCCTGTAGATACAATCATCGGTTTTCCGAACTTGGCAATATGTCGAATCAACGGAAGGTTATTCATTTCCCCTGAACCAATTTTATAGGCTTTCACACCAAAGCTTTCTAAGCGTTCCGCTGCTGCACGGGAAAATGGAGTACTAATGAATTCCATTCCCAATGATTCTGTATATTTCATCAATTCATATTCATCAGACTCACTTAATGCTGCCTTTTCCATAATATCATAAATTGATATATCTGCATTACCTGGTATTACTTTCTTGGCAGCAGAGCTCATTTCGTCTTCTACAATATGTGTTTGATGCTTTATAATTCTAGCACCACTTATATATGCTGCATAGACCATTTCTTTAGCGACAGACAAACTACCATTATGATTAATCCCAATTTCCGGAATGACTAAGGGGTTACATCCATGACCAACTTCAATGTTACCTATATTAAATTTCATTTTGACATATCCTTTCTAACGCTTCCATAGACTCTACTGGAATTACTTTACCTTGCCGTATTAATCGATTGAAAAACTCTAATAGTTCTTTATTAATTATACCTACATCCCCATACTTATCTAATTCATTAACCACACTGGGATATAAATAATAGCTTTTCAAATGATATGCCTCGCCCAAAACAAAGCTTGCAGTCAACACACTTGAGAACAAAGAATACTGAACAACATTAATATCTGGATGATTCAATAAATATAATTCCCATGGATAATCTATTTGCAAGGTATCCGCATTCGCCTTCTCTTTGTTTTCTCTGGGATGAACTTTTCGATACAAAGTGATACCTGTCCCCCTTATTTTCTTTATCAAGTCTTCCTGTCTCATTCCAAGAATTTCTAATGCATATTCCCAATTAGAACGGGATTGGAATAGCTTTAAAAATTTTCGTATCTTCGCTTTTTTTGATAATTTATATTCTAATGGTTGAGAAAAAAATATTTGTAGTTTCGATGTATCAGGAACTATATATTCATTTAAATTTATATTAAAAATTTGGTTTAATTGATATAGGAATGGCTGATTACCCGCCTCTATTTTGGGAATTTGTTTAATATCAAACCTAGAGTCCTCATAATAATTCGCTAACGTTGGCTCATAAAGATATACTATATTACAACCTGTTATATTATAAGATTGCTCTATATAATCATTAATATAATTTAATGTTCCTTCATCATAAATTATAACTTGTATACCTAACTCCTTAAGTACTACTCCATACATTTTTAAAAAAGAATAATTCACTACAAAAATTTCATCATATTTTTTGAATAAATCTAAGTCAATATCTCTTACATCCAATACTTTAACTTCACTAAAAAATCTAATTTTTTGCAACCTTAGTCCATATGCATCTGCGTTAGGAAGATGATCTGATAAGCAAATAGCATCCGCATACAATTTATATCTATCTATTAAATGTAGAGCTGTAATCAGCTGCATTGGAGTTGAAATAATAAACAAACTCTTTTTTGATTGCATATCAGTATTTACATCTATCATATTTCACTTCCCTTCAAATCATATCAGATTAGTTACTTCTACTACTAAAAAACTGTCCTACACAATTGTTACGCAAAAATTCTCTATCAAATTCTACTGCCTCATCCTCTGAATCAAATTCTAATATCTCCTGCTGATTAAACTTTCGTATTTCTAAGCTTAATGTATCCATGTGATGAATATACAAATACTCCCACACATGATGCCAATAGTCACTATTATCTTCTAACTGTTCCAATAGTGCAATAAACTGCGTACTAAATGTTTCATCAAAATACACATGCCCCAACATAATATCCGCATCATATCCACCTATTGATACCTTATGAATATAACCTTGTAGATCTGTTTCTATACACCATTCATTTGTCTCACTTTCTACATGAACAGAGGAATAATACCCCTTATATTCATATAAGTTAAATGGATTTGCAGGATAGTAGTTATCTACGGAACATATATAAGGTAAGGCCTTTGGGGCAATAGGTACTCACTGGTGCAAATCGTTTTGAAAGACCTGTCGCCATAATCAATGGTAATATTGCTAGATTTATATCATTGATAAACACTGTATTCATGAGTACCGTGTCTGAGGCCCATAAAAATCCTTAAAAAATTCCTTGCCACATATTAATTGTATAACCCCTTAAACATATCTAGTCCCTTTGCTTCTTCGTAGACAATTTGAAAGTATTCCATCGCATAGTTATATTGACTACAAGCATATTTATTTTCGAGTACGCAAGGCCCTTCTTTCACTTCACACCATATACTCCATATAAAACCGCCAATGGCAATATATGCATAGATTAGATATCGAATCGCAGCATCTATTCTCTCACCATAATAGGTATCTATAATCACGTCAATCATGTGTCTATCTAACTGTGAATATATGCATATCATAGCAATATCTAAATTAGGGTCTTGCATACCCGCATACTCGAAATCAATCAAGCGAATATTCTGATCATCTGTAATTAGGAAATTATCACAATTTGCATCAATATGACACAAACAGTATTCTCGTTTCATAGTATCAATACAAGCTAATAGTCTTAGAATGCTCGGTCTTGTAATCTCATAGTTTTGAAATAAAGAAGCCTTTCCTCTGAGTGATTCATACCTCTTGATAATTTCATACAGATTAAAAGTATGCTCTACCTCTACGCCAGAACAATGAAGCTTTTTCAATGTATCTAACGCTAGATCTAATTCATCCAGATTATATACATCTAAAGAATGAGCATTGTCCACAAATTTTGTAATTTTAATACCTAATACAGGATCCAAATATACTACTTCATCGGATATATGTAACCCTTGTATAGCAGAATAAACCGCGACTTCTTCTTCACGATTCACCAAAGCTGATGTATCTGCGTTAGGTATACGAATCACGTATTTCTCATTATCTTTAATAGAACATATAAAACTATCATTTGTTAGCCCTTTTTTTACAGACTCTATAGATAGAATATCATTAATTTGTAGTTTAAAAATTTTTGATAGGAATATGGCAATCTTATCTCTATCTGGTATGTCATCATATTTTATATGTATAGTATGGAAAGGTATCACATTAACTCCTATCACTATAAACTAACTATTCTCTCCAATATGCTTCAATATTATGTCCAATTCTTTGCTCTTCAGGCGGTAACGTCATATAGTCTCCATACGTAATTTTTAGCATATCATCGAATTTTTCTAAAATTGGAAACTTGTATCCTTCAAAGTCAACTAAAATAAAATCATTAAACCACTCATACTTATATATAGATTTATTTTCCTTCGTCTTTTTATTATAATCTTGTGTCAACGAAACATACGAAGTTTCTTGATTATTATATTTATTTTTTAAGCTCATCAAATGATTAGCTACCATATCTAATGATGGTAATGGTAATCTATATTGCCTTATAAAACGATTCCAGTCTTTAAAATGTCGTTGAAAATGTTGAATCCACTTCCAGTACACCTGAATTTTCTTAAGTACAGCTATTTGCTCCTCCTTATCTACTGGAATATGATCTAGCACAAATATATCAATATAAACTCCATATTCAACTACTTTTTTCTCGGTAAACCTCTCATATAAAACGGTTCTAGTATCAAAAAACTTCGCACAAAATGCCATAAAATAATTTTCTTCATCCATTTCTGCCCATAATGTATAGTCATCTACACTATTTTGGGCATATAATTTCCATGCTTTTTCGAATTTTTCATACTCTGACCGCAGCATAATTACATCAACATCATCATCCCAAGGGATAAATCCTTTATGACGAATTGCCCCTAAAGCTGTACCATAAGCAATAGAATATTTTATATTATGTTCTCTACAAAAGTTATCAAATCTAAGTAACGTGTGTAAAATTACTTCTTTTAGATCTTTACCCGTTATTAATCTCTCCATAAAGTTTCCTTTATCCATCCCACTATAATAGTATACTTACTACCACAATTCCGTATATGATTTATAAGACTTCATTTTTTTCGCTAAAATATGTTTTTTCAATTTTCTAGCAATATATAAAATTCTTTCATAAACAGACAGCTTACACAGTAACAGGTTAATATTTTTATCTCTTAATTTTCCCCTATAGTTTTCATTATCCTCTAGGGAGGAAATCTTTGATATTTCAGATATAATATTTTCTTTATCTACACCAACGCAATTTCTATCAAGCATATATAGTCGGCATCCCTTTAAATACTGATAGTATTTAAACTGATCTATTTCTATAGATATCTTATTTTGCAAAGTACAAATTGCCTCAGCAGCCTCTCGATTCATAATATATGCATAGGTGCCCATAAATCTAGGAGTTCTATAAATCGTTACTCCATCTACATTATCACCCTTACTATAATACAATTCACTTGAATATAAGGCTAATACCGTAGGTTTCTTTTTTGACTCTACAAAACTCTTAAAGCCTTGTAGTAGTTCTAATGTTATATGCTTTGAAAATATAATATCATCTTCAAAAACAGCTACACATCTTTCATCTGTTGATAAAAATGTATGTAAAACATTGATATGGCTTAATGCACAACCAATTTCACCTTCTGTCAAATAATTATAATCACTAGTAACAGCATTTAACTCTTCTTTAGATAAATCTTTACCCATGATGGCATCAAAAAATATAGGTTTTAAGCCAATCTTATCGCATTGCTTTCGCACATGTTCTCTTCTATATATATTACTTTTGTCACTAATAAAAAAATGATACACTATATATTCTCCTTAAATGCAATGGAATTTATACCTATAGAATGGCTCGAATTAATATCTCATGACTATATGTGTCATTAGCCTGTTCCAATGCTACTTTAGTTTGTTCTTGTTTCGTACTTAATAACACTACTAACTCTTGCATAGCATGAATTATATCCGTTTCTTCTAATGATTGTATCACACATCCAATAGGGAATTGCGCCAATACCTCAGGATTTAATTCTGGTGACACTAATACTGGTTTGTTATATCCAATCGCAGTAAATAGCATCGCTCCCCAATGGTATCTGTATCGCTCTGCTGCGTACGGCATTGCAATAGCATCCACCGATAATAAAGCATCTTCCCAATCTTTACCAATCAAGTTTTCATGACGGAATACAATATTTGGAATATGTTTGTACTTTTCTACAAGTGAATTAAATAATGCGGTATCCTCAGGTTTTGCCGTTGCACCTTGTACTACCAATTCAACAGGTACCGCAAACTTTGCATGTATAAAGGCTTGTATAAATGGTTCTAAATTTTTTTCTTTACGAAATTGTCCAAAAAAGCCAATTCGTAGTGGTCCTTCATCCCGTTCTAAAGACCCCATTTCATCAAATACTGGCTTAAACACAGGTGGAGCTACTAATTGAACATTGGTTAAACCACTATTAGCAAAATCATTTCGCAAGGTAATGACATGCAGATTAACATTCTTATAGGACTGTATACGTCTAGCTTGTTTTTCAAACTTAGGCTGTTCCTTAGGATTGATGCCATGAAATATGATATGTATAGGAACTGGCGAGTTTTTTAATTCACTTCTCAGCAAAGATTTAATATAGCGATATGTCGCTGTAGGAATGATTATGGCATCACAAGCACCTTGTTTTGCTAATTCATAAGCACTATTAAACCAAGCTATACGTCGTTTTTCACGCTGTAAGGATCGCCAGATTTTTTGATACCAAGTTGCGCCAGCATACGTCACAACTTCGCCACCTTGTAGCTCATGAATAGGTACTCCATAATCTACTTTGAAAGGAAAATTTTCTGGCACAAAAAACATAGGATCATGTCCTTGCCGCTTCATTTCGTTCACAAGGATTCTATCAAACTCTACTTCATGCCCAGCTGGCATGATAATACTTTCTAATATGGCAACTCGCATGGGAACTCCTTACCGTAACCTTATAAAACTTAATTACAACTTACCATTAGATTTATATAAATAATACAGCTTCACATATTTTGTCATGGTGTAGAAATAATGGTTCACGGATAAGACCCATCCCATTTTTCCATCTAAGATACCACCTTGTAAAAGATACATTTTAATAAATGCCCAACATGGTCGAAATACAATATCTTTCAAAAAGGAAACCGATTTATTAGCCTTTTTATATTTTTCTGCTGATAAGGTTGTATATTTGTTTAATTTATTAAAATATTGCTCCCAATTATCGTAGGTGTAATGATACATAGGTGCTGTTAATTCTTTCTTATCATAAGGTGTAATAATCGCAGGATGAACATATCCTTCTACATAGGAACCTTCTTTGGGCATCAAACGGCATACATAATCTGGACGTAATACTCCATGAGTGGCTACATTATGATGAAAGCGATTATGCCGTTGTATCCAGTATGCTAAATCCTCTCCTTGTATAGCTAATTTAATTTCTTTACATAGCTCTGAACTGCATCGTTCATCTGCATCAATAAAGAATATCCAATGACAGCTGGCTTGCTCTATAGCAAATGTTTGTTGTGCTCCCCAATCACCATTCATTGAACGATTCACTACTTTTGCTCCTAATACCTCTGCAATGGATACTGTATTATCTTCACTACCATCATCGATAACAATCACTTCATCAGCAAAAGGTTGGCAACTTTCTATACAATCCTTAATATTCTGTTCTTCATTTCTCGTTAAAATTAACACACTAACTGTATTCATAAACTTCCTCTTTATCTATCCACATATGACAAAGACTATCACCTCACGTGATAGTCTTTTATTCACTCTTTATTGTATCAAGTTTATGCTTTGTATTCAATAATGGATTATAAGATGTGTCTATTAAACTGTAAAAAATCATCTTTTTAGTTTCTCTAATATATACATTATCTTACCATATATTTTTGAAATCCATCTATTATGTAATGCACCATATGATAATATTTCATACTTAATTCCTATGTCAGGTTTACTCTTACTGGATTCTTCTTTTTTTAAATACTCTAACATATGCTGCACTTGATCTTCTGTAAGCTCATTTTTTGCACAATTAAGCCCTATACCACCAACTGCACTTCTAATTGCTCTATGCCGACAATACTGTACAAAATCATCCATTCCTATTTCTTTTGCTAAAGATTGTCTTGTAAGAAATGAATAAAATAGTCCATATTTTCTTTTTGCATTTATATTATTTGTTATAGAGTTATCATTATCACAATTATAAAAATAAAGTGGTTCATCTAAATATACTACACTTTGAACATTCTTAAAAACTAAGGGCATAATCATTAAATCTTCAAACTCAGTATTTTCAACGAGTCTGATAGAGTTCCAACAAGAAGATTTAAAAAATTTGTTACACAAATAATTAGGAATTTTATCTTCAATAATTGCCTTATATACTGTATCTCTATTTTTGAAAAAGCTGTGTTCCATATGATTTTCTATAATCTCATTCTTACGAACTGTTGAAACATTAAAAATGACAACATCCGACGAATGAATATTAGCTATGCACTTTTCAATTAGATTATAAGCTATAAAATCATCACCATCTACAAATGCTATATACTCACCCTTGGCAACCTGAATACCCGAGTTTCTTGCAGCACTTACTCCTCGATTAATTGAATGATGAATAACTTGTATACGAGAATCTTTGGAGGCTATTTGATCGCATATTTCCCCTGTTTTGTCAGGTGATGCATCATTTATAACTATAATCTGCAAATTCTTATATGATTGTCCTAGTATACTTTCCAAACATCTTTTCATATACTTTTCTACTTTATATGCTGGTATAACTATCGATACCAATGCTTGTCTCTCTCTCATAGATACCTCTTTAATCGTTTGTATTTTTGTTTTAATTTATAATTATTTATAATAAGTTTTATTTTTTCAACAATTCTATTATAGCTTAGAAGACACCATTCAAATAGTGTTCCTCTACGAATACTTCCTTCACACCATTCCTTTGTAACTTTATTTACTGCTTTTATTTTCATGTAATCATATGTTAAATTTTGTTGTATATACTCATTTATTTGAGAATAATCTAATTCAAGTTCATTAACTGTCCAAACAAAGTTCTTATCAGTCAAATTTGATAAAACTTGCTTATTAGTATATAAATCAATAATAGGAACTTTCTCCCAAGGAAAAACTATCCAACTATACATAAACTCATTATTACATAAAATATGACAATATTCATACGATTTTCTCTCTTCAAAAATTTCAACCTCAGAAATAGCAAAATCATTATCACTGAAATAAAACTTTAAAGAACTAGTATTTATATGCTGATTAAAGTCAATTATAATCTCTGTTTTTAGCTGCTTTATATGATATCTAGGAGATATACAGTTTTCATCCAAAACTATACCAATATCCAAATTATCGGAAAATAATCCCGTAAATACACATCTTTTAACTAATTCATTTCTAGGGAAATGTATATTTATTGATGGTTTCTTATCATCTCGTTCTGGTCTCCACATATCATTATTACAAAACTCTACATAAGACTCGAGTTTTGATGGATTAAATTTTAAAAAATCATTAAGGTACTTTGCTTCACCACTAGATACATCAAATATAGCTTGTAATGCTTTATTATCAGTTCTTTTCTCCCAAAATACTTGATCCCCGTTAATAAGTAGTTCTCCTCGGCTATATGCTTTTTGTGAAATATGTGCTGCCATCGCACAATATATTGGATTGTTTATAATAATTGAATCTCGACACCTATCTATAACTGGTAAACGCACTCTATGTTCCCACGACAAACTAGGATTATCTATCTGTATATCATACTTTACTTTTGTTGATAATAAATGTGTTTTAAAATAATCTCTTACACCCTCATACCCTGTCGAATATGCAAAGCTCTTAAAAACACTTCCATTCCAAAGATTGTTTTTCAATAGTTTAGCAATTACCTTTTCGACATAAATACAACATAATCTATGATCGACATGTTTATCATAATCTATTGCTACTATAGAGTCTGGCAAATATGTACAAATAACTTCTTCTATAGCAAGCATATAATTTTTTAAAGTATATGGTTTCCCTTGACCCGTTGAACTAGAAAAAAAATCTTGAGTAATTTCATTTCCATAAGTGGCATTGTTTCCTTTATGACTAACCACTATTTGTTCTGGGTTACTAAACAACTCATTAGATATATTATCAGCAAACCCCAAAAATATTATATTCTTACAATTTAATCCTATAATTTCAGCCATATTATAGACTTCCTTTTGTCTTATATCAAAGGAATATTCAAAATCACCATTAGTTGTATATACTAAAATTACATCTAGTCCCTCAGCAATTGCCCCTATTAACGCACTACCAGCCATGTTCATCTCATCATCTTGGTGTGGAACAATAAACATTACCTTTTCACCAAACAATTTGCGATATTTAAAACTTGTACCAAATAAGTTACTCATTTCTATCCTTTCAAATATTATATTAGATTAATCATCTAATATTCTCCCTATACCACTCCACAACTTCTTCCAAGGCTTTATCCACTGTATACTCTCGTTTCCATCCCAATATTTCTAGCTTACTACTATCAATAGCATATCGCAAATCATGGCCCAATCGATCTGGCACATAAGTAATAAGTTCATGAGGTTTTCCTAATACATTTAACATTCGTTTCACCAGGTCAATATTGGAAATTTCTTCACGAGCCCCTATATTATACACTTCTCCTACTTTACCTTTTTGTAGGATAACATCAATGGCCCTACAATGATCCACAACATGAATCCAATCTCGTACATTCAATCCATCGCCATAGACTGGCAATGCTTCCTCTTGCAACGCCTTTTGTATCATAAGAGGAATCAATTTTTCCGGATACTGATGAGTGCCATAATTATTAGAGCATCTAGATATTGTTACTGGCAATCCATAGGTTTTATAATAACTCAATACTAATAGATCTGAAGACGCCTTTGAAGCTGCATAGGGACTAGTAGGTTTTAATGGACTTTGTTCCGTAAATAGACTCCCTCCTTGCAAGGGTAATGTGCCATATACTTCATCTGTAGATACATGATGAAATCGCTCTATACCGTGTCGTAAACAAGCATCTAATAAAATTCCTGTTCCAATAACATTCGTCTCTAAGAATACTTGTGGGCCTGTAATACTGCGATCCACATGAGTTTCTGCTGCAAAATGTACCACTATATCTGGTGTATAGGTTGTAAACAAATCATCTACGAAATCCGCATCTCGAACATTCCCTTCCACCATAGTAAGCCGTGAACCATGTAAGAAATCTGCTATATTATTCTTATTTCCTGCATAGGTTAAGGCATCTAAACATATAAAGGAATCGTTTGTATAGGTGTCCATCATGTATCGTAAGAAGTGGCTACCTATAAAGCCACAGCCACCTGTTACTAAAATCTTCATAATATTCACTTTTAAATTTATTATAACTTCATTATAGTATATTATTTTGTACTTTCAGATATTTATGTAGTCTCTCAAACAAATTCTTAGGCATTGCAGTAAGCTTACAGTAGTCTGTAAATAATTCTATTTTCTGCTTATCGGCCTCATCATTGTAACCATGAAAAACTGCATTCATAAAATCTGTGACAAACAAGGATTTTAACTCGTTTGTATTCAATAATAATAAAATAATTAATACTGCCGAATATAATCCCTTACAAGCTTTTTTATCAACATTTAATGGTTGTGTTAAATCTTCTGTCATGTAGATCAAACCTGGTAAGACCTGATATAACTGTTTTGGTTGAATAGATTTTTTGACTCTAAATTCAGCAAAACTTAAATTATGAGCAGCTAAGTTACGAAAGATTCGTATATTAGTTAACCCATTACGAATGATCTCCACTTTTTGATCATACGTCATAGTATTAGAATTATTAAATAAAATGTTTATGACCATTTCTTTCTGTTCTTTTTTTAGAACATTATACAGGTTAATCGAATCTCCAAAAGATATATTTTTAAATAATATCCACGGTGGTATATGATTATACTTCTCTACATAATATTGAGTAGGTTGATATTCCCGTTTTTTATCTATCAATATTAATAAAATTTCCGAATACACATTCTCTTTGAAGGATGTCCCCGCACTATATACTTGATAGTTATTAGCATCCAAGTATTTATTTACATCAACTCCAAAAGATGAGGCAATAACATAGGCCATTACATTTTTAAAAAGATTTTCCACAAACAAGCTATATTTTAAAATAAATGCTTGGATACTTTTATCTAATAAATGTAATTCATATAAGTATTCAATTGTTATTTCGTTTACACTATTCGAGTCTTTTTTTAATATATTTTTGAAACCACCAATAAGATCATTATAAGAGATAGATATAAGCACATTTTTAGCAAAATCATAGTCATTAATTAATACACCATACTTATCTCGTAATATTTTTATTTGTTCATCATACGTTTTAAAGGGTTTATCATATTCCATATTCCCTCCTATACAAAAAGAAACCCGCTACATAAGTAGCGGGCATGGTGGTATGTTCTATGACGATACCGTTTTACTACTTACTTTATATCACAATGTAATACAATTGTCAATACAGCCTTTTCTTTATATTAAAGCAATTTTTTGATATTTCTACTTGTAATTTAATATCAATTTTAAGGACTATATTTTTTTATTTTAAAGGAGTTATTTTTAAACCAGGCATAATTTTCAAATGAGTTGTCAAATTCCATTATGTCACTATCCATTACACTTTTTCATCATGCGTATATAACTCATGGATATATGCCTCCTACTCCACCGTATTTCCTCGCACAATCCGCCACACGCTTATGGTCCGCAATGCCTTAATATACTTCGCATATTCTTCTGGCATGTTTTGATCTTGTTCATGGATACCGCTAGCATCCACATACAATCGATGGTTAAATCCCATTTTTGGTTGTGTAAATAGACTTGGCATTAAACTCATATACGTATCACCTTTTCTACCTATTAGTTCTGCCAAGGTAGGATTAATCTGTAAAGCTCCACCGAAGCTACTTTCACTCAGCCAACTAGGGTTGATACCTTGTCCATAGACAATGAATGGTATTGCCGAGAAGGTAGGAATATCCACTTGGGTAGCAAAGCTAAACCGTTCTGAATGGTCCCCTGTAATCAGTGTCAACATCGTAGGGTCCAATTTTTCTACGTCATGAATCATTTTCCCCATTGTCATATCTGCGTACCAGAAATGGCCGATTTCGTTTACCGTTTTATCGTCTTTTTTGATAGAGTCATCGCCTTTGCCAATTACTTTGGACGCATCAAAACCAGCTTTTGCCAAATCTACCGAGTACGGTGGATGGTTCGAGGATGTCATAATAAAATGGAATACTTTTTCACCTGGTTGTTCACCTTTTACATAATTGGTTATGGCCTTAAACAAATCTCCATCAGGAGCGCCCCAAGCATTACCACCTTCATAAGGGAAGCTCGTCGCACCATGGAACTCATCAAACCCTTGTGCTAGTGCAAATCGTTCCACGTCTTGCCAAGTCCCAAATCCACCATACCAGAACACTGTTTTATATCCAAAATGTTTCATCATTTGCGCAATGCCAGTACCATATTTCGTTTTATAGGACTGCCCTTCATAATTCGGATATAACCCCGCATCAGCTAAACCTGTGACAAATCCATTGATGGCAGGCATAGTGCCTGTACCATGGGCTAGCATATACTTCGTATGCATCGCTTTTGGCGAACTTTGAATTGCCTTGCCCTCTTGCACAATGTAAGTCCCTAATTCTTCATAGTTAGGCAAGAACGGCCACAAGCCGTAACTTTCACCTAGTACAAAGATAACATTATTCGGCTGTGTAGGTAATTTTTCTTCTGTAATAGTCCGTGTGAACGCTTCATCAATGGTGTTTGCTTGCGGATTACCTCCCACAGATTGGATGATATCTTTCAGCTCAGCACCAGTAATGGTAATTTTCTTCGCTTGTTTAGACCGTTCATAAATGGTGGATACTCGTTTCAACGCTTGTCCATCATCTAAAATTGCTTCATTTAATAAATTGGATTTCGTCCGTGCTGCATTTTCCCAATGGATAGAACCATTATAGGTGAAAGCCCCACCAAATCGCAATCCAATGCCCACGGCTACAACCAATAGGATGGATCCTAGTACTGTAGCAATTTGTTTGCCCTTACCACTTACTTGTATCTTCCATGTGCGATTGGTATATACTTTCATAAATATATAGACCATCACAGCACAGAAGACAATCGCTAAGGGTAAGCGCCACAGTAATCCATATTCAGAAATCCCCGTTTGTAAGGTGGCACCAATATCGTCATGAGCACCGTTGATAATCATCGCATTAAAGGTAGCATGGAAGATTGTAAAATAAGGAATACGTAAGCAAAACAAGAAGGTAAATACAGCGGTGCTAATTCCGTATATCCAACGACGAATCGCCCAAGGTGAATACCATTTCCAAGTCCCCCATATACCAGGTAATGTGGAAAATACAAATGTCAGCAGTACGATAGCCCCTGCTGTTTTTAAACTAATGCGAAACCCTAGCCATAAGGCCTCAAGAATATCTCCAGTACCCACTTCTCCTAGTTGATCTTGAAAGAGCCCAATAAAGGCAATTCGAAATACCATGAATAGTGCGGAGAACCAAAGTAATCCTTTTACATCTAACTGTAATCCATGAATCCAGTTAGTTAGCTTTGTATGTCCCATGAGTCTTCTCCCCTTGTTATACATTATATCAGCACCTGTTATGACAGTGTACCGTCATCGTTCGTCTATCTGTATCTTCCATTATACTCCAAATTCCCGTAACAATCAAAAAATCGCATACCATGATGTATCATGATATGCGATAGTTTACATTCTCTTATGCGGTTCTGAATGCACCACGTTTCACAACAGTTTTGCCGTCTCCTGTTTCACGTTGACGCAAGGTACGGCGTTCTGCACTACGAATGACTTGCGATAAATGTTTCACAAACAACTCTTGGATGTAAGGGTTTTCTCCTAAGCCTTCATTCCAAATGGATACGCCATAGCCTTGTTGTCCTAGCAAGGTAGCTATGGAGTCTGATCGTTCGCCGCCTAAGTAATCCATTAAGTGAGCTGAACCAATCAACGCCAATGGTACCACCAATACTTCTTGGTGATCTAAGCGTTCTAATAATGTTAAGGCTTGTTTAAAATTAGGGAATCCATTGGCAGTGAATACCACTACGTTTTGTCCCGCACCGTACAAGCACTTTAACTGTAACGCACTGTATTCCAATTGATTTTGACCATTAGCCATTAATAACACAGTTTTATTTAAGGCGCGAATATTAATATGTTTGATGATTGCTTCTATCGTATCGGAGTAATCATCAGCATAGTTCTTCACCCCTAAGGAGTTCAACAATGGTTTACCCACCGTAGCGCGCAAGCCACGGTCATGAGCTTCTTTCATAATTTCTTTACGCATTTGTACATAACATTGATCCCACACTAAAGCAAATGGTTGAACAAAGATATCTGTTACACCTGCATTCGCCAAGCTTTCAATGGCACCAATTAATGTATGGACTTTCGCATCATACTTTTCATTCCATTTATCTACCAATGCATCTGATAAAAATACACGGCGTACTTCTACACCTGGATACATTTCCATAATCCGTCGTTCCATCGCTCCTACGGATGCTTCCACCGCATCTCCGTAGATGGAACCGAATGTTGCTAACACAATACCACGTTGATTCATATATGCCTCCATATTAATTACTTGTTTGTTGGGTTACATAAACACACTTCTTAATACTTATCATACGTCACAGATCGGATTATGTCAATGATAATTTTTCTCAGTTATTTAATTATTGAAAGAAGTTTGTAACAAGAATATACGGCTCTATATTAACTTTTAAAATTACCTATATATGGCTAGCCTTCGCATTTGATAAATATGTACATCTCATCCTTAAATCGTATACTATACATACTGAAAAGATCTGACAATAGAAGCTATTATCTATTATCAGACCTTAACTAGTCAACGTATACTTATGGTTGTGAAATAATACGTGGTGCTGCTACCTGGAACACTTCACGTAATAAGGGTAGGAATCGACCTTCAATCAATGTTCGATTTCGTTCACTTTTAGTAATCAACCATAAGGCTGTTCCATTATATTTGATAGAAATTAAACTATTGATATATTGATCAAAGTCAGATTGCCCCATTTTATCACGCAATTCCAATAATAAAGAATGTAATGGCTCTCCTTGATACTCAGGGCGTTCAAGCACTGGTGTAAACACCACCTCATACACAGAGTCACTATATTGATTCGGACCTGCAGAACTTTGAAAATCCATGATAACCTCCTATGTGCTATACGTAGCAATATACTTATTAAATTGATTATACCCTATAATTTTGTCTTTTTGTAGCCTTCCTATTACTAACGCTACCCCTATCTCTTGAGTATCTGCAAAGGCCTGAATCGTATCAATATTAATTGGCGTCTTGTTAATAAAATTCTTATAGGCAGTTCCATCGATTAAACAAGAACTAGCTAATGAGTCTGCTTTTTGTTCATCATTATTACATGCACCATAAACTTTATAAATATCCCCCTCTATAATATGGGCTAACTCATGAAACAATGTAAACCAAAATACATCTGCTCTTTTTTGTCGTAAACTAATACCTACTATAATTTTTTGACTTGCATCATCTATGAAAGATAATCCTTGTAAGAATGAGCTAGGAATATGAGGTACTAATACCAACGCTATACCACATTCTGAAAGAGCCGTTCTAACCTCTTCAAAAAAGCTAAATGTTTCACATTTGGTAAATTGTTTTAAAAAAGCAATACATGCTAATAACTTTTCTTTTGAATAGCGACATAAACTTATATCCCTTGCTTGTAATTTTGCATACTGAGCTATCACCAATTTCGCACGCATAGCCTTATCTGTATCTCCCAATTGACGACAAATAATTGGTAAAATACGCATATCATCCAATAGACTCAAATTAGCAACTTCAAAGAACTGACATAAATTAATATGCCTATCCACATGATTAGCAGCCTTATCAACCATATGAGCTTTTACCATATCGCTATATGGGAAACTATTAATAAAATTAATCTCTTTATCCGCTAAATTTTCTGTCTCTACCTTAGCTAGGTCCTCCCTATATAAGGACTCTAAACGATTCCAAAATCGTGCAGGCACCCCCAATACTCGTTCTAATCTATTGGCTACATCATTCGTCAAACTGACCTTTCCATTTAATAAATTACTTACATGCTTCTCGGACATATTCATGCGCAATGCAAATTCCTTTTGATTCATATTACGTATATCTAACTGTTCTCGTATCGATTCCCCCGGCGGAACGGCTATATATGATTTGCTTTCCATAATTTCTTTCTCTCCTTAATAATTTCAATGATAATCGACTATATCTATAATTTTTACAATTTTAAGTGACCCCGTATCCTTATCTTTTTCAAAGATCAATCTAAATGGTTGGACAAGATCAACCGCATACTCACCTAATCTATTGCCTAGTAAAGCATGACATCTTCCAACCTGAAATTGAATCATCTCTTCTATAGAGTCAGAAGCTCTAATCTCATTAATTCTAATTTTTATTTTTCTCGCCATATCTGGACCATAGGTTTTTACTGCTGTTTTCTTGTCTTCACATACTTTCTCTAACTTTTTAGATTTATATGCAATCTCCAAAGCATCACCACCTAATAGACTAAAAATTAACCTTATAGGTTAATTTTATCATTGCTGTCATAATATGGCAATATAGATTAAATCAAATTACTTATCTATATTACATTTTTTTAATTCAAAAAGGCTTTCACTTTTGTGAAAGCCTTACAGATAGAAACCTTATTATTTATTTAGTTAATTAAGTAGATTCTCTCTACTCATCTCTTCTGGTTTGGAATCGTCTCACATACTCACGCATAAGTCGTGTATCTAATCCTCTATACAATCGTACCACACCACGACGTATAGTTTTATTATACACAGCCGTCAAAATCCACACGAGAATGAAAGCCCCCAGTATATCTCCGGGGTAATGGTTTCCCACAAATACACGAGAGATCCCCACTAAGATAGAGCCATAAACCATCCATGTACCAAGATTCCACCTGTAGAATAAAATACCACAGGCGATAGCCATGCTACCTACTGCATGATCACTGGGGAAACTGGCATCCGCTGCATGACTCACGATTAATACCGTTTCTGGATGATCTACAAAAGGACGATTTTCATAAATTAGGGCGCCCAATACATAACTACCTAATAAACAAATCACCAAAAGAACACCAGTAGCGACACTCTCTCCCCGTAGCTTAAAACTCTTTTTACGGAATCCCTGTATATACAGCCCTGCCAGTATAACCATATACAAATAAGGTATCCCTTTAGAAATACCAATCATAGCCGCATCAATTAAGACACTTCGATTCGCCATACTATTGATTAACAGAAATAACCAATCATTCATTATAACACCTTCCATTTCAGTATAACTTACTATTCTTACCTTGTATTATATCACGGTTTATGAAAGTTGTATCTATTCATATATGCAAAAAGAACTCCCGAAGGAGTTCTCTTTGTATAAGCAACTAACAAATTAGAATTTGTAGTTAAGTTCTGCACGATAAGATTCAGGTAAGTTGTTATTTTTTTCAGCATGGTTTTTAGTGTTGATTGTTGCATATGCAGATAAACCAACATTTTTAGCCAATGTGTAATCAACTGTAGTTAAGAAACCTTTTTTGTCGTTGTCCACAAAGTTCCAAGTGGAGCTAGCGATTGGGGAATCAGCTTTAGCATTGAAGTATTGAACTTTTGCTCCCCAAGTACCAACTTTAGCCATTTCAGCTTCGCCATAGCCTAAGCCAGCAATCCAAGCTTCGCCTGCTGCACCTTCAGATTCAGCTTTCGCATATTCAGCACCAGCCCAGAATTTATGGTCACGACCGAAGTTCACATCTAAAGAAGCACCGTGGAAACCTACACCATCTTTTTCATGTACTTTACCGAAGTAACCAGAAAGTGCAACATTTTCAACTGGTTTATAGTTCAATTGATAAGCATTAAATTCTTCATTATCTACACGTTTAGTAGGTTCAAATGTTGCATAACCATATGCTACTGTTGCATTTAATTTGTCTTTACCCGCCATAGCAATCACACCATCAAATGCATCATCATATACTAAACCACTACCAATGAATAAGTTTTGACGACCAGCAGATGCAGTTACGTGTTTACCAAAGTTATGTTGTACATATACACGATCGATTTCTGCACCATTGTTGGTTGATGTAAGTTTAGCTGTACCACTGTGACCAGCGTTTGCATGATTTACCGCTAATACATCCGCTGCATTTGAGTTTTCGCCAAATACACGAGTACCACTGGATAAACGAATTACTGCTTTAGTATTATCATTTACAGTTGCTTCGAATTTTACACGTCCACGGTAATCAAATTTAGATTTACGTGCATCATTAGTGCCAATGTAACGAAGACGAGCATCACCAGTGAATTTGAAGTTGCCCACTTTGTTTTCTAATGTTGCTGTACGAACGCCTAGGTTGTTCAACTCAGCGGAGAATTCGTTAGCCAAACGATTGATGATTGCATTTTGTTCTGCATCAACACGGTCTTGTTGAACCATAGCTTTTGCTACCATTTGAGCCATTTCATAACGAGTGATGTTGTTTTGACCTTGGAAAGTACCATCTGGGTAGCCGTTAACTACGCCTTGAGCTGCCAATTGAGCTACTGCTTGGTATGCCCAATCTTGTGGAGTTACATCGGAGAATGGGTTTGCTGCGAATGCAGAAGTAACACCCAATACTGCTGTTGCTGCTAATACTGCTAAATGTTTTTTCATGATAACTACCTCTCAATGAAAAATAAAATAATATACATAGTCACTTGTATACATTTGCATCCAGCGTACTCTCTCGCAACATATCCCTAGAGTATCCTTGTTTCCTCTCATTCCATGTGCCAGATTTTTGCTTACATGACAAATTTATTCAATTGACTTACGCATATGATATCACACCGACTTTAAAAAAGCAAGTATTTTTTAGCATTTGACTGTATCAAGTTTTTTATTGGGAAATAATTGTCTAGCTTTAATAGAGAGTTTCTCGTTACTAAAGAATCGCAAAAAGAATAGCACTAGCTATTTAGATAGCTAGCGCTAAGATTCTTTTATATGAGCAGCCCTCACATTTGACAAAGAACCGTAATTAAAAAAAGCACCTAAATTTCTTTAAGTGCTTTGTTGCGTCATATGATGGTATATGGTATATGGTATATTTAATTCTGTGCTATTTTTTTAATTTGTGATTCCGGCAACACAGAATTTCTTAAAAAAGCAGGCTGATATTTTAAAATCTCATTTGCTTTTTCAAGTACATCATTATTCACAGTAACATAATTATAATGATTTAAATTTATTGTTCCATCCTCATTTAAAGTAGTTTCAATAAAACGATACTCATTCATTCCCGAACATAATATAGTATCTATCAAGAGTTTTCTTGTTGTATCTGGAGACATTCTAATGGATTTTAAACATCTTGATATTTGGGTTTGGTAATCCAATAATGTAATTATCGTATCAAATCCATCCTTTTTCAAACTATTTATTAAATATAGCTCCATTACAACATCTCCTCCTTCCTCTCTAATCATTCTTATAAAAAGCAATTAATATATTATATAATATTCATTTATAAGTTGCAAGCCATCTAAAATTAAATCATGAGCTGTTTTTATATCCGTTATAACATGAGTATCTATTGAATTTTCTGCCCAATGAGAATATGGATGTCGCATTTTGTTATACCTACTATATAACTGATTAAGATAATCTATTTGATTAGAACTTAAGCCTACAGCAGATGAATTATATTCAAAATTTCCTGTTGTTTTATTTTCATCAAAGAAAGCAAAATTATTTCCTTTAAATTTGCCATCTTTCCCTGTTCTAGTTGTATTATTACCCAATTTATCATGTAAAATTCTATGCAAATAAAATTCCATCGCTCTAAAAAGTGGTGTAACCAGACAAGTATAATCCGGCATATAGCCTGTTATCAGTGTATTAAATACTGCGGATAATAAAGTATTTCTAAGCTTTATATCTTTATCATCTATTGGAAAATTAGGTAATAACGTAGAAAAAGCATTTTCAACCTCCGGCTTCTCTACTGTTAAAGCATGATACGTATTTAAGGTTTCTATAACAGCACTATCTGTTGGTAAATTTTCAATCGCCAATGAAATAATTTTCTGAAACAGTAAACTTTGTTTCCCTTGAACATAAGATTTATTGCCTTTGTAGCAGTTAATAATCACTCGTTGACCGTCAAACACAAGTATCAATTTATCTAAGTAATCCTTTGGACTAGATTCTTCCACTTTAATTTTGTCTTTAATATCTTCTTCATTGATTTCATGATTGAGTGATTCTACCATATTAAGCCAATCTTGCTTTTGAAAACCTACAAAATAGATAGATCCGTCATTATATGTTTTATACCCTTGCGACAAGAGAGCTTTTTTGGCTAATTCATCCGCTTTTTCATTATACACAATCCCGCTATGGGCTTTTACATGCTCAAATTCTATATTTATCAACTTTGACTTCTCATCAAAGAATTTGCTATATTCCTGTGAAATCTTGACTTTAGACTTCCATTCTTTCGTTGCCCACTTTTCAATACCTTCATAATCATAAAAAATTTTTATTCTTTGTTTATTTCTTTCAATAGCCCATAAAATAGCCTGTTTAGCACCTTCAATTTCACCTGCAATATTTCTTGAATCCATATAAGTTTTGTCTATAAAAGCCTTATATAGACTGTCTTCTGATTCATTGGTTAAAAGTACAACACCAAAACTGTATTTTTCTTTTCCATCTGCATCTAAAGAATGGCTACCATCTACAAAAGCAATTACTATTCCATCTTCTAAGTTTTTTATTTTCTGTTCTATTTTTTTATTTATTGCAGACCTTTCATCAGATACGCTTTTAATTTCTTTTATATCTTCACAAGATATATATGTTATTGCTTCTTCCTCAGTAGAAAAAGATTTATACACAGCGCCAGAAAATCCCTTAACCTGTTCCTCCGCTTCACTCCAAGTGCCATATATCCCTGGTATTTTACCTACTTTTACTGCATAAAACTTTTTCTTCGCCATAAATCTTCACCACCGTATTCTAAATTTTAATAAACTTCTCCTTGCTCATGCCTATATTATACCACATTTAGCAGATAATAATTACAAAGATAAAGTAACTAGAGAATTTGTATATCTATTAGATGCATTATTAGATCTACCTTCTCATAAACGAATTGAGCCCTACTGTGCCAGTGAAATTATTAAACATGCCATATCTATGAGTTATGAGAAATCAGCAGAAGCTTCTACTCCAAAACGGATCTATCCATGAGTTCGTGATGAAAGCATACAGAGGCGATAACTTCAATTATTTCAGCAACTTAGAAACACCAAAGATTCTATCTTCTATAAAAATAGCTGCTAGGAAACAGCGGAAGTCATATCCATATATTACGTATTCTCCAGCACCTAGAACTGCAATCCCAGATGTAGAAAAGAAAAGTGACGGATGGCTACAAGCAACTACACAAGGTGGACGCAGGATTCTTCGGTAAGAACGAACTCTCCTTTAAAGCTAGGCAATTATTTCTCCAACAAAAACTTGATACCGTCTATGCGTTTCTTTTTTCTTCCAATTCCAACCAACGCAAGGTACTCATATCTAGCTCTTCTACTACTTGTTCTCGTTCTTTGACAGTATTTTCAATAGCGTCATAGTCACTACCACCTTGGGCAATCATAGCATCATAGGCCTTGACCAGTCCCTCTAACTCCGCAATGCGAAGTTCTAATTGTTCAAGTTCTTTCATCTCCCCTAAGGTCAGTTTCTTTTTGGCACTCTCCTTGCTATCTACCGTAGTCTCTACTGCTACTAGATTGATGCTATCTTGCGCCTCTATACCAGCATCAGGTGACCGTTTACTTTCAGCATCCTCTAGCATCCCTTCATTGGCATGGTATCCCATATCCTGTTCCATAGAACTAGGGGATCTGCCTTGTACATGAACGGCATGACGCAATACACCACGCTTCGTCTCACCACCTATGGCACTGGTTAGGTGCGTATCCGCTTCATAATCGGAGTAACCGCCATGATACACCTCGATATGCCCGCCACCCGTGAATACAAAGAGCTTATCTACTACACGATCTAAGAAGTACCGATCATGGCAGACAGTGATGACAATACCACTATAAGAATCTAAGAAGTCTTCTAACACTTCTAAGGTTGGAATATCTAGGTCATTGGTAGGCTCATCTAAGAGCAGCACATTCGGTGCATCCATTAAGATGCGCAATAAAAAGAGTCGACGTTTTTCCCCACCCGATAGTTTGCGTATGGGCAAGCCATGATGGGATGGTGGAAATAAAAAGCGTTCCAACAATTGGCCTGCACTTAAGGAACTACCATCTGGCAAGTGCAAGTACGAACGATTTTCTCGAATATAGTCCAACACCCGTTGGTCTTCTTTAAAGGTTGGTAATTGTTGCGAGAAATATCCAATGCGAACTGTTTCTCCACGACCCATAGTGCCACCAGTTGGTTCCAAAGCGCCTTGGAATAGCTTCATCAACGTAGTCTTACCAATCCCATTAGGTCCTACCACACCGATACGGTCATGGCGCACCATATGATAGGTAAAGTCTTTGATTACATCTCGCCCACCGTCATAAGAAAACGATAGATGTTCTATGTCGAAGATTGTATTTCCCAAACGAGAGGCTAATACAATAGGATCCACGGTACCTACTTTTTGTCGTTTTTCCATAGCTTTCAATTGTTCAAACCGTTGCAACCTCGCCTTTTGTTTCGTGGTCCGTGCTTTCGCACCACGGCGTACCCATTTCAGTTCACTAGCGATTAACTTTCTACGCTTTTCTTCAATAGCATCGAGTTGCGCTTCTCGTTCTTCTTTCAACGATACATAGGTTTCATAGGTCTCTTGAAATTCATATATGGTCTGATTCGATAATTCCCATATGGTATTGCATACGGCATCTAGGAAATATCTATCATGGGTGCTCAATACTACGGCGTCTTTTCTATCTTTTAAATATAGTTCTAGCCATTCAATCGTGGCCTCGTCCAAATGATTCGTAGGCTCGTCAAGCAATAATAAATCACAAGGATAGACCAAGGCTCTGGCTAATGCCAGTCTCCGCCGTTGTCCCCCAGATAATGACTTTGCTGACCCATGTACATCGTGAAAGCCAAGACGAGTCAAAATCATTTTCGCTTCTTGTTCTACAATCCAGCCATCTTCTTCATCCATGCGTGCCAATAATTTCATATATTGCAGTGATTCTGGATCTTGTAAGGCTCTTTCAAAATCTCGCACCAGTGAAAGTTTCGGATGGTCTCCTAGCAAAACATTGTCTAGCAAAGTGGTCGTTTCATCGATATACGGATCTTGCTCCAACCGGTGAATCATAGCTTTCCCATTTCGTTCTATACTGCCCTTATCTGGTTCTTGCGTTCCTTCTAGGACCTGTAATAAAGTTGTTTTTCCTGTCCCATTCACACCAATCAAACCAATGCGATGATGCGATGCTATGGTTACATTTACGTTTTTAAACAATAACCGTGTGCCATAGGATTTTTCTATATTTTGTAATGTTAAGATGTTCATATTCGTTTATACAATTCCTAATTCTTCTTTTAATGCACTTTGTAATATTTTAGAAAAGTTCAGATTCTCTTCTTCTGCCCTATGATTAAGCCAACTAGGAATGGTAAGCGTTTTTTTTACAGCTCGATTATCTGTTTTTCTCAAATATGCTTCTTCATCCCATTTTACTAATCCTATAAACTCTCCCGAGCTACATTGTATATCAGTTGGACTCGTAGGAACTGGAAATTCTTCTTTATCTTCACTCAATGAATATAAATAAAGTCCCAGTGCGTCTTCTGCCATATCCACCGCCTCGGCTAATGTATTACCTTCTGTAACACAACCTAGTAAATCTGGAAAGCTGACTGTATATCCTCCATCTCCATCACTGCTAAAAATTGCTGGATACATTTCTTTTCTCATCATATACCTCCTATTTAAAGTATCTTCCTTATCTATTCTCTACTATAATTATTTAATCCCTGCTTGCTTCAGAATCGTATGTAACGTTTTAGGTTTTAAATCTTCTTTATGTACCGGTACTGTAACACGTCCAGCTTTGCCAGTATGCTTTAACATATGATGTGAACCTCGTATTCGATCAACATACCAGCCATCCTTTTTTAATACTTTCAATAGTTCTTTGGGTGTTACCAAAATCATCACCAACTTTCATTTAGTTATATACGAAATTACTAATTGCATAGAAAAGTAAGCCCTATGCTTACTATAGTACGTGTTTATACGTATGTCAAGCAAATGTAAATAAAATGATTATATTAAAGTGTTCAATTTCTACTTGCAATTTAAGAAAGTCTTTATTTACATAAATTAAAAGGAGTTATATCAAAATGTACTTCTACATATTTGTTACAACTCCTTTTTATATTTACGTTTTATAAAAATAATAATTTCTCAACTTCTTGCTTCGATTATATTTATTTTATACTTTTCTTCAACTTTATCTATTACCCTAGTATATAATCCAGGATACATTTTCTTTACATTAATAATTACCTTCGTAAGCGATGCACGATGCGTAACGGTTTGTTTATGTGTTCTTATATAAGAAACGCATGCCAAGTTCATTAGCGGATAGTTTATAGGTTCTATTTTGATATCATATTCTAAATCAATACATTCTTTATGAGAAATTTTAGACACTGGTAATGTTACCCAGTCATTTTATCCAGCTTCTGCAATGACAAGAATAGGGCGATATTTGAATTTATTTTTTTTGGCTTTCGCATCATAATATGGAAATATTGCTAAACAAAAATCTCCAACCATCACATGCCCTCCGCATCTTCAAATTCATCATAATACATATCATATACTGAGTCATACGGTCTAATTTTTTGAGCATCCTTGTAAATATCTTCAATTTTTATAATATGATTTCCATTTTCTAATGGTGCTACCCCTATACGGGCCTGTTTCCATGAATACTCTTGATGCGATAAGTCGCTCAACTTCCATGATTCAAAGCCACCATATTGATGAATGATATTATTAACGATGTATTTATTTTCATCTGCTATTTCCTTTTCATCCACAAAAGATAAGCCATCATCCGTAAAGTAGTTTCGTACTACTGGACTTACTGGACCATACTTCCATCCTTCTAAGTCTTCTTTAAACATAGGATTACCTGTAATAGCTATTGCTTCTCTTTGTACAAAATAAAGAAGTTTATGTAATTTTAACTCATCAATAGTGACGCCTGCCACTTCTTCATATCGACTAATAATATATTTAGCAACATCTAATACTTTTTCCATAGTAATCCCTCCTTTTTTATTATCATATCTAAAATCTATCACTTTGTAAACACACATTCCTCCATTGACACGCCCACTTTCATGGATTAGAATAAACATAATCTATTCATTATTTTATAAGGAGGTTGTCATGGACACTGACACGGTTCAGCAAGAGTTTGAAGATATTGGTTTTGAAATTGTAGAAGTTGACGAACGGGATGTTCTATTATACGAACTATCTGATGGTAGCGAGGAAGAAGATGGTCAATACGCCATTGTTTCCGATGAGGATGGCCGCATTCCTGTTTCAATGGATACGCCTGTCATTGTTTCTGTGTATGATGATAATGATACATTTCAATGGAGCGTAACACTTTCGAACGGCGAAGAGTTGAAAGACTTGTTCCTACGTGTGGAAAGTGCAGAAGAACTGCTAGATACGTTGCAAGATATTCGCCATGAAAATATTGAGCGTTACGATTCTGAAATGGACTCCTATAGCGAGTAATACAGCAAAAGGCTGTCGCAGCATGTAATATACATGTTGTGACAGCCTTTTTTATTTGCCTGATAACAATAGCACTTACTTGACTAGCTTGTAATCATAGTCGCCTATTGCAATTGAAATGTATTCAGTGATTCTCTATTTTGTGTGCAATCATCTCTTCACAAGCAACTACAATGTCTGCAGCCCCATCAACTTTCCAAGCCTTGGCAGCTTCATGCATGGCCTGTAACCGTTCTTGGTTTTGTAACAAAGCACCTACTACATCATCCAAGTTTTCAATATGTCGTGCCCACTTGCCACAACCTTTTTGTTCTAACAGTTCAGCATTCGCCTCTTCTTGTCCAGGAATAGCATTAAAAAATACCATAGGTACACCAATCGTTACCCCTTCCATACAGGTTAGGGCACCTGGTTTTGTCACAAGTAGCGTTGCTTTCCGCATCAGTTGCGGAATCTCATTAGTATAGCCATAAATGGAAATCGGTGTGCGTAAGGAATCTTTCATGTGATGTAACGAGTTATACAATCCATCGTTCAAACCAGCCACTACATGGATTTCATCGATGCCCGGTACATGGTCTAACCGCTGTAAGGCTTCTTCTACGCATCCTAAGCCAAGTCCACCACCCATGAGCAACACCCGTTTGCATTGATCGCTACCATAGGGTTCCTCTAAAGGTGTAAAGAAATGGCGCATAATTGGAATGCCCGTCACATGGATTTTCTCCAAGGGCACCCCCATGTTTAGCACTTCGTACACCATGGATGGCGTTGCCACATGGTACGCATCAATTTCATCATAGCGCCAAAATTGATGGGCCGCAAAGTCAGTCATAACCGCTACAATGGGTACATCGATTTTCCGATGTCGTTTCAAAACACTAGCCGCACCGCAGGGAAAGGGATGGGTACATACAATCAAATCAGGTTGCTCCTTTTCGATGAGCTTTTCCATTCGATGTTTCAGCATCCACGACACCACCGTTTGGGCTACGCTCCCTTTCCATTCCCCACCAGACCAACGATACACAATGTCATAGAGGAACGGAAAAAAGTCGAGCATCTTGAAATAGGTTTCTTTCAATAGATTATCAAAGGAAAATGTATCTGTTCCGAGGAAGTCCACATGGTGAACTACGGCACTTGGATCCTTCTGTTGCCAATATTCCTGTATGGCCAGCGCTGCTTGCGTATGACCTGTACCAATGGAAGCAGATACGATTAAAATACGTTGTCCCATGTGACCTCCTTTCCTCAGTTACCTTCTACCGATGTACCGTCCCCTATACGATTCATTGCAAAACTACATTACGTCTATTTTATCACAAATTAAAAGAGATACAAAACAACGCCACCATTCCAAACCATATAGGTCTAGAATTGTGGCGTTATTACATCTCTTAGGAATGACCTGAATTATTTTTTGCGAACTGGCGCAGCTGGTCCATTAACAAGATCTTTTAATTGTTTACCTGCTTTGAAAGCTGGGGATTTGGACGCTGGAATTTTCATTTCTTCTTTTGTACGAGGATTGCGACCAGTACGTTCAGCACGAGTACGAACTTCAAAAGTACCGAAACCGATTACTTGTACTTTTTCTTCTTTTGCTAATGCTTCGCCGATTGTGTCGAATAAAGCTTTTACTGCTTTTTCAGCATCTTTTTTTGTCAATTCAGCTTTTGCTGCAACGCTTGCAATTAATTCAGTTTTGTTCATGATTGAACCTCCCTTAAAAATAGTATCCTTTAACTTAATCATTCGAGTTAAGTTTCACCTTCGCCGCATCCCAAAATTCATCTAGCTCTTCGAGAGTAAAATCTTCCCATTTTTTTCCACTTCGTTGAACCTCTTGTTCTACGTATGAAAAACGCCGTATAAACTTTGTATTCGTGCGGTGTAGTGCGTTTTCTCCGACTATTTTATACCATTTAAACAGATTTATCAAGGAAAAAAGTACATCTCCTCCCTCTTCTTCTGCTTTTTCTATATCTTTTTTGAATATTTCTTGTTTAAATTCATCTATTTCTTCATAAAACTTCGCCCATACCCCTTCTTCCGTAGGCCAATCAAAGCCTACTTTACTTGCTTTTTCTTGCAATTTTTGAGCTCGCAACAGTGCCGGTAAGCCTGGAGAAATTCCATCCAAAATAGATGTGCGTTCATGACCTTTTTCTTTTGCTTTCAATTCTTCCCAAGTAGCTAATATGTCACCTACAGTTTCTCGATCTGCGGTTTGAAATACATGGGGATGACGCCGTACCATTTTTGCCGTAATGTCATTAACCACATCTTGCATGGTAAAATGTCCATTTTCCTCTGCTACACGTGCGTGGAACACAATTTGTAACAACAAATCGCCTAACTCTTCTCGTAAATGGTCCACATTTTGTTCATCGATAGCTTCTAATGTTTCATACACTTCTTCTAACAAATATCTGCGTAAGGAACTATGGGTTTGTAATTTGTCCCAGGAACACCCCTTAGGACCACGTAATTCAGCTAATACATCCACCAATGGATCCAATGTAAAGGAACTCATTTCTTTTTGACTCATTTAGCGCCTCCTTTCTTCATAGCTTGTTTCACCAAGCTTTTACACTCTTTCAAATCCATCGTCTTCGTAATGCCCAGTGCCAACACATAGAATACAATCCCTAGAACGATAGATAGTGCCACGCTCATCGTGTTCGATAGGATAGTACTCATGAAATTATAGACCATCACTGTGCCGCCCCCCATAGCTAGGGATGAAAACAGTACTTTTCCTATTTCTATGAAAGATACTTGGAACGATGTACTGCGATACAGTATATATAAGTTGACCACTGCTGCCATACCAAAATCTACATTCGTTGCCCACGCAGCCCCTTCGATACCCCATTGGGGAGTTAGATAGAGGTTCAACAAGACTTTCAAAACAGAGCCTAATAGCAATGTAAACATAGGGATTGCCGTCCGTCCTAAGCCCTGCAAAGCACCTGTGGTAACCTGTTGTACACCTAATAACCAAATGCTAGCACTGAGTACCGCAATGGCACCACCTGCATGAGGAGTATCAAACATCATCTGAGAAATAGGGGTAGCCAATACACATAACCCTACAAAGGCAGGAATGGTCACAATATTTGTCATCCGTAGTGCCGTTCCCATACGATGATGGATTTCTTGCTGATCTCGTTCACTATGTAATCTAGAAATAGCAGGTACTAAACTCGTTGCTAGAGACATGGTCACGATGACAGGTAAACTAATTAGGGAAGTAGCCATCCCTGTCAAATATCCAAAGGCTGTAGTCGCCTCTTCTTTACCATATCCCGACAGCATCAGCTGTTGTGGTACCAACCACAAATCAATAGCTCCTATGAGAGGAATCATAATATTTGCCAACGCCACAGGAACGGCCAACACAATTAATTCTTTTATAATCGATGTCCGTGATTCTAAGGGATAGTGTTGTCCTTCTAATTTAGGTTCTCGTCCATAATAATAGAGCAACACTAGGAATCCTAAGCCTACACCAATGACAGAAGATAAGGCAGCACGGCTAGACGCCAATTCAATGCCCTGTGGCAAGAAATACATAGCTGCCCCCACCATGACCAGTACACGTCCTAACTGCTCGCACACCTGAGATATGCCTGTTGGTAGCATATTTTGAAACCCTTGAAAGTATCCCCGAAAGCACGCTAGCAAGGATACAATACCAATGGCAGGTGCTACTGCTAATAAGGCTCCCTCTGCTCGGTTATCTGTAATGAGTCCCACATCAATAACATAGGGTATGGCAACATAAAATCCTATACTGAGCAATACTCCCATGAGCCCCATGGTGGTCAATGCGACCTTGAAGATATGCCGTGCTCCTCGAAAGTCCTCTTGTCCTACTTTGCGAGCAATCATAATAGAAATTGCCACTGGTAACCCTGCTGCGCCAATACTAATGATGAGTTGGTACAGAGAATAGGCCATTTGGTAGAGCCCTACCCCTTCACCTCCCAAAATGCGGGCTACGATGACCTTACTGATGGCGCCTATGACTTTCACCAGTAGCCCTGCTACGGTTAAAATCATAGCTCCTTTCATAAATCCTGTCATACTAGCTCTCCTTTGGAAGTTTCCGTTCAAACTCACTCATTACCTGTTCTACCTGGCGGATTACATCACCAGATTGCAAAATATATGCCCATACCGTTGGATTCGATCCACGATGCTTCATATGTTTCCATATATCTTCACTGATGGCGCCCATATCCCAGTCTTCCATTTTCGATTCATCTTGCCAAGTGAATAGAATGTTTCCATCTTTCCGGATGACGCTCTTCATACCTAATGCACGAGCACGTTCCTTAATACCTGCCAACTTAATAAGACGTTCCACGGGTTTCGTCGGCGACCCAAAACGGTCAATCAATTCATCCACAAAATCATCTAAACCAGCTTTTGTATCGATTTGCAATAGACGTTGGTACACAGAAATCTTTCGAGCCTCATCATGAATGTAAGCACTGTCAATGAAAGCATCGATGCCCACATCCACTACTGGCGCTGGCAATGGTCGTTCTGGCATATCTTTTTTCTGTGCTTTGGCGATAGCCTCTTCTAACATCACTGCATACATAGCAAAGCCGACGGCAGCAATATTACCATGCTGTTGAGCCCCTAATAAATTGCCGGCTCCTCGAATTTCCATATCTCGCATAGCTAGCTTAAATCCTGCCCCCAATTCAGTAAATTCTTGGATGGCTTTCAACCGTTTTTCCGCACTTTCATTCAAAACCTTATCTGGACGATACATGAAATAGGCATATGCCCGCTGGCTGGACCGTCCTACTCGTCCTCGCATTTGGTACAACTGTGAAAGTCCCAAATGATCTGCATCGTAAATAATAATGGTATTAGCATTCGGAATATCTAAACCCGTTTCAATAATGCTCGTACATAAGAGCACATCATATTGCCCTTCTGTAAAGTCTTGCATCACATGTTCCATCATAGCCCCTGCCATTTGACCATGTGCCACCGCAATACGTAAGTCCGGCATGGCTCGTTGCAGCTGTTCTTCCATATGGGTAATGGACTGTACCTTGTTATACACAAAGTATACCTGTCCACCTCGTTGTAGCTCACGGCGGATAGCTTCCGTTACTACTTGCATGTCGAACTCGACCACATAGGTTTGTACTGGCAAGCGTTCCATTGGCGGTGTATGGATCACACTCATTTCACGAACCCCTACCAAGGACATATGCAAGGTACGAGGAATCGGTGTGGCACTGAGAGTTAAAATATCGATATTCGTAGCCCATTGTTTCCACTTTTCTTTTTGTGCTACCCCGAATCGCTGTTCCTCATCCACAACTAACAGACCTAGCTTTTTGAATTGAATTTTTTTATTAAGTAACGCGTGGGTGCCGATTAAGATATCTACCTGTCCATCTTGTACGGCTTTGATGATATCCTTCTTTTCTTTGGCAGAACGGAATCGATTTAATACTTCTACACGTATGCCAAATTGTGAAAACCGGTACAAGAATGTTTTATAATGTTGCTCTGATAATACTGTAGTTGGTACTAGCATAGCTACTTGCTTCCCACTCATGACAGCTTTGAACATAGCCCGCATAGCCACTTCTGTTTTACCAAACCCTACATCACCGCATAACAATCTATCCATTGGACGCGGCGATTCCATTGATTCTTTAATTTCTTGGATAGCTTGTAATTGGTCATCTGTTTCTTCATATGGAAACTGGTCTTCAAACTCACGTTGCCATGGTTGGTCTGGTAAAAATGCATAACCATCAATAAGTTCTCGTTTTGCATAGAGTTCCACCAATGTATCCGCCAAATCATCAATGGATTTTTGAGCTTTTGTTTTTGTTTTAATCCATTCTTTACCGCCCATTTTATGTAATTTAGGTGTAACCCCTTCATTACCAATGTATTTTTGCAGTTGGTCCAAATGGTCTGCTGGCAAGAATAGCCGATCTGTACCCGCATAATCGATTTCAATATAGTCCCGATGAATGCCTTCCGTCTCAATCGTTTTGAGCCCTCGATATTTACCAATACCGTGGATGCTATGTACAACATAATCGCCTACACTAATATCCGTAAAATATTTTATTTCCTGGCCCTTTTCTACTTTCTTCCGAATTTTTTTCTTCTGAAAGCCGAAAATATTCCCTTCTATGATGACCGTCAGATTAGAATGAGGTAACTCAAATCCCTCTGAAAGTATGCCCTCCACAATGAGCACTGCTGGCGCAGTCCATTCCCAGTGCTCTCGATGCACATAGGATATTTTATTCTCTACTAACGCATGTTCTATGGCTTCACGACGTTGTTGATTGTGCAACACCAATACAATTTGTCGCTCTAAAGAAGCATTAAACTTGATGTCATCCATGAGCATAGGAATCTGCCGTTCATAAGAGGCAATGGATTTCCCCAGCATACCAATAGTTTGCACTTTCCCCCATCCAGCAGAACGTTGCATCATACTAAATAAAATAGTGGTATGTGCCTTAGAAGATGCTTTCCACTCTTTCCAAAGCATATATAACTCTTCATTTGTGGTATCTTCCTTGTGAACCTTCCCTAAGGCTTCTTCTAACCGTTTCGGCTCATCCAAAATCAATAGACCTTGCTCTAAATAGGAAAGAATTGAGTATATTTCTTCATCATTCTCTGCATGGATAGGTAACACCATACATTCCTCAGTGTCCCCCATAGAGCGTTGTGTATCCACATTAAATTGACGCATCGTATCAATGGTATCGCCAAAAAATTCAATGCGATAGGGAGATTCACTTTGGATAGGGAATACATCTACAATATCTCCACGTACACTAAAATGACCACGATATTCCACCTGGTCCACTCGTTCATATCCAATTTGCACTAATTTTTCCAACAAATGTTGTTGATCTATATCTTGCTCAGTCTGTAGAGTTATCATATGATTTAGCACCGTAGAAGGTGCCCCTACAAACTGACTTGCCTCTTCCACAGTAGCCAATACAATTACAGGCTTACCTAAAGCTAGGTTACCTAAGACTTCCATACGCTTTGCCTGCGTATCTAAACTCTTTGCGGTCCACTGTGAAAGTGCTCTATCCACAATGGGATACGATAATACCTTAACTTCTGGTAAGAGACATTGTATATCTCGCTCCCACATTTCTTTGTGTGCCTTATCATGAGTCACAATCAAAGTCTGTTGTTGTCTATCGTGTATCATAGCTTGACTGTAGATAAACGATTTCTGAGAACCTCCTAACCCATAGATTTGTGTAGCTCCTTTTCTATAAAAGGCATCTATGGTATCTTTCATTGTTCCTTCTATATCTAATATAGGTTTATATGTCAACGACATATACCATTTCCTTTCCTATTAATTATGATATTGTAGTCCTTGCTACATTAGTAAACTATACTACATCATCCTCATGAACAAAAGAATCCAGTAATTTAAGTATATCAAAAATACAAGAAAAAGGGCTATAGTTATCTATAGCCCCTATGATTATTCTAAGTTTTCTTTAATCGCCGTATTTGTGGATTCTTCAATATAATGAAGGGCTGCATATATTAAATACCCACCTACAGTAAGACCGAAGAAAAAAGCTTTGAAAATTTCTTTGTTCCAACGAGTTTCACGTAATCCAGAAATCGCAGATGCTAAAAAGCTTAAATCTGTAACTTTCATAGCAACCTCCTTTTTAATACATATATTAAGAACATTATTTTACAAGACATATACAAAAAAAGCGAATATAACTATTCGCTTATCTTCTAAAATGGTGCGGGAGAAGGGACTTGAACCCCCACGCCAATGGCGCCAGATCCTAAGTCTGGTGCGTCTGCCAATTCCGCCACTCCCGCATAAGATGGTGACCCAGGAGGGATTCGAACCCCCGACCTTTTGATTCGTAGTCAAACACTCTATCCAGCTGAGCTACTGAGTCATATGTAATTTAGTTGGCAGGGGCAGTAGGACTTGAACCCACAACCAACGGTTTTGGAGACCGCTACTCTACCAATTGAGCTATACCCCTATCTTTACGACTTAATCAGTATAACGTAAAGTTGATACTTTGTCAAGTGATTCTTGTAGCAGAACCAAGGTATTTAGCTGGGCTAGCATTTGCTAGCCCCCGCTAATGTAAATCAGCAACTTCCTATCCTTCCAGGCCGTTTCCAGCCAAGTACTTTCGGCGTTTACGAGCTTAACTACTGTGTTCGGGATGGGAACAGGTGGTTCCTCGTAGCCATCGTCACTGAATTTGTCAGGGTGTTCCCTGAAAACTACATAGAAGAATAATATATTAACTTACAAGTTTTATTTAAGTAAAGCCCTCGATCTATTAGTACCAGTCAGCTCCATGCCTTACAGCACTTCCACACCTGGCCTATCAACCATGTC
>NZ_RQVL01000016.1 GCF_003992005.1 Veillonella sp. VA139 | reverse complement strand
TTATTTGAACACATTCATTGTAACAAAGGATGACCTTCTTTTGCTATTTTATTTTCCCACAAACATTTTACACTAACTCGTCTTCTAACACATAATGTGTCTCTTTTGATGTTACATTTAATGTATTATATATTTCTACTAATACTTAGCCGAACCCTTCCATTATTTTCGTATAGCCCATAACTCCACTACTATTGATGTGATACCATATATACTTTGCTATAAAATACTATTTCTTCAACCATTGGAACTGCCATGTATTTTCAGTTAAGATAATTTTATATTACACCATCTTACTAGATTAATCTAGTATTTTATACAATAATTTTCCCTATTTGCACAACTTCATCTTATATTCATTTAACGCAATTAGAAATTACCAAAAAACTGCCCCATCCGTAGATGAGGCAGCTCTTAGTCATATATTCAGTATTTGATTATAAGGTATATCTATCTTTCAACAGACGAAGTAATCCTTGTACGGATGTCGTCACTTCATCGATTTTAACAGTGCTTGTAGAACCATCTTTGCGAACACGCAATTCTACTTCACCAGATTCGATAGTATTTTTACTTACCGTAATACGTACAGGATAACCAATTAGATCAGCATCTTTAAATTTAACACCTGCACGATCTTTACGGTCATCCAATAGAACATCAACACCGGCCTGTTTCATTTCTTTATACAAACGCTCACTTACTTCCATCAAGGCCTCATCTTTCGCATTAATCGGAACGATAACAACCTCAAATGGAGCAATGGCTACTGGCCAGATGATACCATGTTCATCATAGCTTTGTTCAATAGCAGCCGCCAATGTACGGCCTACACCGATACCATAACAACCCATTTGGAATGGCGTTGGGCGACCACCTTGGTTCAATACAGTGGCATTCATAGATTCGGAGTACTTCGTACCCAGTTTGAATACTTGACCTACTTCGATACCTTTGTCGATGCGAAGTGCGCCACCACATTTCGGGCATGGATCGTCTAGGGTAATCAAACGAATTGGTGCCACGATGATGTCATCCACATTGAAATCACGGTTAGGATTGATATTGATATAATGGGCATCTGCTGTGTTAGCGCCGCCACATACATTGTGTAAATTCATCACTGTTTCATCTACTACGATGGCGAACTCTTCTGATTGTGAAAGTCCTACTGGGCTAATGAATCCTGCTGTTAATCCAACACGTGCTAAATCTTCTGGAGTAGCCATTTCTGGTTCAATACCACCATCTACAGCTCGTTGTACAGCGATTTCATTCACTTCATGGTCACCGCGAACAATAGCAAGAATCACTTTGCCTTCAATGTTGTAGACCACTGCTTTGATTGTCTTTTCCAATGGCAATTGCAACATATCGGCTACGGCTTGAATGGATTTCGCATCTGGTGTAGATACAGTTTCCAATGCCTTAGCTTCTTCTGTATCCACTTCCAATGCTTTTGGCTGTCCAATTTCAATATTCGCAGCATAATCACATTTCGTACAGTGAATCACATCTGCCTCACCAGATTCCGCCAATGCCATGAACTCAAAGCTGCCAGAACCACCTATAGCACCATTATCTGCTTCTACTGGTTTACATGTTAAGCCACAACGTTTGAAAATATTCGTATATGCCTCATACATATCCCAGAAAGATTTACTCATACCTTCTTCATCGATGTCGAAGGAATAGGCATCTTTCATAATAAACTCACGGCTACGCATTAAGCCATAACGTGGGCGACGTTCATCGCGATATTTGTTTTGGATTTGGTATAAACTCAATGGTAATTGACGATAGGAATTGACTTCCCCTCGCACTAAATTAGTAACCATTTCTTCATGAGTTGGTCCTAAGCAATATTCACGGCCATGACGGTCAGACATGCGCATCATTTCTGCGCCGTATGCAGCCCAACGACCAGACTCTTCCCATAGTTCACTAGGTTGTAAGATCGGCATCATGATTTCTTGGCTATTGATAGCTTCCATTTCTTCACGAATGATCTCATTAATTTTATGAATACTGCGCCATGCTAATGGTAAATAGGTATATAAACCACCAGCTACTTTACGAACAAAGCCAGCGCGCAACATTAATTGTTGACTGATTACATCAGCATCAGATGGCATTTCACGTAATGTTGGTGCATATAAGCGACTTGCTAACATAACTAACTCCTTTATATTTCTACTTTTATTCTAACGTTAAAAGATATTGATCGATTTCAGCAAACAATGTATCTACTAACTCTTGTTCAGGTACTGTTTTTAACACTTTCCCTTTACGGAAAATAATGCCTTGTCCATTGCCACCTGCAATGCCAAAATCCGCTTCTCGCGCTTCTCCTGGACCATTTACGACACAACCCATCACAGCCACACGAATGGGAGCTTTGATAGATTTCAACCGCTCTTCTACAATATCTGCCATATTGAATAGGTTCACTTGGCAACGTCCACATGTAGGACAAGAAATCATAGTGGCTCCAAAAGTACGAAGTTCTAAAGAGCTTAAAATAGTTTTGGCTACTTCTACCTCATGAATTGGGTCACCAGTTAGAGATACACGGATTGTATCACCGATTCCGTCTGCTAATAGAGTTCCAATACCGATAGCCGATTTAATCGTTCCTTGTTTAATAGTACCTGCTTCCGTTACTCCTAAATGCAATGGATATGGTATTTTACTAGATAATTTGCGGTATGCTTCAATCATTAAAGGTACATCAGTAGCTTTAATGGAAACTTTCATTTGATCGTACTCTAAAGATTCCAAAATGCGAATATGTTCCAAAGCTGTCTCTACCATACCGTCAGCTGTAGGATGTCCTCCGTGAGCATCTAATACATGTTGTGGTAAAGACCCCGCATTGACACCAATTCGAATAGGAATCAATTTAGGTTTGGCTTTTTCTACGACTTTCACCACATTATCGATACTGCCTATATTGCCAGGGTTAATACGAAGACCATCAATACCACTATCGATAGCCTGTAAAGCCAAGCGATAGTCAAAATGGATATCAGCAATCAGAGGAATCATAGCACGTTCCTTGATATCTTTAATAGCTTTGGCTGCTGCCATATCAGGAACAGCTAGACGAACTAATTCACATCCTGCTGTAGCAAGACGATTAATTTCTTCAATAGATTGCTCCACTTTTATAGGGTTCGTAGTAATCATAGATTGAATACTAACTGGTGCATGATTTCCAATATGTACGGTACCCACTTGAATACCTTTTGTCGGTTTACGTTCTATCATAGTATACCTCTAAAATAATCGTAGAATATCTTGGAATGTAGAATATACAAACACTAATAACAATAACCCTACGCCAGTCATTTGGATGTATTGTAACGCTTTTTCTGGCAACTTACGACCTGTAATACCTTCTAGGATTAACAATACTAAATGTCCACCATCTAATACTGGAATTGGCAATAGATTGATGACACCTAGATTTAAACTTAATAAAGCCGTAAATAACAGCAAGCTAATAAAACCATGTTGAGCCACTTGACCAGCCATTTGTGCAACACCGATTGGACCCGCAACATCGCCCTTACTTTGTCCAGTGATAATACTCCATAAGCCTTGTACCATTTCCTTAATAGTAGAGCCTGTATGTGTCACAGCATTCACGGCAGATTCACCAATACCATATTCCTTTACATCTAACACTGGGTTGATACCAATCACAGCACGATCCCCAGATTCGCTAGGAATCACCGTAGTAGATAGGATTTCACCCTGTCTATCTAATGTGATAGATACGACATGATTGCTATGACCTTGTAAGGCTGTTGTAATATCTTTCCATTCTTGGATAGTTTGTCCGTTAATAGATACAATCTTGTCTCCTTTTTGGATACCCGCCGTAGCCGCAGGATTGCCCGCCATCACATCTCCAATAATCGGTTCATGAGATGGTACTGTGGTTCCATGAAAGGCAAAGACAAAAAAGTATATCACGATAGCCAATAAAAAGTTAAATGTTGCACCTGCTGCGATAACGATGAATCGCTGCCACACAGGTTTACTGTTGAATCCACGATCCCCTGCATCTTCCGATGGATCCATGCCTGCAATTTTATTGAATCCACCTAGTGGTAACAACCGTAAGGAGTATAATGTTTCTCCTTTTTTCTTTTGCAGAACATTAGGACCAATGCCGATCGCAAATTCATCAACACGCATGCCACAGGCCTTCGCCGTTAGAAAGTGCCCCAATTCGTGAATCATAACAATAACGCCGAATACGAAGACAGCACCTAAAATTGTAATTAACATGCACTTCTCCTTTGTATTTCTTTTCTAGCTTCTTGTCTAGCCCAGGCATCCATAGCAAGTACATCTTCTATAGATGTAGGTAAGCCATTTTTCATGTGCTCAAGAACGGTAGAAACTACTTCATATATATGTCCATAGGTAATTTTTCCATCCAGTAAGGCATACACAGCCATTTCATTGGCTGCATTGAATACAGCAGGTGCATAACCGCCTTCTTTTCCCACTGTGAAAGCGAGTCGTAAGGCAGGAAAATCATCCCACCGAGGTGCCATAAACTGAAGGTCTAATCCCTTGGTAAAATCTAAATGTTCCATTTGTAATGGATACCGTTTCGGATAGGTCATCGCATATTGGATAGGCTCCCGCATATCTGGATTCCCTAATTGTGCCAACATAGCGCCATCTTTCATTTGAATCATAGAGTGCACAATACTCTGTGGATGCACCACCACATCAATATGGTCATAATCGAAATCAAATAACCAATGGGCCTCAATGACTTCTAGTCCTTTATTAAATAGAGTGGCAGAATCGATGGTAATCTTACTACCCATGTTCCATGTAGGGTGCGCTAAACAATCCTTCGCTGTGGCTCCATAGAGATCTTCTGACTTCCAATGTCGCAAAGCACCACCTGAAGCTGTGATGATTAATTTTTCAACATTACTTCTATCTTGCCCTTCCAAACATTGAAAGATAGCACTATGTTCACTATCAATAGGTAAAATTGACACACCATTGTCTTGGGCAGCTTTTGTAATTAAAAATCCACAAGCTACTAACGTTTCTTTATTAGCAAGTCCAATCGTTTTTTGTGCCCGAATCGCCGCCATCGTTGGCTCAATACCGGCTGCCCCTACTACAGCAGTAACTACCATAGTCGCTTCTGGCAAAGTTGCCGCTACAGATAAGGCTTCTTTACCACCAATAATTTCTGTGGGTCCATCATAGCGTTCTCTTAATTGTATATATGCCTTTTCATCTACAACACCCACCATAATTGGCTTAAATTCAGCTATTTGTTGTTCTAGTAAATCAATATTTCTGTGTGTTACTAAAGCCACTGCTTGAAATTGATCTGGATGTTGACGAACTACATCTAAGGTTTGTGTCCCAATAGACCCTGTGGAGCCTAAGATACTTATAGCTTTCATAAAGGTCTCCCTATAATTAAATCATTACAGCATAAGAATGTATGCCAACACCAATGGTGCAGCAAACAATAGACTGTCAAAGCGGTCTAAAACACCACCATGGCCTGGCAATAATGTACCTGAATCTTTTTTATGTGCTTGGCGTTTTAACTTCGATTCAAACAAATCCCCTAATGGTGCCAATACACCTACAATAATACCAATACCTAAGCCAAAATTAATTGGTAAGCCTAGGCAAATAGCTCCAATCCACCCTGTCAAAATACAACCGATGAAACCACCAATAAATCCTTCTAATGTTTTATTAGGACTAATCGTTGGTACGATGTTTCGTTTACCAATGGCACGCCCTACAAAATAAGCGAAGGTATCACTGGCCCAAATCGATATGAGTACAAGCCAAATGACAGCCGTACCAAAGTCTTCTTGACCTGCATAATAGCTAGTATTTTCATAGATTCTATTATCACGCAACACCATCAATGCCATAAAGCCACTGGTAACATACAACAAACTACTGATCGTAGATTGTACTGTTGGAAGCGTTATTTTCCCGTTGCAGAAGGTGTATTCAATGACCATAGCTAACATCACCAAAATGCCTAGGAATACAGCTAATGGATAATTACCAAACACCAAGGAACCACATACAAGAACTATATAAATCAATCCCCATAGTGGAAGTAATCGACGTTTCATATGACGGAATAAGCTGACACACTCAACCCAACCGATGAATGCCAATACAGACATCACAAGATTAAAAAATAGTCCCCCATAGGTGATGGCAACCGCCAACAAGACAACGCCAATCAAAGCTGTGATGAGACGGGTTTTTAACATATTATTTCTCCTCTTTTAAACCACCAAATCTACGCTCTCGTTGTTGGTATGCCAAGATGGCTTCTTCCAACACCTGGGGCGTAAAATCTGGCCAATGCAAAGGGGTAAACCAGAACTCGGCATAGGCAATTTGCCATAACAAGAAATTGCTAATTCGTGCATCATTACTTGGTCTAATCAGTAAATCCACACGGTCAAATTCTTTTGTATCTAAGTAGGAAGAAATCAATGTTTCTGTAATATCTTCCTCATTGATAACGCCCTTTGCCACATCTTGGACAATCTGTTTTGTAGCTCTTGTGAGTTCGTCACGTCCCCCATAGTTGATTGCTAATTGCAGTGTGATTCCCTTATTATCTTGTGTTAACTCTTCAGATTCTTTGATAATTCCTTGTAACTCTTCAGATAACTTGGTTATATCTCCCACAAAACGAATGCGCACACCTTCCGCATGCATACGTTTTACATTTGAAAGTAAATACTCTTTAATAAGACCCATTAAGAGGCTGACTTCTTCTTCTGGTCGTTTCCAGTTTTCAGTGGAAAAACCATAGACAGTCAATGCTTTCACACCAAATCCTTGGGCTGCTTTCACAATATCTTTTAATACTTCCGCACCTGCGCGATGACCCATACTCCGTGGCATACCTTTACGCTTTGCCCATCTACCGTTACCGTCCATGATAATAGCAATATGTTCTGGAATATTCGCTGGATCTATAGTCGGTCTCTCTTGATGTTTACTTTTCTTCCATAAGTTTTTTAGCATATTGTACCTCACTCGACTGCGCCACATAACTGGCTACCATAGGATGAAAGAGAACTATCTCCCATGTGCCTTCTTTTACTATGACACGGCCTACATAACATTCTTCGGAAGAAATGGAAAAGAACCGATTATAGTTCTTTTCTATTTTTGTAGTAAAAGGGATAGAGGCAGCCTGCAAAAGAGACTGTGCAAGCTGCCATGGAAATCCCAAAATAGATGTATGTTCCATTAGACAGACATAACATCCTTTTCTTTTGTATCGCGAAGTTCATCAATTACTTTGATTTTTTTGTCAGTCAATTTTTGAACTTGATCTTGTCCATCTTTTGACACGTCTTCTGTAATTGTTTTCGCTTTTTCTTCTTTTTTGATCGCATCATTAGCATCACGACGAATGTTGCGGATAGCAACTTTTGCATCTTCTGCCTTTTTGCTGACTACTTTTACCAAATCTTTACGACGTTCTTCCGTTAACTGAGGAATCGCCAAACGAATGGACTCACCATCGTTGTTAGGATTTAATCCTAAGTCAGATGTTAAGATAGCTTTTTCAATAGCACCAATTAGAGTTTTATCCCATGGAGCGATTAAAATCATACGTGGATCTGGAGCAGATACATTCGCTACTTGGTTTACAGGAGTCGGCGCTCCGTAGTAATCAACCATCACAGAATCCAATAAAGATGTATGCGCACGACCTGTGCGTACATTAGCAAATTCATGTTTTAAGGATTCAATTGTTTTGTCCATGCGCGCTTCTTCGCGGCTAATAATTTCTTTAATTTCCATAGTGTTCACCTTTTATTTTACGATAGTACCAATGGCTTCTCCCTTAGCAGCACGAGTGATGTTACCAGGAATATCCATGCTAAATACAACTATAGGAATATGATTATCTTTACATAATGTTGTGGATGTAGCATCCATTACCTTCAATTCTTTGCTGATTACATCCATATATGTCAATTCATCGAATTTTACAGCATTTGGATTTGTTTTAGGATCGGAATCGTATACGCCATCAGCAAATTTTTTCGCCATCAAGATAGCATCTGCTTCAATTTCTGCAGCGCGCAAGGCAGCTGTTGTATCTGTGGAAAAGTATGGATTACCAGTGCCTGCTGCGAAGATAACAATACGACCTTTTTCTAAATGACGAATGGCACGACGACGAATGTATGGTTCTGCTACTTCTTGCATTTCTATGGCTGTTTGAACACGAGTTGCTACGCCCGCATTTTCAAGGGCATCTTGTAATGCGATAGCATTCATCACTGTGGCAATCATACCCATATAATCAGCAGATGCACGATCCATACCTTTAGCACTACCAGATAGACCACGCCAGATATTACCGCCACCAACAACGATAGCAATTTCAATACCACTTTCTTTGGAAAGTGTGGCAATCTCTTGCGCCAATGGTTCTACCACTTGTGGGTTAATACCAAATCCTTGATCTCCTGCTAGGGCCTCACCGCTAAGTTTTAATACAATACGTTTAAATTTACGTTCACTCATGTCCTTCTCCTTATGACGCGTTTCTAACAAATAATTCAAAAATAAGAGAACACTTGCGGTGTTCTCTTATCTCCGTACTTATTTACCTACAGTAGCCATAACTTCTGCAACGAAATCGTCTTGTTTCTTTTCGATACCTTCGCCTAATGCGTAGCGAACATAACGACGTACGTTAATGTTTTCACCGATTTTAGCGATTGCTTCATTAATCATAGCTTGTACAGTTTTTTCACCGTCTTTAATGAAAACTTGTTCTAATAGGCAGTTTTCTTTATAGAATTTTTCAACGCGGCCTGCTACCATTTTTTCAAGAACTGCTTCTGGTTTTGGTTTACGACCTGCTTTTACGTCTTCTTCAGCTTCTACTTTAGCTTGTTCCATCAATACAGCTTTTTCGTGTTCGATTACATCAGCTGGAACGTCTTCACGTTTTAAGTATGTTGGGCTAGCTGCTGCGATTTGCATTGCTACGTCTTTGCAAAGAGCTTGGAAGTCATCAGTTTTAGCAACGAAGTCTGTTTCACAGTTGATTTCTACTAATACACCGATACGTCCACCACCGTGAATGTAAGATGCAACTACACCTTCGGCTGCGATACGACCAGCTTTTTTTGCTGCCGCTGCTAAGCCTTTTTCACGAAGGAAGTCAACTGCTTTTTGGATATCGCCATCAACTTCTACCAATGCTTTTTTAGCATCCATCATACCTGCGCCAGTCATGTCGCGTAATTCTTTTACTAAAGCTGCTGTAATTTGAGCCATGATTTTTCCTCCTATAAATAATTAAGGTAAGACCTTAGCCTTACCTTAATTTTACATCGTTATTACTTATTTATCAATTAAGACTATGTCTGTATATATTGTTAAATAAACTTACAGATTCTTATGCTTCTTCGGAAGCAGTTTCTGTACCGAAAGCGTCTTGTTCACCTTGACGGCCTTCTAAAATAGCATCAGCCATTTTACCAGCTAATAATTTAACTGCACGAATAGCGTCATCATTTGCTGGGATAGGGAAATCAACTTCGTCTGGATCACAGTTAGTGTCCACAGTAGCTACTACAGGAATACCTAATTTTTTAGCTTCTGCGATAGCGATTTTTTCTTTTTTAGGATCGATTACGAAAAGAGCGCCTGGCATTTCTGGCATATCTTTGATACCGCCAAGATATTTTTCCAATTTTTCCCATTCATGACGAAGACGAATTACTTCTTTTTTAGGAAGAACTTCAAATGTTCCATCTTCAGCCATTTTTTCTAATTGTTTTAAGCGTTTAATACGAGCTTCGATAGTTTTGAAGTTAGTCAACATACCGCCCAACCAACGTTCGTTAACGAAGTACATATTCGCACGAAGAGCTTCTTCTTTTACAGCTTCTTGAGCTTGTTTTTTAGTACCTACGAAAAGGATTGTTTTACCTTCTTGAGCTACTTCACGTAAGAAATCATACGCTTCTTCTACTTTTTTTACAGTTTTTTGAAGGTCAATGATATAAATACCATTACGTTCAGTGAAGATGAATTTAGCCATTTTAGGATTCCATCTTCTTGTTTGATGTCCAAAGTGAACACCAGCTTCTAATAATTGTTTAAGTGATACTACTGCCATGTTGGCACCTCCTGTTAAAAAACCTCCGCAACCCTCATCCCTCAGCAAACGCGAAATTGCGCACAGAACTGATAGTCTAGTTGCGTGTGTATTCATACTTGGTTAGTATAGCACAAAATGTGGGGTAAAAGCAAGTACAAAACAACCAACTCCTTAATAGAGTTGGCTGTTTCGTTTCTCACTTATAATATATCGATTTTCTCTCCCTCTAAGGCTTTGTTGATGCTCCGTACAGCGCAGAATTTTCCGCACATACTACAAGCTTCTTTGTGTCCTTCTTCTGGGGCACGGCTTTCACGGATGCGACGTGCTTTTTCAGGATCTAATGCTACTGCATATTGTGCCTCCCAATCTAGTTTTTGGCGCGCCTCTGCCATGCGGTCATCTCGATCTCGTGCATTTGGAATACCTTTTGCAATGTCTGCGGCATGTGCGGCGATTTTGAAAGCCATAATGCCTTCTTTCACATCGTTTTCGTCAGGTAAAGCCAAATGTTCTGCTGGTGTTACATAGCAAAGAAATGCTGCGCCATGCATGGCTGCCACGGCACCACCGATAGCCGCTGTAATATGGTCATAGCCTGGTGCAATGTCTGTTACCAATGGTCCTAGTACATAGAATGGGGCTCCATCGCAGATTGTTTGTTGTACTTCCATGTTGGCTTGTACTTGATTCAACGGTACATGACCAGGGCCTTCTACCAACACTTGCACACCACGTTCACGAGCTCGTTTTGTTAACTCACCCAGACGAACGAGTTCTTCGATTTGACAGATATCTGTGGCATCAGCTAGACAACCTGGGCGGCAGGCGTCGCCAAGGGAAATTGTCATATCATATTCTGCACAAATGTCCAAGATTTCATCATAGTATTCATAGAAGGGATTCTCTTGACCAGTCATAGACATCCAAGCAAAGACTAAACTACCGCCACGGCTGACGATGTTTAATTTTCGTTTGTGACGTTTAATTTGCTCCACTGTATGTTGCGTAATCCCACAATGTAATGTAACAAAGTCTACCCCATCTTCTGCATGGAGACGGATGGTAGAGATAAAATCTTCTGCCGTCAATTCGCCTAAATCTTTCTGATGATGGATAACGCTATCATAGATAGGCACGGTGCCAATCATTACGGGACATTCTTTAGTCAATAGACGGCGAAATACTTTTGTATCACCATGTGTAGACAAGTCCATAATAGATTCAGCTCCTAATGCTACTGCATGATGGACTTTTTTCATTTCTTCTTCGTAGTCTGTACAGTCTTTGGATGTACCTAAGTTTACATTGATTTTTGTACGTAACTTCTGACCAATTCCTTCTGGTTGTAAAGACGTATGATGTTTGTTACACGGAATCGTTACATGACCTTTTGCCACTAATTCTCGTAATACTTCAACATCCATGTTTTCTTTTTCTGCTACCACTTTCATCGCGTCGGTAACAATGCCTTTTTGGGCTGCTTGCATTTGTGTGTAAAACATAAAAAGCTCCTTTCATTACAAAGGAGCCTATTTGGGGTACTCTATACACAAACAGGTATCGACATTACATCGATACCCACATATGTCAGCGTGCTTCCTACGCGGGCATGATCCCGATCAGGTCAAAAGGTCAGGTGCTTCATAGTCCTTTCTCAGCCTATTACATAGGCTCCCTTGCAAATCTAAAATATTTACTTGCTTATAGTATAGCATGGAATGGTGGATTTTTGTAGTAAATCATTGTACTTTATTTTCAAAGTGGTATACTGTAATTAGTTGGCAAGTTTTAGAAACCAAAAGGATTCATTGTTTTAAAATAATTGATTTTTTTCCCTATCCGTAGTATACTGAAGTCACAACGAGTAAACAGTGGACCTGAGGGAACACTGTGGGGACTAAGTTATCTGCGGATGACTTAGTCCCTTTTTTATTTGAGGTATAACATGTCTAAACCATTTCAAACACATAATAAACAATTAAAAATCTTGCGTTCTAGAAATCTAATCATTAAAGATGGATCTAAAGCAAAGTCCATATTAATTCGTGAAAACTATTACCAACTTATTAATGGATATAAAAATATATTCTTAGACCAAGTAAAAACAAAACAACTGAAAAATGACTACTTCAAAACCGGTACTACTTTTGAACAAATTTATGCTCTTTATGAGTTTGATAGAAATATTCGTCATATTTTACTTAAATATATGTTAATATGTGAAAATTCTTTAAAATCAAAAATTGCGTATCACTTTTCTTCTGAACACGGTAAAGAGCCATTTCCATATTTAAATATTAATAATTTCCAGACAAAAAGTTTTGAAAAATCATCTAGTCTAATTGCCTTATTATCTGATGTAACCAAAAATAATACAGATGCCCAAAATAAAACTGGTCCTTTTTTCCATTACTTTCACAATCACAAGGAACTACCATTATGGGTACTAGTAACTAAATTATCGCTAGGACAAATATGTAATCTTTTTTATAATCTCTCTTCAAAGATACAATCTTCTATTATTGATTCTGTACAAAATGAATTTAAACACAATTCAAACCAATATCATAGTTTTATAAGTTCCAATTACATTGAGGATTTTAACAAAGCTATCAATACTATAAAAGCATTTAGAAACATGTGCGCTCATGAGGGCAAAATCTATGACTATATTGCTAAAAATAGAAATGGCAAAGCTATATCTACTTCATTCTTTTATTTGTCATCACCGCCTGCCTATTCTGGAAATGTATATAGTTTAATTTTGCTATTGCGTTTTTTTCTATCTAAAAAGCATTACAAAGCTTTGATTCGACTCATTATATTGGAGATCACTGATTTAGGAAGTGAGCTACCTCCTTCTATTTTTTCTGAACTAGTAAAACGTATGGGCTTTCCTAAAGATTGGAAAACTTCACTAGATCAATATATCTAAAAATAACTATTCTGATTTATTCAGACATTGTATTATGTAAATGAAAAGTACAGATGGGACTAGTTCCTTTTATATATTTTTTCACCAATACACAAAGCACTCCCCGTCAAGGGAGTGCTTTTTCATACTATATTATTATTCTTCCACATCCATGATGGCATTGTGATACACATAACGCACATATTACCATCAACCATTGATATTAAGCTATTCTTGCAAAAAAGGTTGTGCAACGGTTGTGCAACCGTTCCCAAAAACAGTTTTTATTGATAATGTTATAAATTATTTTTTATACGTTACCGAAACATTTTATAGGCTAGTCCTCCTAATAAAAGCACCTCAATAAATCGGTGCTTTTGACTATTTTTCTTGTACTTCTTTATTTCTTCTTTCTGCTCTTCTAAGTATAGATTGGCTTTCTCCAATGAGATTTGCTGCTCTGTCAATTTCTGCTCTTGTAGATTTAATTTCTCCTTGGATGCTCTCAACTGTTCCTTCTGTTCTTCTAATAGCTGCTTCGCTTCTAGTAACGCTACTTTCGATTCGTTCGTTGATAGTTTCGCTACGTTCAACTGCATCTCTAATCTCTCGATTGAGTCTACTTGCTTCTTGTTGATTGTGTTGAGCTCTTCTAAGTTCTTGCTGAGCGTTTTGTATTCGCTTTGTGTTAAGGTCACTTCCTGTTCCGCAAATGTATAACATGGCACAGATAATAGTACCAACGCCAACAGCAAACATAATCGTGTGTTTCTTAATCCATAAAAGAATTGTTTCATACATTTCAACCTCCTAATATTGTTCCCATTCCGCATCATAACCTCGGACATCAATGTGTACAAATTGTAACCCATAATATCTACCAACACCATCTGCACCACACTCTTTGGCAATATCAGCTAATTCATCAATACTAATATCGTCTACCGTAATATCAGCAGCTGTACCTAATACATGTTGAGAGTTAGGAACTCCACCTACCTCACGATTGTGGTCTTCACAACGATATCCACTTTCGATATATACTGGTCGTCCTACACGTTCTCGGATTTTATCCAATACATCTACTAAACGTTTGTCAATAACATGATCTAATACATTTTTCCCATCTACTACATTATGTCGATGACATTTACAGGCAAATTCATAATCCTCAAAATAATTTCCAATTTTCATATATGTCTCCTTATAACTTAAATTTGAACTTACTTTCAATCATGTCTCTGATGGTATCTAAAAACTTTCCCATCATTACATTTCCACCATCACGCATATTTTCAAGGACACTTAAAAATTCTGCTGAGGCTAAATATAACCAAACTAAATTAACTACAAAGGCTTCTTTCCCTGCCATAAAATCAAAGCACCAACCTATGGCTGTGGCAAATACATAGGTCATTACCTTTGTCACAAAGGGTTTTCTCATATGTTTTGATGAAATTAACCCCTTTTCAAAAGCAGGAATGATTGCTACATACTTATCCCAAGCAGATATACTTTCTTTATCTGCTCCCGCTTCTACTAACATCTGATAGGCGATTGCTCCCCATCTAGTCAGCAAATCAAATAAGACTAATAAAATAAACACGCCCAGCACTTGAACGTGTTTTAAATTCATTAGCCATATAGCTGCACTACCCACAAAGGATAGCCCCACCTTTATAATCCATGACTCTACTAGAATATCTCGTAGAGATTCTAAAAATCCCATATCGTATACCATTTTACCTTTTAATACGCCTAAACAATAAAACTCATCAGATCTGGTTTATCTCTAGCTCTGTTCATAATCACTCCTACCATCTCTTTTGAAACAACATTATTCCTCTTTTTTGTCTTCCATATTCATTAAATCATTGTGGATACATCCCTCAGTAGGACAAGTACCATCTTGATTGAGTGTAGCATAACACCACTCGCAAAAGTGCATAACGGGAATATTGGAGTGTACTTCGTAGTTATCCATTTACTTTACCTCCTTAATCTTTGTAACCATTTCCTGTGTTAATTTTTTGTACTGTGCTTGTAAGTCTTCTACACTAACACCGCTTAATGTACGTCTTGCTAGCGTCTGTTCTAATGTTTCAAAACGTTTATCATAGTAGGCTTTAATCTCTGCAATCTGCTCCGCTTTAGTAGGTACTACGGGTTCGGGTACATAGTCGATAAAATTACCGTTGAGATAGCATTTATTATTATAAAATTCATTTTGCATTTCTTGATTACCTACTAGGTAAGTGTAATTCGGATATTGCATTTTAGCAAAACTTAATACTGATTCTTCTGTGTCTCCATGTAAACCTATTAAGTAGGTAGTTACTCGGAGACCTTTTTCATTTAAGACAAAAATATATTTATTCTCCATATAAACCTCCTTTACACACCTATTGCCATATATAGAACAGCACGCCTTGCATTTTTCGCCCCAATGGTTTCAGAAATTGTGACTGATGTTATGTCTAGCTTTTTTGTATTAACATGCGCTATCATCCCATCTGTACGTTGGGAAAAGTGGCTATAAAATATACCAAAACATCTTTTTCTAAATGCAATTGGAAAGGTTGCTGTATATTGCGCTGCTCCTGTTGGATGTAGTATATGTATAGCTCCAAATTGTATAATGACTGTATTTTCTCCTTGCCCAATTAAGATATACATTCCATTGTCTTGCTCTTCTTTTACTTGTACGTTTAACGATTGCCCTATGCTTTCTCCTACATCACTTAATAATTCTTTTACCACCGCCAATGTCGGAGCAAGGCTTGTATTTGTATCTGCCTTATTTGTTGTTAAAAGCTTTAAAACGGTTGTCACATCACTTTTTGTAATGTTTAACCCTTCATTATGTTTTGTTATATCCGTAACGGTTGCATCATAATCCCCATGATAATGCCACGAATCCCATGCAGTATAGAAGGTTCGATAGCAAATATTACAAGGTTTATTACTAGCACCATAGGAATAGAATACTTGTGTAATCTTATTGGTATCACTTTTAATTACCTGTACTACACCGTAGTAGTAAACACGGCTAGAGTTTGGTGCATTTTCCCATCCCCACATACTGGCTGTTGCTTCATACATTCCTGTATCAGTGAGATTATTCCAATCGTTGATACCTGTAGGCATAGGCTTCATACTCATGTATTTGTTAAGGTTATGTGCAGTGGCGTCTACATTATGTTCACTAATTTTAGTGTCAATAGAATTATTTATATCACTTACCTTTCTTTTCCCTTCTTCAATCGATGCTTGTAATGGAGAAATTAAGTCATGCCCAATATCGTTTTTAATAGTTCCTTTTAAGGGGGCAATCAATTCACGATTTATATCATTTTTTATATTCGTTTGAATCGTTTGTAGTTCACCTTTTGTCACCCAGTTAGTTATTTTGCTTTGTAGATCTGTTTGTGTTACACAATTTCCAATTTTACTTTGAAATTCTTCTTTTGTTACCCAATTACTAAGTTTACTTTGTAGTTCTTCTTTTGTTATCCAATTACCAGTTTTGGCTGCTCCAGCTTTATTGGCCCATTCTTTGGCTTTCTGCACCTCTGATGTAGCACTAGACACATATCCTTGCATATCTCTTACAATAGTGGCCGCATAACTTTTATATTCCTGTAATAGCTGATTCACAGTATCCCTCATCGATTCAGCTTCTCTATTCTTATCAAGAATCGATTGTTGCATGCTTTGAATCCCATTAGATATACCCTTTACTTCTTCTATAGCTTGTTCTAAATTGTGTGCATGACCTTCTGCAGCGATTGCCTTTTCAATAACGCTTGCTTTTAATTGATTAATTTCTTCTTTAGTAGCTATAGTAGAGGATTGTATGTTACGTAATTCTGCTATGGAGTTTTCCATAGTTCCGACATAACCCTTTATTTCTCGTGCTTTAGTTTCTACAGCTCCTACACTTTGTAAGATATCACTATTTTTTAATCGTCTTGTAATATCACTTTCTACTTGCTCTAAGCTTTGTAACACGGTCTGCTGTGTAGATCGTATTTCTTGCTTGGCTCTTTCCTTCAATGTTTCAGTATCTCTATCTACACGACTAAGCTTTTCTTTAATTTCACCATACATCGTTAGTGATTCTGTGTGGATTCCATCTATTTGCACTTTAATTCTATCAATATTAGCTTTGGTAGTAGTCATTTCGCTTGTAATACGTTCCACTCCTTCAAATGGATTTTCTACAAGCTCTATGGCATTTCTTTCACGGTTGACCCGTAAATAAGCATTTCCTATTTGTGTAGGAATCACGGTATCAAACTGTTCTGATAGCACTTGTAATGGAATACCCTTATGGTGGCTGCCTAATTCCTGTATCATGCGAACAATCTTATCTAATTGCCCTTGTAATGCTGTATAAATCGGTTCATTAGGTAACTGTAATGTATTATTCCGTGGAGTTTCTCTAGTAAGCAATATACTTTCATTCCTTGCAAGTGGAGTACCATTCTTTGGATACATATATTGTTTACTAGTAGGATTAAACTCAAAATTTGTAGAAACTCGTTTTGTTTTTCCATTACTGATGACATAACCTACAATGTCCTCTTTCCTTGTGAATGAATAGGGATATGCAAAGGTTTTGTTCTGACCATCCCCTTCGTATATGATACTCACTCTTTCATCATTAACCATGTGTGTCTCCTTTCTACAGTATCTTTACATATAAAAGGAGCTACCCACGTTAGATAGCTCCTAACTACTATTTTCTTTTTTCTTCACGACTTCGAAGATTCTTATCAAATGCAATGGCTGTAATTAAGTCCCTTAGGGTTGCCTCTGTATTAGAAAATGACCATTTTGCCAGTGTCCAAAAACCATCGGTAAAGGTATCACTAAACCCTGTGAGACGATTGCTCACCTGGCTTGTTGACCGCATCACATCAATCCAAGATTTTTTACTGCTTTTCACATTTCTGTACAACTCTAATAATTTTGGCATTAGACTAAGTGCAACAGTTTCATTTCCTTTACTCATACTCGGTTTTCCCATAGCCATATCCATAGCCAAGGAAACTCCATCTCGTAGTATAGGCAACCCTACAAACGATCCTGTAACCACTGACGATAACATTTTTTTCAAAAGACTTTCTGTATCATCGTCATCACCGTCCCACGTAGACCGTAATAAAGCCTCTGACATATTCTGTAATACTACCCAGAATAAGATGTGGTTAAAGAGTTTCATATAATCTTGTTTATCTACGACGGCATACCCACCCTCAACCAATGCATTTAAAACTGTATTAGCATACGTATAAAATGGTGTAAATAAAGCCACTAAGCTATTTTTCTTTCGTTGTAACTCTACAGAATCTTTCGTATCCCCTGAACCAAACACTCTACGAACCTGTCTATCCGCTGCTGAAATAGCTTCCGTTTCAATATATTCTCGTTCTAACCCCTTAGGCAATAGCTCCGCTACTTTCTGCTCATACGCAAACTTCCATAACGGCATAGACAACATTAAATCTGTTTCTGTGATAAATACATATCCATACCGACTAATCGTATCTCGTACCTCTTTTGTCATGTACTTGGTTTCAGATATGCTCCGTCCAATATCGCTATTAGGAAAGAAGGTCATACCTTTACCGCCAATGCTTAACCCTTCATGTAAATCATGATCTAGCGTATGTATACGCTCACGTAAAAAGATACTTCGCTCCATAACGAATTTTCGGTTTGATACATACCTATCAGATAAAGGGTATCCCATAAACTCTGTAATCGCTCGGACTGTATTTAGTAAGCCAATTTCTTTTGTCATCGGAATCACATTCAATACATTAAGTAAGGCTGTACTCGTCCTATAGGACATAATAGCCATAGATGTATTTCGTCTTAAATCTTGCAATACTCTATCTAACCGTGAAGATTTACTAATCTCACTCTGCCAATTATCTCGCACCCAGGTCTTCAACATTTGTAATGTTTCTACACCTGTAGTACGAACAATATAGTCACTGAGTGCCCGATTATTTAATAAACGATTCACATCCGTAGCTGCTTCACGCATACTAATATGGTTAATCGCTTCATCAATAGCACGTGGAATCACATCAAAGGATAGTAGTAGCTTTTTCCCTTTCACTAACTGTACACGACTTTTGGTGGCACTCATCCCCATACCCCATACAGCGCTAGATGACATTTGTGATTTTATAATATCTTCTACTTCATAATCCTTAGCAGCACCATCTACAGTCGGATCATATACGATAGGATAATATTGTCCACGAATCTTGCGTCCATTAATGGTGAAAGTCACACCTCTTTCTTTGTGCATAGGTGAACCATATAATCGCTCTTGAACGGCGCTACGTTCTGCATAATAAGAATTGATAAGTTCCCATGTTTTCTCCACAAAATCCCAATCTTTATCATCCAAGAACTCACTAAAAGCTTTATCTATTAGAACTTCTGCTTCTTCCTGGTCACTTAACCCTACCGTTTCAATAACACGTTGCCGATTATTTTTTGTCCCCCAGTTTAAAGCTAAGGCTAATACCTGCTCTTTAGTCATGCTATACACGGTACCAATGTTATACATACGTTCCGTTCTAATATGAAATAGTTCTTTTTTCTCGTACACCTTCATCACTTGTTGTAAATTACGAGTGGCATCTTCTAACATCTCCTTGCCTTTTACAGTGGCTCTATTAATTGGTTCGTAGATATAACGATTCCATACACCAGATTTATCATCATCGTACCGACGAAGTATAGTTTCTACTTTTACTAGGCTTAACATATATCCAGAGAATGTATCTTGTAACCGTCCAAAGAATCCTTGCTGATTGGCTTGCGTTAATAAATCCTTAGTATTTGATTGTAATCGCTTACTACCTTCAATGATAAGTTCTGCGCCTGCATCTTCGAAAGAGATACTTTCGCCTTGTTCATTTAGGATACTTACACCTTCAAACTGTTGTGCACCTTGTGTATACACTGCTTTTATTAATTGTCCCATATCTAGTAATTGGTCAAATGTTAACTGTTTCCATGATTTTGGCTTTTCTAATAGCTCCATAATCCATGGGTCTAATGTCATCTTGGTTTCCGCTTTATCCTGGAACTCCGCATCAGGATCGAGCAATAATAGCACGTCCCCAATAGTAAACCCTTTAGATGGTTCTATACCATCACGATTGACTAAATTTAATTGATACATCATATGTTGAATAAAGTATCTAGCAGAAGAGTGAATCCGTTTAGGTGATTTAGGTCGTGAAATGCTTTGGTACTTTTTCTTTAAATCCCTTTCTAACGTTTCCACCTCACGTAAATTATCATAGGCTGCACGTGCCATGGCTTGATAATACAACTGCTGTTGCTTATGATGAAAGGCTTCATCCATTTGCCCCTTTGAAATAGCAATATCTGCCTTTCTTGCGGAGCTAGCGCTTTTATTTTGGTACGTTTTAAATGAAGTAGCCTGTGGGATTGTCATAGTTCGCAAGGCATTATGGGCTTTCTCCATCATATCTTCTGTACTCCATAAGGATAAGCCTCGCAAGGCTCGCATGTTACTAATCCCTGTTTGTAACTCTTCTTGTAGTTTTTTTATTTCTTCACTCTGCTGTGCTGAATCTTTTTCTTGTAATTTCCGCACTTTCTTTTGTACTTTATCATCTTCTATAGCAGATGCTACACGTTCAATAGATGATGGATCATTGACATCGATATCTCCTAAAGCGCTAATAAGCTCAAAATGTTTTGCTACTGCTTTATTTGTATCTTTACGAATGGCTTCCGCTTCATAGGCAGTAATTCGTTGCATTCCCTCTGTGGTAAGCAAATACTCTTCTGCAATCCTTTTAACCGCTTCATAATCATGTGTAAATCGCTCTACTTCTTCACGCTTAGATTGTATCTCCTTTGCAACCACTTCCTTCATAGGTCCTATACCATCGTTAACTTCCCCATCTATAAGAGCCTGTTCGCTATGGTACGGTGTCCCTTCTAGTCCAGCTACACCAAAGGCATCAAAACGTACTCTTGCTTGATACACTGGATATTGTTCTACTAATTGTCGCTGCAACGTTTCTTCTAGTTCTGGAATAGAGGCTTCAAACTCTTCTAGTTTTGTATTGGACAATTCTTTCATATACGTAGTAAGCACTTTTTCTTTTGCTTTTTCTCGAATGCGATCGAGTTTTTCTTGCCATTCTACTTGCTTTTCTTCTGTGAAAGATTGATATAGCCCCGTTCTTTCAAAGCTATCTAATCCCTGCTGTGTGATATAGGAATTGATATCCTCTTCCGTTGCAAGCATACGTGCCATGACATCTTGCACCTCTTTAGGTGGTATTCCGCCTAGGAGTGTTACACTTTTATATAAAGCACTGAGCCATTCTTTAAAACGACGAAATATACGTTCCAATACTTTTGTTGGTGCTTTTCCTTCACGAACATAGGCTTCAAAACCTGTTGCAAATTTCTCATGTGCTTCTGTATTATTAGCTCCTTCTGTATCTGACCATCCACTCCACTCTTTAATGGTATTCCAATCCTCTACTACTTGTTTAGGAGCACCATCCATTGTGGCAAGCATACGCAAGTCTTCTAAAAAGAGATGACCACTTTCATGGATAAAGGTAGAAAAATTAGCGGCATCGAATAATTGTATGAGCCGTTTACTACCAAGTTTTTCTGGATATACTGTGGTTAATCCTCTGTATTTCGAACTTTCCTCAGCTTGATAATATCTATCTTGTTGCGCTGCACGTACCTTATCTAAATCTTCATCAGTCAACACTTTTTCATTGCTTTTTTGCAAATGTTGTTCTATAATAAGGGCTATATTAGACCTAGTTGTTCCGGTTGGGCCATTTATTGCCTGTTGCTGACGAAGACTAGGTCTGTTTTTATGTATATGTGCATATAATAGTGCTTTATTTTCTAATTGCTGATGATACCACTTTATATTTTGCCTTTCAAAAATAGACTTTACTTTGTGAACCTTTCCAAAATTATAATTTATATCAAACACGAATGGAACCTGTATTAAAGTTCCTTTTTTACCTAATATATCTACTACCACAATAACTTCATTATCAATAAATTTTTGTTTTCGCCCGTCATAGTTTTTAAAGATTGCTACAGGATTAGCAATGGCTCTTGGTAAATCTTTTAACACTTCTGTATCAATAGAATCTGCATGCTTCCCTTTTAACACCTTCGCTAATACAGAAGGTGTTATTTCTATATCATGCGCTGAAAAGCCTAACATTTGTAACACAATAGGTGTACTCATGAGTCTAACATCTCGGTTTAGTATTTCCCCATCCTTATAATGATCCATTACGGAGTTCCAGGCAATACTATCTTGCTCTAGTTTTACTTCCCATTCAGGTCGGCTATCCTTAAGAACGCCCATAGTATCATCCGCCTTTTGTGCATAATAGTTAGGATTACCGTCCGCATCAATATAGTTATTCCCTTTATAATCCTTGACTTCTTTTAGCATATCTTGTATAGTGATAGACAAAGATGGCGATTTCGAAATACTGCCTTTGTGCGGTTGGAAATTGCCATCTTTTTTTACTGCCATAACACTGTACAAATCAATTTTTAAAGGGTTTAACTGAATATTGGAAGAACTTTCTTCACCCACTATCTTAATTGTAAAGATATCATCGCCTAATTTAATCGGCACATAAAAATAATGATAGTTTTTTACTTTAGATTTATGCTTATTTTTTGCTTGCTTTTGGTTAGCTACAGATTCTACTAATACACTAGACTGCACTAACTCTTCTAATGATAATATACTTGGATTAAATGCATCTAATAGTTGTTTCTTAGGGTTTTGATTCCATACTAAATGTCTACGATTTAACTTGTTAGGAATACCAAACTCTCCTTTTTTATCTAGAGAGATTACGCTAGATTTAAACATTCCTTTCAAGTGTTGTTCTAGCTCTTTTTTATTTAGCCCTAATACAGACGAACTAGCTAAAGATGTCAAGTCTACTATAGGTACTGTCATATGTACATCCACATCCCTATTCATAGGTTGTGCGTATCCACTTCCTGCCACTTCTCTTGCATTAGCTTCTATTTGAACACGTTCCATATAATCTTTTGCTGTGAAATGACCATATCCAGCTTTCCTCATAATATTGGCCATGACATCTGCATGCATTGCCATCACTAAGGCACCCTCTTTTGCTTGACTCGCAACAGCAGGGTTGCCTTTTTTTAATTCTCCTACTAAGTCTTTATAGATTTGGTATCCTTCATCAGATAAGTTAGAACGTACATAGACATCACTATCTGCAATTTGGAACAAAGTATCTTTGATACTATCCATAGCTTCTAGGTCTTGTAATGCTTCTTCCATTTCGTTATAACGATTCATGGCAGTTTCCATAGCACTATCACTCATGACATCAGCATACTCTTGGGATAGTTGTTTCTTACCATGCTCAAAGGCAATCCGTCTACGGTCCTTATAGCTAGGTGCTCGATGGTGCATAGCTACATGGTCATCATACCACTGAGGTTTAGGATCTTCCTTATTATACTCCAATGCCTTATGCTCATCATGATAGGTCTCTCGATAGGTTTCTTCCATTTGGTTATACATATCATTAAAGACCTGTTTGATATGGTACGGATCAGTTGATACAACCATTTCAGCTAGGGTTCTTTCTCTATCACTATGATTTGAGAACTCTTTCATGATATCTTCCTTAACGGCTTCTATCTTTTTGGCATGCTCTCCTGCAAAATGTTCTTGATAGGCTTTTGCCCCTTTGACTGCTTGCTCTATACTTGCTACAGACATACCACCTTCCGTATAAAAAGTAGCCTTTTCCAACGCTTTAACAGTATCCTCTGTTATTTCTGTATTAAGCTGTGCAAATTGGCTAATAGGCACGGGGAGAGCTGCTTCATGTTCAATGGCTTTTGTAGCTTCTTCTCGTGTCACAATACCAGAGTTAATTAAACTTTGAATCGCTTCTTGCCCCTGTTGGGTGTCTACTAATTCATGAGCATTAATATATACAGTACCAATGCCTTGCTTATCTGCTGTGGCTTGAATAGTTTTAGCAAATAACTCAGGGTTCTTTTGTGCCAATGGGTTCACTTGACTTTCTTTAATTAGTGCACTGACTACTTGATTACCTCTCTGATTAATATCAGACTGTACGACCATGTCTTGTTGCTCAGGACTCAACCTATGAAAGGCTCTAAACTGATGTATGGTGTGTGCTGTACTACCAAGTCCACCTAATACACCAAGACCAACAACGGCTGGCACTGCATCTATCATGGCATTAATAGATCCTATACCGATATCTGCTAAACTATAATGCACATCCCCTTGTTTGCCCCACAGATTGGTCTGTACCTTATCATTGATATCCTGTAAGCCTTCTTCTAGTAACTCACTAGCACCAGATTTTAATCCAGCTTTGAAAGATTCCTTAGCAGTGGTAATAGCACCCTCTTTCATAATGGCAGTTTTACTTTGGTTTTCTATCATCTTAGTCAATACAGATACACCAGGCTTAACTGCTTTGATTGCTTTTACAGCCAATCCTAGTCCTACCATTTCAATTGCTGCATCAGGAAGAGAAAATACCGACGCACGAATCTTAGCTTCCTCATTACTATAAATTTGATTACCATTGGCATCTTTTTTATCGATCAAATCTAAATATTTCTGACCAAATGACATTTTTTGAATTTCGCTACCCAGTCCCAACCTAAACCCAAGACCAAATCCACTAATAGCCCCTGGAATAGCACCGACTCCACCAGCCATAGCACCTGCAGTAGCCCCTAATGTAGCACCTGCTGTCCCCTCTATCATGGCAGCAGACGCAATTTGTCGCCCCATAATTACGCCTTGTTGCGCTGTGGCGCCTGCAATAGATTCTATCCAATCACTTCCTTCTGTTCTATATTGACTAAGATTATTTTGCAATCGTTCAATCTCATGGTTTATCTCTACAATTTTATTAGGATCTGTTTCGTAAGCCAAATCTCTACCTTGCTTAGCTAGTAATAATTGGTCATTACCACTCCATATACCTTGTTGGATAGAATCCCATATACCTCTTGTTTGACGAACATTTTCTGCATGTTTTAATAACTCTATGGCTTCTGCTTCACTACTGTATTGAATATTGGAAAACTCTGGATACTCAGCTTTAAACGCTTCCATATCATTTAAAGTATTTTTTCTAATACTCATTTCTCTAGCTCGCTCAATAACATCATGTCCACCATTGATAAGTACATTAGGTGAGATGTCCAATGTTTTACCTATCTCTATGGCATCTTGTGACCAGTCCGCATCATTATAGGCTATCTTTCTATATGCCTTAGATAACGTGCTATTAGAGTTTTCAAACAAACTATCTAGACGATCACCGAAAGACATATTTCTTTCTTTTTCATCATCTACATGTCCAAAATCTTTTACATATTTGGGGTTATCATATGTTTTGAAACCACCTTTTCTGACATCTTCAGATGTTATACGTTGGTTATTTACCATTATTCGTCTCCCTCGTAGCTACTCGACTCTCCACTGTCATCATGCTCTCGTTTCCATGTATCAACATCAATTGATCTAATAATTTCTCCATCTTTTAATATATTTACATAATATCCACCATCATCACCTTTAACTAATGAAACATCATCACCATTATAGGCTCTTACTTGAGTTCTACTAATATTGACATGAACATCTGGCGCCCAGTTTCTTACATATGTATATTCTTTTTTTCGTACAGCCTCTACTAAAAATTTGACCATTTCCGAGTCTGATGGATACTCTCCGTATTCAGAATAATGTTGAGTTCTATATGCGGCTCCTTCTTCAGAAGCCCCTATCCATAAAGCATTCATATCTTTTTTGGAATACCCTAGCCTATCTTGAACTACGGACTTATATTGTCCTACGGCTGCACTAAATCTTCCTGTCCCTTTCGAACGATCTTCTAATGAAGAATACACTTTATTATAAAAAGAATTACTAAAAGATCGCCCTGAGTTCTTCATTAAATTCATGATATATTCAGAACTTTCACCTCTATCTATTGCCTCCATTATCATAGCTTCATTAGCTGGTCCCGCCCTTAATGCAGCTGCATCTCTTCTTTTTTGTTCGTTACTATAGCCTTCTATAGTACTTATCAATGCAACCTTAACATCAGGTGAATCATTAGTTTGTGATTCAAGTATATTCGCTATCTCACCTGGTGAGTAACCAGTTTTTTCCATTTGATGCGCCATTAGTCTTAAATCTTTAACTTTTTTTCGTACCTCTTCTTCATGCTCTCGTTTTATTTTTGCTTGCAACTGTGTAAACCTTTGTTCTGCTTTTGCAAGAAAATCTGCCTTTTCGCCGTCTGTCATGGTATTATAGTTTCCCATCAATGACTTAGTAGAATTTACATAATTTCGGATTGATGTGCCTCCTCCATTATCCTCTTTATCCCAAGAATAGTGGTTTCCATTGCCATCGATGGCATCTGGTTCTCCATTTACCCATCGTATGGCATTTTGTTCTCCTGCGAACCAACCTACTAATGCACCTTCAACTCCATATTTTTTGTAGTATCCTCCAAAAACATGATCAAACACCTTATCATAGGCATCAGAATCTTCCATTGGTCTATTCTCAACTCCAGCTTGTTTAGACCATTCTGGCCAATTATCTGGCATAATTTGATATAGCCCATACGCTCCAGATGGATTTCTTGCATTAGGGTCATTACCACTTTCATGCATTGCTACTGCTTTTTTTAGCGCTCCATATTCACCACTTCCCTTACTATATGGGTTTTCTTTTTCCAGCATATACAAAGCTGCTTTTTTAGCATCATTACCATTTTTCGCAAGAACATCTCTTAACTTAACTTCGTCTTCTAATACAGCATTAACCTTAAACTCTTTCGCTGTTTCTTCAAACTTTTTATACTTTTCTGGCATCATCCCTGCATCTTTTGCTACATCAATAATGCCATCGATTGCTTGATTATTCTTTTCAGTGCCTGCTACATGTAATACGCCTTGTAACAACTCTTCCGTAGCTTTGTCTTTTCTAGCACGAACAGCTTCTTCACCTTCATAACCATATATCTCATCAATCTTTTTATAAACGTTATCTAACTGGCTTTTAACAATATCCATCTTGGTATATCCTAATTGTGCCACTTTTGCTGAACTTGTAATAAAGTTTGCTACAGATACATCTCTATACTTATCACCTTGTTCACGCTCATGACTCTCCATTTTTGTATTATTCTGTAACCACGATTGGTCTGCATGTTGTAAAAACCCTTGCTGAGAACGTTTAAACTGTAATTTTGAAGATATATCCTCACGTATTTTTGCCTCTTCTTGGCGAAATCTCTCTGCAGAATTAGCGGCATCTTGTAATGTCGTATAGGCAAGTCCTGTTTTGTCGTTGTACATAAGGTCAGCAATGCGGTTATTATAATCGGTTTCCGCATTCATTTGTTGCAGTTTCATTTCAGTATCTATCTTTTTTAACTGCACATTATAAAGGTCGTTCACCCCTTTTTGAAAGGCTTGTAGACCACTAGCGATTTGTCCACCATAAGCTTCTATACTTCCGCTTCCTTGTAGTCCACCACTAGGACCTGTATTTGGTTTAACTTGCTCATTATATGATTCTAATCTCATAGTTATCTCCACCAATTCTTAACGCTTGAGATATGTTCTAAGTAGTTAGGCTTAACTGCTCCCATACCTACCGCCTTATTGCTTATAATTCCCTTCGGTGTAGTAAAGTTACTAAACATACTATTAGCAGATGTAAAACCATAAGGATTTGCATTACCACTTGCCCCTGGGCTAAATGTTCTTGTAGGACTCACATAGGAAGTGCTTATTGGGCTCTCTACTTTTCCATAATCGCTTAAATACGATTGTACTGAGGCAGCAGTACTCAATAGAGTTCCTAGCATTTTCATTCTTCCTGCTTGCTTAGCACTCTGTATTCCAGCATACGCATTAGCAGCCTGATTCCTATAATTCCATGTTTGTAATGCTTGTGAATCTACATCGTTTCTTTGGTTCTGTAAAAGTTGTAAACTATCCGCTACATACGAATCATGGCTACTATCCATCACATCCTTTACGGATCCCGTAGACATGAGACTAGATGCACCCGCTTCATTTCTATTTTGACCTAATGCTAATCGCATTTTCTCCGTTAGTTTCTTTTGTTCACGTCCTGCATTATCAGCAATTTGCTCTGCTTTTCGTTCACTCATCTTTGTATTGTATTCTGCTAGCTTAGCTTGATTTTCGTACATAGCTACTTGTGCTTTTGTTTCTGCTTTAGCCCCCATCATGCCACTAATCGCTTGTATCCCTATCATTGCTAAAGGATGCATGCACATACTATTCACTTCCTTTCTTTGGCAATGTAAACAATAGAAATCCGTCTGGTAAATTGGCTCCTTCTATAAATGTAGCGCCTAACCACCGTAACCAACGTATAGATGCTTTATTATCCTTGGATATACAATTCCATAAGGCTCCTTGTTGTTGCCACTCATTAATGATTCGTTTGCTTTCCTCTAAAAAGTATCGTTGATACCTTTTTACCTCTTGTAAGCGATAACTCCCTAAAAACCATATGCAATAGCCTAACCCTTTATAGTATTCGTCTCCTATCCCATAGGCCCATATAGGCGACTCTACTCCATCTATACATTCGTATTCTATCCACCATTGTGCACTGCATGCTGTAGATAATAAAAGGCCATGAGTGGCATCTTCTGCTCCCATAGCCATGCATTCTATAATATCAATTGTGCGTAGACGTTTCGCTAACTCTACCAAGTCTCCTAAGACTCTCTTATCATTCGCCTTACCACTGCGTTTTATTATTGTACCTTGCAAGTGTACCTCCCCCGATAGAAACATCTCGTACTACAGATAATAGGTTAAAAGGAAATGGATCATCGTGTAATATACATACGCTCGCATCTGTAGCATATCCTTTCCCCTGTGTTGGGATATTAATATTTACATCTCCCGTATACATAGTGCTACCATTTTGTATAAGACTGGCATCACCAATTAAATCCATCCCTCTATTGAAGGTAACGCCTACTTTCCCTCCACGGCTATTTCGAAGTCGTAATATCATACTATTACTTCGTACCGTCCGAGATTGGAGTGTTCCGTCTTTCATGTCCATATACACCTGTGGTAATACAATTTTACATTCGATCGGAATACCGATAACAATATCTTTCGCTACGTAAGGCAGTTTCACCGTGCCGTCTTGACCTACTTGCACCTGGTGTACATCAGAATGATTGAGTAATAGCACTACATCCATTCCTTTGAGGTGTTCTATTCGTATACTGGTTTGAGTATTGTCCGTAATAGCAATAGAGCAATCTAACGTAGTATAACTAGATACATCCTTACTATCTATTGGACTATCTAATCGTTCAATATATCGTTTTTCTTGCCCTAATACAGTCCGCTTCACTACGGCATACACACTATCTTCATTACCATTTGCTACAGAACAAATCGTTTCAAATACTCCATCTTTTGTTTCATGGTGAGCCCACCCAGTGACATCTTGCTCTCTAATGATTGTTAAAGCAATTAGTTTGCCATCGTCACGTACATAATACAGTATGCTATCTGGTTGTTGTGCGAATGTACTATCTACTAGACTATGTTGATTTACCAAATGTTTGGCTAATAATGTTAAATCAATTCCATTATAGTTATCCGATTCATAGGTATATCCCATGTCACGTACTGATGAAGATCTCTTTTGTACGTAAATTAGACGATTCCCTATATATTGTGGGTCACAGTTTGATGCCCCATGTTGAGTCTGTGAACGTGGTACTACCTTGGATGGTTTAATAGCTTCTGAACCACTGATAACCCATTCGTTACCATCGGTTAGTACGATTAAATCTTGTGCTGATATCATATGTACAATATTGAAAGCAGCACGACTTATAAGACCTAATGTAATAGCACTATCATCTGTTACATTTCCATCTGCTTTTTCCACTTCAAAATTAGGGTAATCACCTGTACGACTAAACCATAGTTTATAGGGATTTGATTTCGAGCCACCCAATACTAGTCTATCTTGGAAAAAAGTGCTCATTCTAGGATAGCCTACCTCTTTTCCCCAAGATGAAAGCTGCCATTCTGATGTTTCCGTTTCCTTCCCTACAGGTTTTAATACTTTTGCCTCAACTTCGGTAGGTGAAATGTATCGACTAATAACTACCATACCATATTGGTCATAGGGTTTGATTGTGAAATCAATGGAAACATCACCACTAGTAATTTCGCTTTGTATTCGTAATTGTGTGCCTCTATTAAAGCTCCCCGTTTCAGTAACATTGTAATCACCGTTGGAACTATATTGACGATAGTTTTCCCACTCTGTATTCTCCGTACCATCCTTCTTTTGTATCGTAATAGTTCCGTACCAGGTACCATGAGTGACTATTTTCCACTCTTTATCTGTATCGTCTGCATAACTTCCAATATCCATAGATTCATATCCGGGTACTTCATACTCATGTCTATGCCAGAGACGCCGTTCACTAACATACTCAGTTCTACCTGTCATCTTTTTTATTTCAGCTGGCATTCGATGCTTAATCTTAATGACTTGTCCTACCATGCCTTCTTTAAACATAGACTTTGTAGATATGACCTTGTTACTAGAACGAACATATTTTATTTTATGAGTTCTATCTGTATTTATATCGTCAAATGGTGGTGCCACTAAATCAAACAATTTAAATTCCCATTCATTACCAATTCTTTGCAACATATGAATAGGATGCAAACCACTGCAAATAAAGAATGTATCTGCTGACTGATTAAAATCTAACTCATTTAATATCGACTCTTCATAAGGCGTTGTTAATTCTATGCCTGTATATCTATCGTTTTTCCATATACGAATGTACAAGTGTCCCACTTCTAAAAAGATAGGTTCAGGATATACAAAACGTATGAGCCTCACTTTTCGATTCGGATACTTCGCTTCTCCAATAAACCTTGTTCCATTCCGTTTGCAAATACTACCGTAAGGACGTATGATGCAGTTTTTAGCCATCAGTACAGCACTTCTATATTTATCTAAATCACTTCGATTTTCTATCTCTGGTGATATTTCTCCTGTTGTAAAAGAGTGCTGTACTACATACATATTACCTGTACTCATGTTGCTCTCCTTGACTCAATGTATCCTACTGGCAGTTCTAAATCAAATTGGCGTTCAGATGAAACTATATTTTTAGCTTCTAATAAGGCGCCTTGATAAATTTGGAACTGTGACCGATACATTTCCATATTACCAACAAGAGATTGTGCTAAACTTGCTGCCAAGAATCGTGTAAGTGCTTCAATAAAGATAGGTGGAAATATATCAGGATCATTTACATCAACCACATAATCTACATAGGCTCTTGTCATATTAGTTCCAATCGCCTTTGTACTGCTATCTAGGTTGAACACTTCGTAATTAGGTATATCTTTTACACTGTAACTCGTATACAGTCCATTCCGTATTTCAGTATCTTGTATAATTCGATAGATTCGTAAAGCGTGCTCTGGATATAAATATGTGTGCCTATATCCCCCTGTATAAGTTTCTACCTGTATATTTGCTAATGGCTCCACACGTCTTGCAAATCCCCACATATATTGGGATAATACTAATCTTCTAGCATGATGATAGTATTGATTACAGATACGTGCCGTTTCATTGTCGTCATCTAAACTCGTAATAAGACCCTCTCCTATATGTGAAAGAGCCATATTACAGAGGTCTGTTTCCGTCATATTGTACCTCTTTCTATATATGAAAAGGACTACCCGAAGGTAGCCCTGTAGTTCATCTTATCGTAAATCAATATCTGGCGTTAAGGCAGCAAATAATGCATTGGAATTGATACTTGCACTAGCTGTTACTTTTAATTGTACATACCGTTTCAATCCGTATGGCAATAAGACCGTTAATTTAGATCCCTTTTTGGCATCTAATTTATACGTTCCTAATACCGTTGGGCTTGTAATCGTTACATTCGGTGGCTGTTGCCCTGCTACACGTTTCTTCAACAATGTAGACGTTGCAGAATCACTCGTTTGTAATTCCACCGTCAATTGACCAGAGGTGCCCTTTAAATTATTCATTGCCAAATATAACTGATTGTAGGCATCACCTGCTTTCACAGTATCTACTACATCAGAGTAAATGGTAGTTCCAGTTGAGTTATAACTTTCTTCACCAGGGAAAAATGTATTTTCAAAATCTGTAATCATTGTAATACCTCCTTGACCTATACATTGGCGATTGGGTCTTCATCAGTGCGAAGTACATCACAAGCTTTTACTTCAATACCTGCTACATAAAGTTTTGGCATTTCGCCCATAACCTCTTGACGTGTTACATGAATATTATTTTTATCCGTTAATGCTACTTCTAACGCTGTTTTAATCTCTGGTGGTACATATGCCACTGGTTTAATACGTCCACTATCTAAATTGCGAATACGCCCCTTCGCATAAATAAAGGATTCAATAAATTTTTGACGTTGAGAAGATGTGGCACTATCCAATTGGCTAACATCAATATTACGGATAGCCGCTACACGGCGTGGGTCTGCTACCATAAGCCCTACATCCCAACTAAATAACGTTTCTACTACTCGGAATTTATTTCCTTCAAAGTCAACCGCATCAGTTTCACCTAAATCTTTTTTAGTTAATCCTGCTTTAGATCCTCTAGGGTAAATCCCCATGACACCATCATCACCATGACATACAATCCAAATGGAGCCACACTTACCAGCTACGGTGCCACCCATATTAATATTTTGGTATCCATAGTGCGTTTTATCTGTAGATAACACATTATATCGTTTAGCTAAGCCATTAAACTCGCCTACATTGACATCTGTATCGCCGTAGAACAACATACTTGCCACGGTTTGACCAAAGCCTTCAATGTGTGCTGCATCTTCTGTTTGTCGAAAACGCATTGGGTCATTAGATAACATAAGCAACTTTACATCTACACTAGAACGGTCTTCAAGCATTGCAGCCGTATCTGTTACTTGTTTAGTGCTAGACTTGGTGTTTGGCACACCACGGTTAATCGCACGTACGTGAGGGTTTGGCAATGCCGTGCGTTGCGTTGTCAAGTTTCCAGTAGGTAAGTTACCCTCTTTGAAACGTAAATCTTGCATGATAGGGTTAGCTTGGTTTAACACCTCAATAATGCTATCAATTCCATCTTTAGAACCTTTATACCGTTTATGTAAATCCATTAACGTTAATGCTTCTGTACCAAATGTTGGCATATTTCATCACTCCTTTACTTCATTCGATATACATCAAAGTTTGTATTATCGTAAAAATTAACTCCAGAGCCGCTTCCTTGTCCACTTAAACGACCTGTATCTTCTGCTACTAGATCACCAATCATGGCAAATGCTTTCACAAGTGCCACATTATTCCCAATGCCATTCATCATAAGAACCTCTCGTAGATTAGGGATATCCTTTTCTAGATACTCAATTCCCGCTCCTGCTTTAGCAATGGTGGTATCAAAATTGGACCCTAATTCTTTTACAGTTTCTTCCTTCCAAGTTTCTGCTTGTGCCGCTTGTAATCCATCGATATGATTCAGTAAGGCATCTCCCATAGTTTGTAGATAGCCCATGCCAAACTTAGCAATTTGCTCTGCACCTTCTTGGGATACACCACTATTACGCAGGACTTCACTAAAGGCTTCCGCACTCTGTTCATCAATACTTTCACCATCGCTTAATAAACTTGTGAAATCATATGTTTCAGGCACACCTCCTTGAGGCTCTACAGGATTTGATGTACCTGTGGATTGTGTTGAGGTATCCGTTGTACTATTTGTGTTATCATGAGTATCTTGTACCTCTGTGTTTGGTTCTCGTGTCACTGTATTTGTGGATTCATTATCCATTTGACTCTCCCACCTTTCTTGTAATCAATTCATTAATACGCTCTTGATGTTGAATGTATTCTAGTTCTGCTAATTGCTTTTGCTCTATACCTTTCACACCAAGTAATGTGGCAATATTCTTTACTATATCTATGCCTACAGACCGTCTACCTTCATTAAAGAATGATTGAGAATTGCCTGTAAAAGTAGTCTGCATGATACAGCATGTATCTAGTAACCGCATGAGAAACCAACGCCCATCTTCGGTACCCAATACAGCTTCTAGCCCCTTGCGATCCCGATTCTGAATTTCCATCTGCCTAATCTCTCGAATGAGTTCGTCTTTCTTTTTTACACCATACTCTATCATTCTTCACCACCTAATCCTGGCATGCCTAGCCAATTTCCTACTGCTGATTGATTCGTATTCGCCGCTTCCGCCATATCCTTTGTCGCTTTCGCTAGATTAGGGGCTTGTTCTAACATCTGTTGCTGTTGCATTTGTTCTTGTTGTGCCATCATCGCTTGCTGTTCTTCCTCTAGCTTAGCTTGTGTTTCTTCATCACTAAAAGACATCGCAGCAGGTGCACCTAAATACTTGAAGTATTCATTGACAAGTCCAATCGGGTTAATTTTCGCTTTTACCTCTGGATATACTTGCATCATGTTCATGGCAAAACCAAATGCTTGTTCGATAGTGGTTAAACCTGCCAATTTTTGTGCTTGCGCTAATGGTGAGGTAAAGTCTACTTTAATTTCTTTATCCGATAACGTTTCCCTAAGTTCTTCTGGTATTGGTGGGAATATTTTCGCATCCGATAGAATAGCATACGTTCGTTCAATGACATTATTGAGGAACTCATATTGCAATCGTTCTACTACAGGGCCTAGTTGTTGTAACTTTTCCTGTGTACGTTCCATGACCTCCCGTGCCGTCATTTGACCACTATCTAGCTGTTCTAACATCAAGAATAGGTCTGCATTATAACAGCGCTTAATATTCTCACGTGTTTCCATGACAATTTCACCTAATGGTCCCAATTGCATGTTCACATCAAACAAGGGTTTTACCACATCATTAGGGTTATCTGTGGTTGTAATTCCTCCTGGAATCAGATTCACGTTATACGCTAGTGAAGAGGATACTTGCATTGGCGGCTTTACCATTAACTCTACCGCTCGCAATCTATCACTCATCAAAGTTTGCAACATCTTTACATCGTCATTGGCATACCAACCAGCACCAACGGCATAGGTTTCATTTCCTACTACTTGATACCTTGCTACACATACAGGAAAGGTATTGAATCCACCTACTTCTAAAAAGGTTTCTTCCCCTTCTAGCCAATAGTAGCTCCGATATTTCATATGCCGTTTACCAATTTTACCGTTTACAAAGTCCCGATTAGGTTCTACTAACCAATATACAGTGTATGTATCTGCACTATATCTGTGATTACGAAGTAAGTCTTGCATTCCAGGTGGCATAGATTCCACGCTAAACTGTTCTGCAATCTGCATTAGGGTCATCTCCCGCTTCACAGTAAATGTATCTACGATACCATTACCGCCTACACTCATGGCATAGGTGCCAATAGTGAACTGTTCTACACGAATACCTGTACGAGTATCTCTAAATATACCCATAGCGGCTTGTCCATAGGCTAATTCTTGGTACGCTTGGTAACAACCTATATAAAAATTACTCTTTCCAAAAATAGCTTGCATAATCTCATGCCGTTGATCTAAGACTGCTGACATTTCATGATTTGCCTGTAATCCACTATTGGCCAAGGTAAGTTTGAACCACTGTCTGCTTGGCGGTGTTAATCCACTCATAACTCCACTAGCAAAAATATCATTGCAATGTGATGCATAGCTATCTAACAAATGGCTAGTATCATAATCAATGGCTTTTCCATTTGTGTCATTCAGTTTACCTATGAAAGGTAACTGGTATTTCTTAATTTCACGCCATACTTTTACATGTGATTGCTGTGCATCGAATAAGCGCTCTACCTTTTGACTCACTTCTTTTGTATTGCCTAGGTCTTTAAATTTAGCTCCAGTAGGGGATCTAGCCAATAAGCTCATAGAATCACCTTATCCTAACTTATTACGTCCTGCATTAGACAATAATGTATCCGTTGTACGAGTTGAAGAAAACCCCCGTTTTTTACGTTGATTTTCTTTTGCCATCGTATCATCATCTACCTCATTATTTTCTACTGTAGGTGATGGTGCTGGAGGTTTAATCTCTGGCACCTCTGGCTTACTAACCCCTAATAATTTTCCTACAAATCCACCACACATAGTATCCACTCCTTTCCTTATTCTTACCCAAATGGATTATATTTTGTATTGGCCATTGGTGGTACTACTTGCGTATACATATCCTCTTGTGGCACTGTATACGCAAATGTAAGAGCTAAGGCATCTCCTTTATCTGGAGAGTGTCCTAATCGCTCTTTAATTTTGTCCTTACTCTCTAGTACAATACGGCCCCTAGTATCAAAACTATAGGTTGGCGTTGCTAAATCAGCTCGCAGTGAGCCGTCATCTGGCAAACTTCCTCCTTGCTTTATCCACTGAGCCATTTCGTACCACATTTCAGCACGTTTATTCACAAACCGTTCTGATTTCGATGCTTGACTTCCAAATGGCACTTCGATAATGTGACGGTAACCCATCTGCCGTAGACGGTCTATTACCCCTTCACCTCGACCAGCATCTATAAAGACTGCCCTAGGCTTATGCTCTTGGATAAGCCCAGCCACAATATTAGCAATTTGCATGTTATCTAGTCCCTTGTACCGCAGTGGCTTATAGGCAACTAATCCCTTACGTATTGCAATTGTGGTTGCATCGTCACCAAAACGTGCAATATCTACACCCAGCACGAGCGGACTATATTGAATATCTCGTGGTGCTACTGTCCGCTTCATAGCCATGTTAATATCATCAATACTCACCAATACATTTTCTGCACTAGCTGTGAAATCACAATATAGCTCCTGTCGAATGGAATTTTCTGTCATCTCGACCATCATTGCCTCTAACTCTTCTTTCGGTATGATCTGGCTATCATCAACTGTATACATACATGTATACCACCCCGAATTGGAATCTTCTTGTAATTTCTGTGCTTTTAAAAATAGTTCATAGAACCGATTTTGCCCTTTCGGTGTTCCTATAAATATAGCCCACCCTGTTCTATCAGATAAGGCTGGACGAATAATTTCATCGAACACCTCAGGTTTCATTTGAGCATATTCATCTAGCACTACACCATCTAAATACAACCCACGTAAACTATCTGGATTATCTGCCCCTCGGATATAAATTCTCGGTCCAGCACGACTCCTATGTTTAGTTGGTAACTCTACATATAACTCACTTTCATTCACCCGTATACCTGGTATGACACTGGTATAAAACTTCAAATACGACCAAGCAATTAGCTTAGCTTGCGTTCGTAGTGGTGCTACGTACGCATATTGTGGTGATGGTAAATTGTTTTGTATCGCCATTTTTATCACATGATTAATAGTGGCTACCGTTTTTCCAAACCTACGATGTGCGACAATCACATTAAAACGATGTGATTCTATAGCTGGATGTATGAAATCTCTCCATAAGGGCCTTGGTGTGTATGGAATCGTTATGTTAATCCTCTTCACCTTGACTCTCCCATCCAATGGCTAATTGTATAGCACTTCCATCTTTTCCTGTTAGTTCTGTTTTATCCACAGGTTTATACCCAGCTCTGTCTAAAAAGTCTTTTGCCACTGTTATTCTTTCTCGTGGTTTCGTCTTAGGATCCTTTAGGATTTTGCACATCACTCGGAAGGCTTCTTTTGCTTCAAATACAAAGGCTTCCCGTAACTCTCTATCCATATCATCCTTACAGGCTTGTAAGTATGCCAATACTTCATTATCCTTCATAAGGTTAGAGGCTTGTTGCTGAGCAGACTTTTCGCTATAACCAGCATTAATTGCTGCCTGTCTCATATTTTTGCATTTTAATGCCATATATTCTTTGACAAATCGTTTCCGTTGCTCAGTTAACATAATTCCTCACCTCCTAGATTTGAAATATTTTGGCATGAAAAAAGCACATTCTTTACAGACTATGTGCTAAAAGTCTTGGTTTGATGTGTATCTATGATTATGTAATAAACATCTTATGTAGGTTATGCCCATCACATACTATTAATATATCACACTTTTTTTCGATTTTGTCGCCTACTTTTTTGATATTTTTAAAACTCGATGTTCTACCATGTACAACGACATAATTTGTAACAGTTCATTAATCGCTGCATAGTAGACATCTCTTGTTAAACCCATTGCAACCATACAATTAATAGAGCGTTGTTTCCCATAATACTTGCGTTCACATAGTTCTCTTAGTACTGCATTCAGCTCACATTCACAAGACTCAACCGCTTCTACTAATCGTTCTGGATAATCAATATGTATTCTTGCCTTACCGTCAACAATATACACCTCTCGTAGTGGCGTTATATTTGACACCGCTTCTTGTCCTGTAGGGTCTTGTATCCATCCACCTCCAGCTTTCTTTTTTACTGGATCTAACCTAGCTTGTAAAACAGCTCCTTTTATATCTTGGTAGTGATACAAATACCACTCTACTTGCTTTTTTAGTTTTATATGCATTGAATCACCACCTTATCGTTATCTACTATTCCAAGCCTTTGCTGTGGCTAAATACTGTGGCTTATCTTCAAATGATACAGTAGCACCACAAACATCACATACCACCATATTATGTCGTACTCCCGTGCCTACACCAATCACTGTGCGCACCTCGGGATTCCGACAAAATGGACATGGTGCCAACCCATTTTTATAGTTTGCCTTTTTCTTCATAGGTTCTCCTAGGTGGTTCACTCTTAAGCCTTGCTTCACGAAATTTCTTTTGTTTTTCTATCATGCAAAGTCTTTCTTCCTCTGACATACGCCCATGATAGACATTCTCACAAGGCTCCTCACTTAGCAAATTATAGGCAATCGCCCTTTGTTGCGATACTCTGCTTGCTCTTTCATTCACTGCCCGATTCGTCTTAGCACAGTTTGGGCAATAGATTTGTCGTGCAGAGCCATCAAAGAGTTTTTCACATCGCTTACATCGTTTTATCATCCTAGCATATCCCTTTCGCTATCAAATGATTATTTGCTTTCAAAGAGTTGCTCCTGTGCTCTTCTTCCCTGTATATATGCTTTGGTTTCATTGAGCATTTTGTTCACTAGTGTAAGCTCCTTTTCATCAAGTTCTATCCAGTCGGTAATGTATTTAAAGCTAGCCTCTTTAGTAATCGCAGTTCCGCTAAATCTAACTTCACTTGGCATTTGAGTTATTTTTTCACCAACAACCGCTTCCATGTATTTGATTTCTAGACGTTTTACAATCAATATGACACCAAGAAATATATAGTCTCCTCGTTCTGATCTCATATGACTATTTACAATGCTTACCAATGCTTTCCAGGCGGTGTAAAATGACTCTCGTCCATCTTCTCGTGCCGTCATAGAGTATACAGATTTTCCGCCTGCATCATTTTCTTTTACATAATCAAATGTTTTTGTGCTACCAACTACAGCTATTTTACGAATGAGCATTGCATCACCTCCACATAACCTTAGTTTATTTCAGGATATTGTTTCTAATCTCATGCACCTGTGGTTATGTACATTTATTTTCCAGTCGAACCAAAGCCTTTATCTCCTCGATCTGTATCAGATAATTCTTCTACTTCAACAAGATTAATTTTTGGTGTGGCTACTAAATAGCCTTGCGCAATTCTATCGCCTTTATTGATTTGATAAGGAATCATGCCTTTGGTTTCATCATTGACATAAATAGCTGCCACTTCTCCACGATAATCCGAATCAATAACCCCCATCGAATTAGGCATACGCAATGGTGTATCCATGCCAATAGAGCTGCGTGGTACCAACTGCAATACAAAACCTTTCGGTACTTCTACAGCAACACCTAGTCCAACACGATATGTTCGTTCATCCCATACTGTTACATCCTCTGCTGCATAGAAATCTAACGCTCCACTCCCTTCTGTTCCATAAGTTGGTAACACAGCATCTTCTTGTACACGTTTAATCTTCATATCTACTGCTGTCATGCTTTCTTCTACACTCTCTGTGCCACTATCCGCTTCACTCAGCACTTCACTAACCATAGTTTCTGTTTTTTTACTTCCCTTTCCTTTTCGTTTTGGTTTTGTTTCTGTTTCTTCAACAACCTCTGGTGTTACACCTGGTTGTACTGTATTTTCTAATTCCATGACTAATCTCCTTATCCATAACAATAAAAATTTAAAATAACATGTAACTTTAGCTTGTATCCATAGCCATTCCCTCCTATTAGCACTCTACTTTGTAACGACATCGTCCACTCGGACATGTCTCATCGAACACAGGTACCTCTATATAAATCATAGCTACCCTTAGTTCACAGTTCTCTATATCGTCCCCCTTCTTTGTACAGGATAGGCAACTACCTTGTAAGGCATGTTCTGCTAATGTACTTAGGTATCCCTCTTGCTCCCTAATTTCCGCATCATCAATCGTTCCTTTTTGAACAATTTCTATATCATACCGTCCTATAGCCCTTACGATTTCTCGTTTTGCATCTTCATCTAATCCATCAACTAAATTAACCATTAGCTTATGCGCTAAGGTAGCGCACATATTCGCCATTTTTTTGTTTTCTTTTTCTAAATGTAGCGGCTCTATCATATCTCTCATAACCCTACTGATAAACGCCACTGTGGTAAAGTTCTGTTTATTTTTAGCATTAAAATATCTTAATGTGCCTGCGTTAGGATTTATGTTACGTTCTTGCTTTGTAGGCTTTACATTTTGTGCACCGATTAGCATTCACAATGTACCCCTTTCCCTCTATATATAAATTTATATTTCGCTCTGGACATTCACGTGTAGTAAATACTCCACCAGTTTTAGTAACGATATTCGCATGCTTACATGTTCTTGCTTTCTTATACTCCTTAGGTCGTCCCATGCCAACTCCTTTCTAAAATGGAATTTCTTCATCATTTTTGACAAACACATCATAATGACTATCTACATCTTTTTGTTTTACCAATTGTATTCCTACTCGATCTGCTATTACCTCTGTGATGTATCGTTTCTCACCACTCTTTTCATAGGATCTCGTTTGTACACTACCTACCACAATCACTGGTTGCCCTTTTTGTATAGTCCCTACTTCTTCTGCATAGGTCCATGCCACGACATTATGAAAGGAACTAATCTCCTTATCCTCTGAAATACGCTTATTCGTAGCTATCGAAAATAAACACACTGCCTTACCTGTTTTCGTGTACCGTAGTTCTGCATCTTTCACTGCATAGCCTACGAGTACGATTTGATTGTTTTCCATGCTAACCTCCTTTATGTACTACATCGTTCTACATGAACTCTATTTCTAGGTGTATTCAACTCTTTTGTTTTCCACCACTTTTGATTACTCTTCGGTTCCTCAATCTTTATGAGACGATAAAATCGATAGGGATATCCAGCCAAACTCACTCCCTCTACAATGCTATCTGTCTCTACATAGTATCCTTTCGGTGGAGTAATGGCTTCCGCCCAAGTGTTTGAATGCAATCGCTCTTTTTTTACTTTTGGTTTCTCTAAGTTTTGGCTTGATACCCATTTACGTTTAAAGCCAGTAGCCTCTAACTTACGATCACTTTCCTTAACAAAATAGCTTGCAATCCGAACCGCATCACGCCACTCACCTTGATAGGCTTCCTTTTTAGAATATCCGTGAGGCCATAACCCTTTTAACTCTTTTACCGTCATATCTTGTATTCGATTCACCAGAATATGAAAGTGTATCCTACGTTCTCCTTCGCAAGTGTAGATATACTTTAACGGTTGCCCTAGCTTTGTATACCTTCTACGCAGCTTTTTGATGAACAACGTAATATCTTTTTTTGCTTGCTCCAAAGTTGGTTCTATTTCATAGGTGAGAGTAATATAGAAATCTTCCTCATGAAAGTTGATGTCTATCAACATACGTAGCTGTGATTCTGCATTCTTTTGATTCTGTAATGCCATTTGTAGTGGCGTGACTTTTTCTTTCTTTTGTCGTGCACTTTGTTTTTTATACGTTCTTCCTGTATGGTAATCCGTGACTTCACACATCGTTTTTCCATATACTTTTTTTCGATATCTCATTAGCACCTCATATGGTCGAAAAAATAATATACATATCTAGTCAATACAAGGCCTTGCAGCCTTTTATTTTATTTCTAATATCTATATCATTTTTCTTTGAAAATCTACTATTTCTCTGTATTTCTTCTACCATATGTGGTATACTATAAATAAGGTTGTATCTACATATGGATATATGAGACCACTTAGTTCCCGCTAAGTGGTCTTTTTTTATGCGCTGCGTTCTGCTACCTTTTTCTTTAATACTTTCTTGATGGCTTTGGACTCTGGACCATGCACTACTGCATGATGGCAATACCAACATACGCAACATAAATTATCTAGATCATTCGTCCCACCATTTGAGCGAGGTTCTATATGATGAATCTCTTGTGCTGGATCTCCACAGATAATACAGCTGTGATGATCCCTTGCTTTTACTAAATCTCTCATCTTATTTAATTCATACTCATATTGATTTCTCTTTTTACTTCGTGCCTTTAACGGAGTTCTTTTTAATTGTGATGTTCCTCTAGATAAAGCAGTCTTTGCTCGTAATGGTGTTTTCCTCTGTAGTGGTGTTCGTTTAAGCATGCCATTCCCGTCCTATCTGTGATTCTACGATGCGTAACTCTAACTTTTTAATATTGATAGCTTCATCTACGGAACGATACATGACTCTTGCCTTATCTCGTTCCATTCGTAACTGGCTAACAGCCACATCCCCAATGACTAATTCACGAATCAATGAAACGGCTGTCTTTTTATCTCGTTCTTCTTCTATTTTTCTCGCCTTGGCCAACTTATAGGCACGTTCTGTTTCTGCTAACTTGATACCTCGTTCTTTCAATAAGGCTAAGGCTGTATTCAATTCACTTCGTAATTGCTGTAACTCTTGCATTAAATCTTGCATGTGCTCGCTCCTTAAGATGTTTTTGATGACAATCTTTACATACTTTAATAACTTTTCCATCCTCACGAATATATAACCCACCATTGTTAGCGATATCCAAACCGCACTTAATGCATTTCATTTTCTTCATGTTCTGCCACCTCTTTTGTAATAGCTTCGTAATATTGATTTTTAACAGGATACCGTTTTTCGATACGAACCTCTTCCGCCACCACATGAACAACCTTAATCCCTTGCAATAGTACAGATTCACGTTCTTCATAATGTTCTGCTATGCGCATGTATGTGAGTGCTACACCTATTACAATCCACATTAATAAGGACATATAGATATACTGTTCATTACGAGGATCAACCACCCAACAGATGACAGGACAACTACCTGCTATTAACAATGCGATTTTTAGTAAGGTGTTATCCCGTATATCGACTAACCAAAGATACTGTTTGCCAATCCATTTCAATACTGCCTTTATAGTTTCCATTTTTCTTTTCCTTTCTGTGATATACTAAATTAAAAGCGTACTTTCTGCTAAAGAAATGATATCTCGTAAGTCATCTAACGGATCAACTTTGTAAACCATTCTCCCTTCTTCCCAATACTCAACGATAGTTCTGTTCGGGAAGAGGGGATTATTATTTTCTACATAGGTTAATTTTGTTATAGTCACTCTTTCAGCACTAATAAATGTTTTTGAATCAGCACCTTCATCAGCATATATCTCATGATTTCTCATAGGTACACCTCCATTGCCCCATGGATGTTTTTAGATACTGACATCTTTCACAATGCTCCATACAAATAATGTTATCCACCTGACTACAATGCACATAGGCTCTAGTTTGTTTATCTCTTTCATCGCATATGGTGCATATAGTCTTTTTTTGTTTCTTAATCATTGCCAAGTAACCTCTTCAAATACGATTGCGATGGCATAATTCCATCTGGTGTAACCAGGACGATTGTCCGTTCACGCCCAATATCATCTCCACGTAGGTAAGCTAATAACCGTGGTTTGATAACTGAGTATGTATGTGTATTGGTTTCACGGTTATGAATCACCTCTACATACGGTAAGTCTCCTGATTTGCCACCAGCCATTAACCTTGCTTTCGTATACCCTAAAGCAACCGCTGCTACATCTAATGGGGCAATATCTGGCAATAACTCTACACGATCCATTACATTGTCCAAGGCTTTTAACCTAGTCATTAAATCATCCATGATGTACTCCTTTCACAACTCTGTTATGTGCTCCCAAAAATCTTCATATCGCTCATCTTCTTTACCATGCACTAACTTCCAATATACCTCTGCTTGACTCATCATTTCTTTCATATTGTATGTCATCCAAGTTAGCTTTTCGTTATGCCGTGCACTGAGTTCTTTTTTTACCATTTTGTATATTTTTAATGTTTTTTCTGTCATCTCTAATTTTTCTTGGTAACGTGTTTCAAGAAACTCTTTTTGCTCTGGGGTCAGAGATTTTGAAAACTCTTCATACCCTGTTATTTTGTTCATTTATTTCCACCCCCTTACAACAATTCATCTATATTACACTGAAGGTAATCTGCTACTGCCTTTACGTTCCCCACCTTGGGGTCCGATACTCTCCAGTGGGATATGCTCCCTACTGAAAGTTTTGCAGCTCGCTCTAGCTTGGCAATGCTGACACCTTTCTCCTTACACTTCTTCTTAATGTTTTCGTATAAATTCATGATTCAACCTTTTTTGCTGAAAGTATTCATTGACTTATAGGCGTTTCCATGCCTATAATCAAACTAAATATATTTTCTTGCTATAACCCCATTACTGGGACGGAAACGCGCCTTGATAAATTTGGAACTGTGCTCAATACATTTCTTTTAGAATTACTTCCCCATTGCGGGGACTGAAACATTGTGATTTCTGCTCCTTACTTTGGGAATCTTGGATCACTTTCAAAATTCCCTAACTCTAAATATGTTTTTGCTTGAGTGAAAGTAGCCAATCCTAACTTATATGCCAATAATTTATCCGTTTTTTCTATCTTTTTTATTATTTGCAACTCGTCCATTGCAGCCACGTGCATGCTTCGTAGCCACTCATTTTGTTCTTCTGTTAATCCTGGTAACATATTCCCTCCTGGTAAAGTTTTGCTTCATTTATTTAGTTATTACCTAATTCTAGTTATATAACTAGAATTTAATTCTAGTTATATGCCAAAAAAAATATAATCAATTGGTATTTCATAGGTTTCGGAAATCTTCTTTTGATAAAGTGCATTCACGAGATGTGGGGCTTTTTCCCATTTTAATAATCTATCTTTACCGATTCCAATAAGCCTAGATGCCTCCATAATCGTTAAATTTGCATTTACTCTAGCAGCTCTTAAGCTAATTTGAATATGCATAATTAACCTCCTCTCATTCAATCTTTTATTTTATAACTGAATTGTACTAGAATATAATTCTATTGTCAAGATTTATTTTCTAGTTTTATAGTTTTATTGTTGCTTTTTTCAGAAAAATATTCTATTATATGCATATGAAGTATATTATAAAAGAAACTAGGAGTTTATATTATGCCATTATCTAATGAAGAAATCAGAAAGCTATTTAGCCAAAGGTTATCTCAGCTCATGCAGAAACATAATATAAATCAAGTTGAACTATCTAAAATTTTAAATGTTACAGAATCTACTGTTGGTAAATGGTTACTAATGAAATCAATCCCCCGAATGGGGATAATTCAAAAGCTGGCTGATTACTTTGAAGTAGGAAAAAGTTACTTTTTAGAAAAAGATATTTCAACCGATGGATATTATACAGATCCAGAAGCTGCTGCATTTGCTGAACAAGCTAGAACTAATCCAGAAATCAGAGTGTTATTTTCTGCTTCAAAAGATTTAAAAAAAGAAGATATGCAAGACGTCATAAAATATGTTGAATTTTTAAAATCAAAATATCAATAATTTAAAATTATTTTAAGGAGTTGGTCTTAATGATCGTTCATATCGTTAGTTGTAATTTAAGAAATGCTAATGCAGTACTTGTAAGTTCCAATGATTTTGATGTCTACACGATTCTTGTTAATAACTCTTTATCTGAAGCAAGACAAAAAAAAGAGGTCCTCCATGAACTGAGACATATCATTCAGGGTGACCTCTTTTCTCATATCAATGTGCAAGATATTGAAATAATAAACCACAACTCCTCATCTGCTTTTGAAGATTATCAAGATATAAATTTTTATTGGCATGTCGTAGACTACTAGAGAGAGGCGTTGTATATGTCTAAAATCGTAACAACTTTCAGTGAACGTCTAAAGGAAAGTTTAAAACTAAAAAATATTAAGGCTATAGAACTCGCTCAACTATCAGGTATATCTAGGGGCGCTATCAGTTCGTATCTATCAGGTCGTTGGAAAGCAAAACAAGATAATATATATCTTCTTGCAAAAGCACTTAATGTAAATGAAGCATGGCTCATGGGATATGATGTCCCTATGGAATCCGTACGTCCACAAAATAATTACTCTACCTCTTCTCCATCTCCTGGCTGTATAGATGATCCTAATCATATAGAACCGAAGCCTATCACATACTCCCCTCAACAACAAACTCTACTTGCTGAAACCGCTTCATTTACCGATGAACAATATGATAAGCTATTTGACTATATTAACTTTCTTAAACTTTCTAAATCATCTTAGATACTAAAAAATAAAAAAATCCCCACTCCAATAGAATGGGGACATAATATACACAATATGAGTGTGTATCACAATCAATACTATCGTAAACTTTATAAGGAGATAACATGGAAAACAACATTATTTTTAAACTATTGGAAAAAAGTCAAGAAGCGTTTATTTTAGCGATTGAAATATATAATAAACCTACTATCAAATATCGTGTAGAAGGCTTCAGTTTTTTTATCTGCAATGCATGGGAACTACTTTTGAAAGCGTATCTACTTTCTAAAAATGACTCCATCTATTATGGAGATAATAATACTAGAACTTTATCTTTAGAGGGATGCATTCGTAAAGTGCTAACTAACTCACACGATCCATCACGCCAAAATTTAGAGAAAATTATACAGTTGCGTAATATCAGTACCCATTATATTACAGAAGAATATGAATCATTTTATATTCCATTGTTTCAATCCTGTGTTCTTAATTATACGAATAAACTTATAGCATACTTCGATATAGATATCACTGATAAACTTGGCGCTAACTTCTTGACTCTATCTGTTAAACTATCTGATATTCAATCATCAGAAATAAAAGCTAGATATCCAAAAGAGATATCTGATAAACTGTTACACACAAAAGATGATATTGATAGTTCTCTTCCTTCGGATGGTAACTCGAACTATGCAATTAAAGTTGTCCATGATTGGGCTTTGGTAAAACAACCAAAACATGCAACCGCCACCTTCTGTATCGCAAAAGATGCCGAACAGTCTACATACATTATGAAGCAACAAGTTGACCCTCAAAAACAATACCCATTTAGACAAAAACAATGCTTAAAGTTTATTAATCAATGGATTGAAAAGAATGCTATTCGATTTATATCGCCTAACACTCCAGATACAATTCCTAGTAAATTTAATAGCAATCATTTTGAACTGTTCTGCAAGTTTTATAATATTAAAAATAATCCCAATTACACCTATGCTTACACTCTAAATTCCACTCCCAATTATTCGTATAGCCAACGACTTTTAGATTTCATAAAAGCGGAAATAAAAAAAGACCCCGAACATATCATTCAAGGGTTAAGGGATTCATTAAAAAAATAAGCTGACCCTAGGGGCTTGGGATTTCTAAGATTATATCCTACTCCCATTCGGGAACCCAGCCTTGCTCCTTCACAAGTCAACTTTACTATAATATACACCAAAATATTATTTTTGTCTACAAATTTTATCTTTTTCTCTTGACTTTATACCGTATATACGGTATAATATAAATATAGAGAGGAGGTGAAACAATGAACATTGATAAGAATGATATTGAGTGGCTCATCGGATGGTTAATAATGATTTACTTACACTACGATAGCAAAAAGAAAAAAGCCCCTAAGAAGAAATCGACCAAGAAATCTAAAAAATAGGGACTTAAGTACAGGCGGAGGCGAAAGCCTCCCAACCTGTATGTATTATACCACAAAGGAGAGATATAATGAAACGATATTTACCAATGATTGTATTGGCAATTACTATGACTTTTATTTTTGATTGGGACAAGCATATGGTTGAAGTTGCTTTATTCTATGCTGTTTGGGGTTTTATCATGGGAAGGATGTGGAAATAATGAATGCCTTAGATGAAGTATTAACACTAGAAGAAGCAGCCGAAGCTTGGGGAAAAACTACGGATTCACTTCGCCAAGCCTGTATTAGTCGTAATGGCAAGCCTGCACGCTTTCATATCGGAGTAGAGGCACGCCAATCTAAACGTATTTGGCTAGTAACAAAGTCAGGCATGGTTCGTTTATACGGCGAACCGCCTCAAGATTTATAATTGTCTTGCTATATTTGTATATACTCTATATACTAGAGTTAGGATAAGTACAGATATTCCCTCAGGGGACCTGTATGGAAAATAACCTTCTCTATTATATCAGTTAATAGAGGGGGTTATTTTTTTGAAACCATTTAAATCAATTGATGAGCAAGTAAATATATTGACTAGCTGTGGACTAATTGTTGATGATGAACAACGAGCCAAAGATTATCTTTTTACTTGTCAATAATTATTGAAATTCTTAGTTAGTGTAAAATGTTTGTGGGAAAATAAAATAGCAAAAGAAGGTCATCCTTTGTTACAATGAATGTGTTCAAATAA
>NZ_RQVL01000015.1 GCF_003992005.1 Veillonella sp. VA139 | reverse complement strand
CCTATCTATATAGATTGTACTATGCTTTGACAAATTCATTTATGTTTATACTATGACAATATCATATGTCGTTCATACATTCTTATGATAGCATTTATAAAATTCTTGTATTGTGTGGCAAGATGGTATATAATTATGGCATAAGGTGTAAAACTCCTCATCATGAGGGTAACAAAAAAGGACGGATGCGAGCCGTCCTTTTTGTCTTTCTATTTTCTGTTTTTGAAGACCTCAATCAATATGTGAGAAATAACATAAATCATGATACCTTGAATTACAGGGGCTAGAAAGTTGCCTACTTGTGGGTAAAACTCCTCAAACATGAAAGTCACCTCCTTTCATGATGAAACGAGGATATATAAAGTATACCACATTGTATACTTGAATGTATGTGAATATTCGCCGTTATTGTGCATTTATAATAGCCTAGGTATAAACCTATGGAAAAGCTAGCCTGCAGACCCCGATCAAATACCCATACTCCCTTTCCCCTGAGGAACGCAGTTAGGCATAGCAACCTTTGTAGCGTCTCTTACTACCTACATCGCACAAACACAAGAAGAGCACGGTGTGCCCCCGAACAAACATTATGAAATACCGTTTGTGAGGGGGTATACCGTGCTCTTCCCTTTATTCAGTTAACCTCGCCACAGGCTGCATAGCGAAATAAGAGACGTTGTATTGCACCCATAACCTATGTTATAATTAAGTCAATAAAGGAAGAGCCATCAACGTGCGCAGGCGTTAGGCTCATCTCAGAAATTCTAAAAGTGAAATGTGCCTAACGTGTTAAGGTGGACCAGACCTTATTCGTTAGGCTTTTTCATTAATCGATTTATTTGAACCAATCAATGAGATGTACTAGTAACTTTAGAATTAAAATCAAAATATCGATTTTTCTAAACTTTTTCATAGTACCACCTCCTCCCGTTACAGGAAGAGATGAGCCTAACAACACGTTAATGACTCTTACCATTTTTATTATAACATAGTATATTCGTATTGTTTATATTAACTTTAATATCATGCCAAACGGCAAACTAAGGAAAATGCAAGTTTGCAAATGGCACCGTCACAAGTACCTTCCCCCTAAGGAACGCAGTTAGGCGTAGCAGCCTTTGTGGCGCCCCTCACTACCTAAATCACACAAACATAAGAAGACCGTAACATACCCCTGAACAAACATAACCACTGTATAGTTTGAGAAGGGGTGTGTTACGGTCTTCCCTTTATCTTATTTAGTTAACACCGCCACAAGGCTGTATAGCGAAATAAGAGACGTTGTATTGCACCCATAACCTGTGCTATAATTAAGTCAATAAAGGAAGAGCCATCAACGTGTAGCTGGCGTTAGGCTCATCTCAAGACAATAACAAAGATGAAATTTGCCTAACGTGTTAAGGTGTACTAGACCTTATACGTTAGGCTTTTTCATTGTCTACTTAAGTAGATCAATGAGCTGAATTGCTAAACTAGCAACAGAAATGATTAAAGAAATCTTTTCATACTTAGTCATAGCAACCACCTCCTCCCACAATAGGAAGAGATGAGACAGAGGAGCGCAGTTACAAGTAGTAGCCTTTGTGCCGCCCCTTACCACCTAAATCGCACAAACACAAGAAGACCGTAACATACCCCTGAACAAACATAACCACTGTATAGTTTGAGAAGGGGTGTGTTACGGTCTTCCCTTTATCTTATTTAGTTAACACCGCCACAAGGCTGCATAGCGTCACAAGAGACGACTTAGCCCAAGATTGCTTTCAAATCTTCTTCTGGTGTTGTAATCGGATGTAAGTTGAATTTTTCAACTAAGATGCCAAGTACTGTATTGGACAAGAATTTTGGCAAGGATGGTCCGATGTAGATGTTGCGGATGCCTAAGGACAATAATGTTAATAGGATACATACCGCTTTTTGTTCGTACCAAGACAATACTAATGTCAATGGCAATTCGTTTACGTCACATTCAAAAGCGCCTGCTAATGCTACCGCTACTTGGATAGCAGAGTACGCATCGTTACATTGACCCATATCTAGGATACGAGGCAAGCCACCGATTTCACCGATGTTAAGGTCGTTGAAACGATATTTACCACATGCAAGAGTCAATACCATTGTATCTTCTGGAGTTTGTTTTACGAAGTCTGTGTAGTAGTTACGGCCTACTTTAGCACCGTCGCAACCGCCTACCAAGAAGAAATGTTTAATAGCGCCAGCTTTTACCGCATCAATTACTTTGTCAGCTACGCCAAGTACTGTACCATGACCGAAACCAGTTGTTACTTCTGTACCGCCGTTGATACCAGTGAATTGTTGTGGCTCTTTATAACCGCCTAATTCGATAGCTCGCTCGATGACTGCAGAGAAATCTTTTGTGCCATCTTCGTTGTGTTCCACATGACCGCAGCCATCGAAACCAACCATGTCAGTTGTGAAGATGTTTTTGATATATGTTTGTTTTGGTGGCATAATGCAGTTTGTTGTGAACAAGAATGCACCTGGAACGCCATCAAATTCTTTTTGTTGGTTTTGCCATGCAGTACCGAAGTTACCTTTCAATTGAGGGTGTTTTTTCAATTCAGGATATGCATGACATGGAAGCATTTCACCATGTGTATAGATGTTAACGCCTTTGCCATCAGTTTGTTCCAATAACATTTTTAGGTCGTGTAAGTCATGGCCTGTTACGACGATGAAAGGACCTGGTTCTACTGTTAAAGGTACAGTTGTTGGAACTGGAGTACCGTATGTCGTTGTATTTGCTTTGTCTAACAACGCCATGCAAGCAAGGTTGATGCCACCGAATTCCATCAATAGGCCTAACCATTCTTCTGCGCTGTGATCTTTTGCCATTTCAACAAGGCCTTTTACAAACCAAGCATCAACTTCTGGATCATTGTAGCCCAATACTGCTGCATGCCATGCGTAGGCAGCCATACCACGCATACCTAATAACAATGTAGAACGTAAGGAAACGATATCTTCATGACCTTTCCACAATTCTTCCCAATCAAAGTTAGGAATGTTCGCATCTAATTTATTATGCGCATTGTTGATTACATCGATGAACTCTTGTACACGATCTTCAGAGAAGTTTACGTTTGTTACGCACATGAATAAACCACGTTTTAACAATTGTACGTTGTCTAACGTTACTTCTGTAGCTTGCATTGCACGAGCTAAACCAATCAACGCCGCTGTTAATTCGTCTTGTAAATTTGCAACCGGTGCCGTTTTACCACATACACCTTGTACTGTACAACCATTTGGTTGCGCTGTTTGTTCACATTGGAAACAGAACATACTCATGAGAAACCTCCTTGGGAACTTTGCCCTTAACATGTATACTACAACATAGTTTACGTTTTATCTTAGATATCCTACCAAGGCACACTGTCTATACCTTATGATTGACGTTCGCAAGACCATCAGATCATACCTTACCATGGCACATGTCCACTTCACATATGTCCCTTGTCTTACCATGAGGCTACCGCACTTTCCAACGGCATCCCTCCATGCATACCTAGCATCGTCTTGTTATCTATACATGTAGTATAGTATACTGAAAGCAGAAAAAACGTATCCTTGGCTACACTTTAAAACATTCTGAGAAATGAAGAGGAAAGTATATGAGATTTGAAGTTGAAAAAATACGATATCGAAAAGAAGGATTCGCTGCCGGTAGAGCTGAAGCTATAGCTGAAATAGTTCTTGGCATGTTAGAGGATAACTGGTCTTTAGAGTTGATTTCGAAGTATACGAAACTAACTGTAGAGCAGATTATAGAAATTGGTCGAACCCATAGATTGATATAGTTACGTAAGAAAGAATAATGTTATATATCTAAAATATATGGTATAATCTGAATAAGAGCCGGAGGTGATTCTATGCATATTAAACCCTTTGAAGAACTAACCATTCAGGATAACTTTATGTTTCAGAAGGTAATGCGAAACAAGCGTATTTGTAAAGCAACAATAGAACGGCTGTTAGATATCCAGATTAAAGATATCACCTATCTCGAAGAAGAAAAGTCACTACATATGAACCCAGACAGTAAAGGTATTCGACTTGATGTCTATGTCAACGATGAGGACGGTACTGTCTTTAATGTGGAAATGCAAACTACTAAAAATATGGAGGAATTAGTAAAACGAGTCAGATACTATCAAAGTATCATCGATTTACATAACATTGAAAAAGGCCAGGACTACACCGAGCTCAATGATACCTATATCATTTTTATATGTACATTTCCACTATTTAGTGATAATCTTCATAAGTATACTTTCAAAAATATTTGTTTAGAAAATCACAATATCGAATTAAACGATGGAACCACAAAACTATTCTTGAGCACTAAAGGTACGGAAGACGATATTTCAAAACCGTTACAACATTTTTTAGATTATGTAGATGGCAAAACACCATCAGATGATTTAGTAATGGAAATGGACTCTGTCGTTGATAAAGTACGACATTCTAAAGAATGGAGGTTAGAATATATGACACTCGAAATGGAATTAAGACGCCGCTGGAAAGAAGGCATGGCAGAGGGCGAAGCTAAAGGTAGAGCCGAAGGTAAAGCTGAAGGTAAAGCTGAAGGTAAAGTTGAAGGTATAGCTGAGGGTAAAGCTAAAGGTAAAGCTGAAGTAGTTCTTGGCATGTTGGAAGATAAACTATCCTTAGAAATAATTGCCAAATATACTAAGCTTACTATTGAACAAATCAAGGAAATCGGTAAAGCACACTCTTTAATTTAATGTTTGTAAATATAACTATTTGTGTGACATTATATAGTGCCTTCGTACAATACTAAAAGGGTCCCTTTGGACCCTTTTGCTATACATCATATACGCAGTCATAGAACATATAGTTATATCACGCTATCGTTCTAGGGTTCTGTCACTCTATCATCACATACTTGTAGCACACCATCATTATATTCCTATACCACATTATAATTTTCTAGTTATCGGAGGTCTTATGTCGACATTACATCCAACGTTAGAAATATACATGAATACGATTCAACAATCTCCCCTATGCGCACATATTGCGCCAGAAAATTTATCACTTTTCTTGTCTCAAGCGAATGTGAAAGTACAAAGTTTCAAAAAAAATTCTTTCATTGCCATTGCTAGGGATCCCATGGAAGGCATCGGTATTTTACTAGAAGGACGTGCCTTATTAACACGAGAGAACATGTTGGGACAACGAACCATCGTAACAGAACTACAACCGTCCTCTATGTTCGGAGAAGCTTTGCTCTTTAGTAACCATCCTCTGTGGCCTGCTACGATCGAAGCCACAAAAGATGCGATCGTTTTATTTTTACCTATCGAGACTTTCACCAAAGCATTTCCGGACTGCCAATCCTGTCAGATTCAATTGCTCACGAACCTCATGCATGACCTGTCTGAAAAGGCGATGCAGCTGACCCGCAAAGTGCATTACCTATCCCTCAAAGGGATGCGCGAGAAAATTTTTGCCTATCTCATGGATATTCGGCAAGTGCAAAAAAAGAATATCCTCACCTTGCCACACAATCGGCAAGAAATGGCGGACGTCCTCAACGTAAGCCGCACCGCCCTCAGCCGTGAACTAGGTCGTTTGCAAGACGAACGGATTATTCAATTCCACGGTAAAGAAGTAGAGCTAGTAGATATCGAAACCATTCAAGATTTTTCATTTTAGTTAGTAAAAGGGACGCAGTACAACCTGTGTCCTTTTTACTATATTCCTAACATTATCATCCACTAGACACACTATACGAATACCACAACACAAAAGCCCCTACCACTCCCCAGTCTTTCGACTAGGAAGGGTAGGGGCTTATTAACTTACGTCACTATATCAGAGCATGGGCACGACCAATTTCTACAATTTGTTCTATAGTTAATTTCGTATATTTTGCGATTAATTCTAAGGACAATTTATCTTCCAACATACCAATCACAATTTCTTTTTTTGCCTCATCTTGCCCTTCTTTTCTTTGCCGTATTTTCTCAACTTCAAATCTCATATACTCCAACCTCCATTCCTCAGAATGTCTTACTTTATGAACTATACTTTCTATTTCTTCTAACAAATCATCTGTTGGTTCTGATCCATCAACATAATTTAAAAATGCTTTTAACGGTTTTGAAATATCCTTCTCAATGCCTTTAGTACTAAGAAATAATTTTGTAGTTCCATCACATAATTCAATATCACATTCTTCTATACATACATTTCTAAACGTGTATTTATGTCGTTTGCCTGTAAATACTGGAAATGTACAAACAAAAATAATATATGTATCCTTTAACTCAGAATAATCTTGTCCCTTTTCAAGATTATTTAAATCTATCAAACTTTGATAATATCGAACCCGCTTAACTAATTCTTCCATATCTTTACTTGTTTGCATTTCAACGTTAAAAACTGTACCTTTTTCATCATTAACATATACGTCAAGCCGTATACTTTTACCATCCAAAGTCAAATTCATTGTTTTTTCTTCTTCAAGATAAACAATGTCTTTGATCTGGATATCTAGCAGACGTTCTATTGTTGCCTTACAAATACGTTTATTACGCATTACCTTTTGAAACATAAAGTTATCCTGAATTGTCAATTCCTCAAAGGGTTTGATATACATAGAATCACCTCCGGATCTTATTCAAATTATACCATATATTTTAGAGATATAACATTACTCTTTCTCATATACACAAACAAAAGCCCCTACCGCTTCCCAGTCTTTCGACCGAGGAGGGTAGGGGCTTATTGTATGGGTTTAGAAAGTTACTTCTTTAGAGAATTATTTTATTCCCATTGCTTGCATAAGCATTTTAATTTGTGCTTTCATCTCTTCGTTGTCTTGAGCCATTTTTTTATAAGATTCCTTCATTTCTTGGTTTTCTGCTTTCATATTTGCATTATCTACCAATACTTGTTCGTAGGCTTCTTTCGTGCGTGCATTTTCTTCTTTCAATGCAGATACTTCGTCTTGCATTACGTATACAGAAGAGATTGGACCCGCTTTATAGCGTTCTGGAATTGCTTTTTTCTCTGGGCTCCAGCCAAATTTATGACTTACACCTGCATTGATCATCTTTTCGTTCTCACCGAGAGTAACTCCTGCATGGAACATAGTGTCTTCACGAGTAAAGTGTGCTATACCAAGTGCCACCGCAGTTTGGTTTTTGTAGTTACCTACGCCCGCCATGATTTGCGTTGGCTCCAATGGGTCATATTGCAACGGTTTCAACGCCGCCAATGCCGCCGCTTTCGCACCCGCCTTGTAAATATCACCTGTTGCTTGGTTTAGAACATGGTTCGACATTTCTTTCAACTGATCCACATTGACACCATCAGTGCCTTTCGTACCTGGTGCTACATTCGTGATTTTGTTACCTCCGTTATTGAGGCCATCGGCTGTCAACGATACGGAAGGATTCGCCTTACCGTCAGCATTTTTAGTTTGAATATACATACCGAATGGTTTTACCACCGTCGTAACCGATGCCTTACCATCTTGTATTGTGTATTCGCTGCCATTACCATCGTGTTTCACGGTCATAGGTAATTCCACTGGTTTGCCTGTTGTTTTATCTACTACAGGTTTGCCATCGACAGTAGGCTTAAATGTACCTGTGTACGATGTAGAGCCATCACCCATCTTCACATCTTTCGCCAACTTCACAGTCATCGTAGCTGGTGTCTTAATCGTGCCATCATCATTTTTCACAGCCTCTGCCAGTTCTACACCGATATTATTTTCGGTGAGTTTCTTAGCTCCGCCTTTGATGGCTAATGTTTCACCAAGACCTACCGTAGCCACTAGATCTTTGCCGTCTTTCACAGTATCAGCCACGAACTGACGTCCGCCAGTGAACTGTTTGCTTACCGCTAGCAATTGATCTTCCGTTGCCGCACGACCAGATACAAATTTCGGATTCGTTACATCCCAAGTCGTATTGCCAAGACCTGTGATGAAATTACCATCTGTCCCTTTCGTTCCTGCCGGTGCAGCTTTTCCGTCATTCGTAGGAGTCACAGTTTGTTTACCAATGACAATGCCATCGGTAACAGCTCCGCCAGTACCATTCGTACCATTCACACGAATAGTTGTTGCTCCCACAGAGGTTGTATTCGTACCATCTGTGACCGCTGTACCCGCTTTGGTCACTGTAGTTTTGTCACTACCAGCTTCCACAGTAAAGCCATTAGTATCCACCGTAGCATTGCCTGTAGCGATAGTGCCGTTTTTACCGTTGATAGTAACAGTTTTATCACCTGTTGTGCCACTACTGAAAGTAGTTTCTCCATTCGCTTTGAACTCAACTTTACCAGCGCCAGTACCATTAGTAATAGAGTTGATATTAGTTAATTCACTAGCCAATTGAACTTTTAACTTGCCACCTACATTGTTTACACCAATGTTGTTGTCCGTTAATGTGCCTGTCGCACCACCAACAATATCTACCGTTTGGTTCAATTTCTTAGCGATGACCTTGGATTTGTCAGTGCCTTGTGCATCGTCACCAGCATATTTCATGCCGTCGTCCATGGTTGCCACTTCATGCGTTTTAACAGTATCTTTCGTAGGATCTGTAGGATCTTTATGTATCGTTTCATATACGATACGAGTCATACCATCCTTACCGTTTACACCATTCGTGCCATCAACGCCATTAGCACCCTTATCACCTTTAATAGTCAGACCGTTTGCACCATCTTTACCATTCAAGCCGATAGAACCGTCTTTGCCGTTGATAACAACTGCAGAACCATCTTTACCGTTTACGCCGATTTTGCCATCAGAACCTGGTTTACCATCTTTGCCAGCTTCACCTTTTTCGCCTTTTTCACCAACCGTGATTTCAGCATCTTTGCCAGGCTTGCCGTCCTTACCATCTTCACCTTTCACAGTGATAGTGGTAGTAGATAAGGATTTCGATGTCAAATCTTTGTTCAACTTCACAGTTACTGTTGTATTGCCATCATCGGTTTGTTTAACCGTTGTCACTACGTTGTTGCCATCATAGTTGTCATCAGCAGCTACATTAGCGGTACCCACAATGTTCAACGTACTTCCTAATTTATTAGATACCACATTAGGTTTACCATCCACACCAAGGTTGGCACCATACTTCATACCAGTATTCACAATGTTATTCGTTGCAGATTTCAACTGATTTACATTGACAGCATCCGTACCATCTGTACCTTCCGCCACATTCGTGATTTTGTTACCGCCATTATCTAATCCAGCATTTGTTAAGGATACGCTAGTACCTGTGCCATTCGATGGTTTAATTGTGATGCCGTTAGGTCCAGTCACAGTTGTAGTTGTACCATCTGTAGTGGTTACTTTGCCACCTTCTACTTTTGTTGTGGATTTACCATCAGCGCTAGCAAATTCAGCACTTGTTAAGCCTTTCAATTCTTTCGCTAATTTCACTTCCACAGTAGAACCATTGGCATTCACACCGATATTGTTATCAGATAATTTATTTTTATCTGCACCACCAGTAATATTGAAAGCGATACCACCTTGTTTGTTCAAGGCTTGTGTATCCGTTTTCGACGCATTATCTGCACCAAATTGGATTGTATTATTCGCTACCGCATTCGTTGTGTCAGACACAGCTTTCAACTGATCTTCTGTGGCTGCACGTCCAGATACAATGCCATCTGCTTTTGGATTCCACGTTGTATTAGTTAATCCAGTTACGTAATTACCTTTTTGCTCTGTAGCAGGTCGTTTCGTAGTTGTCACAACTTGGTCCCCAATCGTAATACCGCCTGCTTTCACCGTACCAGCTTTACCATCAAGCTCAACCAATGTGTTACCAGTACCAGTGGACACCTTACCGTCTTTACCGTTGATAATCACAGTAGTATCGCCTGCTGTTCCACTACTGAAAGTAGTTTCTCCATTCGCTTTGAACTCAACTTTGCCATTGCCAGCTTTATTAGTAATGCTGGTAATATTGCTAAGGTCTTTGTTCAAAGATACTGTCATCGTTGTCTTTCCATCAGCTTTTACAAGGATATTACCGCTAGCAGACTTGAAGTCATCTACTTTGTCTTTATCCACGCCTTCACCAACGATGTTCACCACTGTGTTCAAGCGATGTTTGTTCACTGTATCAGAATTGTTACCAGCGAAGCGTAAGCCATCATCCATGGTAGCCACTTGACGTTCTACTGTTGTTTCAGTATTAGTAGTAGGGTCTTTCACGATTGTTTTGTATACGATACGAGTGATGCCGTCTTTACCGTCAACACCCTTTTCGCCACGAACACCTGGAACACCATCTTTACCATCTTCACCATTATAGCCATCTTTCATGCCAATGTTGATAGATTTGCCTGGTTTTCCATCTGCCCCTTTCGGTCCAGTCAATCCGATAGATCCGTCTTTACCGTTGATGACAACAGAGGAACCATCTTTACCGTTAACGCCGATTTTTCCGTCAGATCCTGGTGTACCTGGATTGCCATCTTTACCATCCTTGCCATTTTCACCAACGACGATTTCAGCATCCTTACCTGGTGTACCAGGAGTACCTTGAACCACCACTTTATTGGTTGTTACAGACTGAGATTTCAAATCTTTGTTCAACTTAATTGTAACTTTCGAGTTGCCTGTAGTTGCATCTTTTTCAATGGTAGTCACTACGTTGTTGCCATCATAGTTGTCGTCATCTTTTACATCTGCCGTACCCACGATATTCACGGTAGAGCCAAGGGCATTTTCAACGACTTTTGGACCACCTACTGTAGCAGGAAGATTAGCTCCGAAGGATAATTTTCCACCATTCACTTGATCTTGAATTGCTTTCAACTGATCTTCTGTGGCTGCACGACCAGATACAATGCCATCTGCTTTTGGATTCCATGTTGTGTTAGTTAATCCAGTTACGTAGTTACCTTTTTGCTCTGTAGCAGGCAATTTCGTAGTTGTCACAACTTGGTCCCCAATCGTAATACCGCCTGCCTTCACAGTACCAGCTTTACCATCAAGCTCAACCAATGTGTTACCAGTACCAGTGGATACCTTGCCGTCTTTACCGTTGATAGTAACCGTTGTATCTCCCGTTGTTGCACTGCTGCTGAAAGTAGTCACACCATTGTTACCGAACTCCACTTTGCCAGAGTTTGCACCATTTGTAATAGAATTAATGCCTGTTAAGTCGCTAGCCAATTGGACTTTTAACTTGCCATTCACATTGTTTACACCAATGTTTTTATCCGTTAATGTGCCTGTCGCGCCACCAACAATATCTACAGTTTGGTTCAATTTCTTAGCAATCACTTTCGTTGCATCTGTTTGACCGTCGTCACCAGCATATTTCATGCCGTCGTCCATGGTCGCTACTTGATGTTCAACAGTTTTATCTGTATTAGTATCAGGGTCTTTCACTGTTGTTGTGTACACAATACGAGTGATACCGTCTTTACCGTCAGCACCGTCTACACCATTTTTGCCTTGTACATTCGGAGTGCCATCAGGATTTGTAGTATTATATCCAGGTTTTACTCCAATGTTGATGGATTTGCCAGGCGTACCTGGTGTACCATCAGCACCTTTCGGTCCAGTTGGTCCAGTCAATCCGATTGTGCCATCTTTGCCATTAATGACAACGGAAGCACCGTCTTTACCGTTGACACCAATTTTTCCGTCAGAACCGTCTTTACCTGGTGTACCTGGTTCGCCTTTTTCACCAACGATGATTTCCGCATCTTTGCCATCTGTACCTGGTCGGCCATCAGCACCTGGTGTACCTGGAGTACCTTGAACTACCACTTTATTGGTTGTTAAAGATTCAGATTTCAAATCTTTTTTCAACTTCACAGTGACAGTGGTATCACCAGTCGTTGTATCTTGACCAATAGTAGTTACCACGTTTTCATCGTTGTATCCTTCATCAGATGTGGCCTTAGAAGAACCTAAGATGTGCACTGTAGTGCCTAATTTATTTGTTACTACTTTATTTGCAGCCACGGTTGTACCAAGATTAGCACCGTATTTCATGCCTGTATCTGTCACTTTTGTAATCACTGCATCAGAGTTATTTTTAAGATCAGATACATTCACTGCTGCATTCGGAGTATCCGTATTAGCTTTATCTAATTTTTCCCAGTACGTAGCGTTAGTTTTAACTGCACCTGTAGCATCTTTCACCACAGCGGTTTCAATAGCAGAGCCGACGTTATCTACACGTTGAGGTTGCACTGTATTTACTTTTGTATGAACTGTACCCGTATATGCATTGCCTGTAGCATCTTTGAAAGTACCATCTGCTTGTTTGAAGACTTGGTTACCGTTGTCATCTACAAAGATTAACGCTTGTGCTTCTCCCAATTTTTTAGCATTTACTTTTACATCGTACGCATGCGTATCTGTACCTACGTTACCCACAGTAATAGTTCCATCACTAGATGTAACGGTTGTCACCGTATCACTATCTGAACCTTTTGGTGCACTAATTGTGATGACCCCATCTTTTTGAGTCACACTTACGCCAGAACCACCTTCGATAGCAATTCGTTTGTTATCTGTTTTGGTGGCCCCATCTTGAGGAGTTACATTAGTAATAGACGTACCTGATTTAACTGCTAAATCCCACAATTGAGTTTTATCTGCTTTGCCATTCACAGCATCACTAACATGTTTCAATTGGTCTTCTGTCGCTGCTCGACCAGATACAATGCCATCTACTTTTGGATTCCATGTCGTATTGGTTAATCCAGTTACATAATTACCTTTTTGCTCTGTAGCAGGCAATTTCGTAGTTGTCACAACTTGGTCGCCGATAGTAATACCGCCTGCTTTCACAGTACCAGTTTTACCATCAAGCTCAACCAATGTGTTACCACTGCCAGTAGATACCTTGCCGTCTTTACCATTGATAGTAACCGTTGTATCTCCAGTCGTTGCTCCACTACTGAAAGTAGTTTCTCCATTAGCTTTGAACTCCACTTTGCCATTACCAGCATTGTTCGTAATAGAAGTAATCTTAGTGATATCACCTGTTACATTCACTTCATACGGGTCAGCTTGTGTACCTGTACCAGTCACGGTTGTGTTCGTGCCATCGGCTAGGTTACTTTCTTTCACAGCTATTTTGTAAATAGTCTTACCTGTTGTTTTGGTATCTGGCGTCACTGTTACATTCGTAGATCCAGATTCCACAACTACTGCACCCTTCGCTACATCCGCCACCGCTGTTTTTGTAACAGATACAACATATTCTGTATTAGCGGCACCGTATGTAGTTGCAGGACTTGCAGGACTTACTGTAGCAATGTTATCAGTATCATCCGAAGCTTTTACCTTTTCAATAGAACCATTTGCTGCCACAACTTTCTTTAACTGACTCAAGTTAACTGCATCAGTATCCTTTGTGCCATCGGCTACGTCTGTAATTCGTACACCGCCTACAGAGATAGTACCCGGTGTTGTTACATCATGACCTTCTGCATCCTTAGTCGTAGTACTAGGGTTAATAGTCAACGTTGTACCACCATTGGAAATAGTTAATGGGTTTGTACCACCTTTGCCAGCGATGGAATTGATGCCTGTTAAAGATTCTGCTAATTGAACTTTTAGCTTACCATCGACATTATTAACACCGATATTATCTGTTGCTGTGAAAGGTTTAGCCGCTCCACCAACAATATCTACAGTTTGGTTCAATTTCTTAGCAATCACTTTCGTTGCATCTGTTTGACCATCGTCACCAGCATATTTCATACCATCATCCATAGTGGCTACTTGATGTTCAACAGTTTTATCTGTATTAGTATCAGGGTCTTTCACTGTTGTTGTGTACACAATACGAGTGATACCATCCTTACCATCGGAACCGTCTACACCATGTTTACCTTGAACATTCGGAGTACCATCAGGATTTGTAGTATCGTATCCAGGTTTTACTCCAATGTTGATGGATTTGCCAGGGGTACCTGGTGTACCATCTGCACCTTTCGGTCCAGTCAAGCCGATTGTACCATCTTTGCCATTGATCACAACGGATGTACCATCTTTGCCTGTAGCGCCGATAGATCCGTCTTTACCGTTGATAACCACTGCAGAACCGTCTTTACCATTCACACCGATTTTTCCGTCAGAACCATCTTTACCTGGCTTACCTGGTGTACCTGGTTCGCCTTTTTCACCAACGATGATTTCCGCATCTTTGCCATCTGCTCCTGGTGCACCTGGTGTACCTTGAACTACCACTTTATTGGTTGTTAAAGATTCAGATTTCAAATCTTTTTTCAACTTCACAGTGACAGTTGTATCACCAGTCGTTGTATCTTGACCAATAGTAGTTACCACGTTTTCATCGTTGTATCCTTCATCAGATGTTGCCTTAGAAGAACCTAAGATGTGCACTGTAGTACCTAACTTATTTGTCACAACTTTATTTGTTGCCACTGTTGTACCAAGATTAGCACCGTATTTCATGCCTTTATCCACTAATTCTTTGGACGCAATATTTTTCAATGTAATATCGCTAGTCAAACCAGTTATATCATCTTTTACAGTCAGGTTCAATTCTCCTGCATTATCTACTGTGTACGCACCACCAGTCACATCCGGATTTGGAATCAAGCGATAATCTGTAGAGGATTTTTTATTCACCGCTGTAGTAATCGCTTTCAACTGATCTTCTGTAGCAGCACGTCCAGTGACATACACAGGATTTTCCATACTCCAATCTGTGTTACCTAGACCTGTGATGAAATTACCTGCAGGACCTGTAATCGTACCTGTAGGCGGTTGACCATTCGCTGTCGGTGTCGCAAATTGTTTACCGATCGTAATGCCACCAGCTTGGACTTTACCAGGAGTAATCGTAGTCGTTCCATCGTCGGACTTCACTTCTACTTTCTTCAACTCTGTCACTGTATCATTCAAGCTGTATGTAAAGTTTCTACCATCTTGTTTGATTTTTAGATTTTTACCAGCTGTGAAAGTAACTTCATCATCGTTTGTTACATGTTCCGATGTTGGATTAGAGCCTGTTGCTTGTTCACCACCATCTGCCACATCCGATGTTGCATACCAACCTAACGTGGATTTCAAATCTGTAATAGATTTGTTCAATTGAGATACGTTTACCGCATCCTTATCGTCTTTACCATCTCCTACATTGGTGATTTTCGCTCCACCTACAGAGATTGCACCTTTGTCCCCTGGTTTTGTAGCATCTGGTTTTGTAATCGTGATAGTCGTATCACCATTGGAAATCGTTAATGGTGTATCTCCTTTACCAGCGATGGAATTGATGCCTGTCAAGGATTCTGCTAATTTGACTTTCAACTTATCACCGTCTGCGTTAACACCGATGTTGTTATCAGTCAATGTGCCTGTGGCACCGCCAAGGATTTGTAATTGTTCCCCTAATTTCTTAGTGATACCGTTTTGCTCAGCTTCTGTAGTCGTTGCCGCTTTGTAGTTATCCCCAGCATATTTCATGCCCTTATCTGTAGCATCATTTACGGCTTTCGCAATACTTTCATCAGATGTTTTCTTGAGGTCAGATACATTCACCGCTGCATTCGGATGGTTACCATCTTTTGCAGCTTCTGTTAACCGTTCTAGGAATGATGGATTTGCTTTCGTTCCTGTACCCTCTGGTACTTCTGTTGTTGCAATAGCAGAACCAACGTTATTAAGGATAGTATCTCCTGCTTTCGTATCTTTCGCTGCAGATTGAATACGTGTTTGTACTTTATCATTAGGTACTAAAACATTGTCTTCAGTGTAGAATTTGCCATCATTACCAATATGAAGTTTATTACCATCTTTATCAGTATATACAACTGGTAATTGAGCCCCGTCAACAATGCCTTGTTTATTAACCGTTAACGTGTATGCGTGATCTACCGTAGCAGTCGGAGTATCTTTTACAGTGAGTACACTTTCATCACCAGATGTCACAGTAGTAACAGTGTTACTATCTGTACCACCAGTTGGTGCACCAATAGTAACTACACCATCTTCTTGTGTAATACTTACACCACCAGTACCTTGTAAGATAATCCGTTTGTTTTCACCAGCTGTGCCAGTTGCTTGTGGTTCTACTTTGTCTGTAGCTGTACCATTCTTAACTGCCAAGTCCCACAATGCAGTTTTATCTGCTTTGTCTTTGACTACATCACTAACATGTTTCAACTGATCTTCTGTCGCTGCACGTCCAGATACATAGGTTGGGTTAGTCACTGTCCAAGTAGTGTTGCCTAGACCAGTGATATAGTTGCCATTTTCAGGTGTACCACCTGTTGTAGGAGCTGCACCGTTGGCACCTGGAGTCACTGTTTGTTTACCAATCACAATGCCACCCGCTTGGACTTTGCCAGGAGTAATCGTAGTCGTTCCATCGTCTGATTTCACTTCTACTTTCTTCAACTCTGTCACAGTGTCATTCAAGCTGTATGTGAAGTTTCTACCATTTTGCTTGATTTTTAGATTTTTACCAGCTGTGAAAGTAACTTCATCATCGTTTGTTACATGTTCCGATGTTGGATTAGAGCCTGTTGCTTGTTCTCCACCATCTGCCACATCCGATGTTGCATACCAACCTAACGTGGATTTCAAATCTGTAATGGATTTGTTCAATTGAGATACGTTTACCGCATCCTTATCGCCTGTACCATTTTCTACATCAGTGATCTTTGCACCGCCAACAGAGATAGTACCTGGTGTTGTCACATCCTTATTATGCTCATCCTTAGTGGTAGTACCAGGATTAATGGTAATCGTTGTTCCACCATTAGAGATAGTTAATGGATTAGTACCGCCTTTACCAGCGATGGAATTAATATCTTTCAAGGATTCTGCTAATTGAACTTTTAGCTTACCACCGACATTATTAACACCGATATTATCTGTTGTTGTGAAAGGTTGAGCCGCTCCACCAATGATGTCTAAGCGGTTGTTCAACTTCTTAGCAATCACATTTTGTTCAGCCGTTGTACCTTCTGCAGGTTTATAATCATCACCAGCATATTTCATACCGTCTTCCATAGTAGCTACTTGGTGTTCTTTATCGCCTTCTTTGTAAACGATACGAGTAATACCATCTACGCCGTCAACTCCTTTTTCACCTTGTACACCATCTTTGTTATAGCCAGGTTTTACAGAAATAGTAATAGATTTACCTGGCGTACCTGGTGTACCATCCGCTCCGTCTGCCCCTTTCGGTCCAGTTAAGCCAATAGATCCGTCTTTACCGTTGATCACAACAGAAGCACCATCTTTACCAGTGACAGTTACTTTTCCATCAGAACCTGGTTTAGGATTATTCTCTGCGTCCTTACCATCTTTAGAACCAATTTCTACAGTAGAATCATTACCGTCTTTATTGTTCACAGTCACTTTTTCTGTAGTTAAGGATTTAGATGTTAAATCTTTGTTTAACTTTACAGTGACAGTCGTATTACCATCGCCATCTTGCGTAATAGAAGTTAATACATTGTTTCCGTCATAGTTTTTATCTGCTTCAGACGCATCATCTGTTGGCACAGGAGCTGTCCCTTTGATAGTTACCTTGGAACCTAATAGATTTGTTTTTTCTCCGCCAATATTAGCATTGAATTTCAAACCTTTACCTACTGTTTCTTTCACAGCGTCTAAATCAGATTTTTTAGCCACTCCAGTGATAACAGCTTTTGTATCTGCAACATCGTCACCCTTGCCATTAGCATAGGTTAATGTCACGTTACCGTCCTTATCTACTGCATATTTAGAATCATCAGTAGTTGGTTTAACATGTAGCTCTTTCTTCGCAACTGCAGTTAATTGAGATAGGTTCACCGCATCCTTATCGCCTGTACCATTTTCTACATCAGTGATTTTTGCACCGCCAACAGAGATAGTACCTGGTGTTGTCACATCCTGATTATGCTCATCCTTAGTGGTAGTACCAGGGTTGATAGTAATAGACGTTCCACCATTAGAGATAGTTAATGGATTAGTACCACCTTTACCAGCGATAGAATTGATACCTGTCAAGGATTCTACCAAACCAATTTCTAACACTCCATTGTTATTAGTCGTGCGGATATTATTAGCAGCTGTATTGCCAGCTAGTGTTCCTTCCCCTTTAATATTTAGGGTTTCGCCTAACTGCTTGCTGATTTCAGTGCCTGTATTACCTTGGAATTTCAATCCTTTTGTAGTAGCTTCACTTACCGCTTTGGTAATGCTCGCATCAGATGTTTTCTTAAGGTCAGATACATTCACTGCTGCATTCGGATGGTTGCCATCTTTTGCTGCTTCTTCCAAGCGTTCCAAGAATGATGGTTTTGCTTTAGTTCCTGCACCGTCTGGCACTTCTGTTGTTGCTATAGCAGAACCAACGTTATTTAGGATAGTTTTGCCATCGGTAGTAGATTTACCTGCAGATTGAATACGTGTTTGTACTTTATCATTAGGTACTAAAACATTGTCTTCAGTGTAGAATTTGCCATCATTACCAATATGAAGTTTATTACCATCTTTATCAGTATATACAACAGGTAATTGAGCACCGTCAACAATCGCTTGTTTGTTAATATTCAACGTGTATGCGTGATTACCATTAGTTCCTGTATCGTCTACAGTAAGAACCTTCGTATCTCCAGATGTCACTGTTGTAACAGTATTACTATCTGTACCACTTGTTGGTGCACCGATAGTAATCTCGCCATTGCCTTGCGTGATAGTAACTCCGCCTGTACCTTTTAAGATAATTCGTTTATTTTCGCCTTCTGTACCAGTTGCTTTTGGTTCTACTTTCTCTGTAGATGTACCATTGTTAACTGCCAAATCCCACAATGCAGTTTTATCTGCTTTGTCTTTGACTACATCACTAACATGTTTCAACTGGTCTTCTGTCGCTGCACGGCCAGATACATAGGTTGGGTTAGTCACATTCCAAGTAGTGTTGCCTAGACCAGTGATGTAATTTCCTGGTGTACCTGTAGTTGTTCCAGTAGGTGGATTACCGTCCGCAGTAGCCGTTAAGGTTTGTTTACCAATCACAATGCCACCAGATACAGTTCCATCAGTACCATTTGTGCCATTCACACGAATTGTATTGCCACCAACAATTGTGCTGTTTCCATTTGCTTTCACAGTCACATCATCAGGGGAAACCGTTGTATTCGACGTTGTAATCACACCAGTTTTACCGTTGATAGTCACAACTTTGTCTGTACCACCTGTAGCAGCATTATTGCCACTACTAAAAGTAGTTACACCATTGTTACCAAACTCAACTTTGCCATCCCCAGCTGCATTAGTAATACTGCTGATGTTAGCAAGGTTTTTGTTCATTTTCACAGTCAATGTGGACTTGCCATCTGCTTGTACCAGAATATTGCCACTTGCAGATTGGAAACCAGCCACTTGAGCTGCTGTTACACCTTCACCAACGATGTTCACTAATGTATTTAGCTTGTGTTTGTTTTCAGTGCCAGAATTGTTACCAGTGAAACGTAAACCGTCTTCCATGGTAGCTACTTGGTGTTCTTTCTCGCCTTCTTTGTAGACAATACGGGTAATACCGTCTACGCCGTCAACGCCTTTTTCACCGCGTACCCCTGGTGTGCCATCCGCACCGTCAGCGCCGTTATAACCTGGTTTCACAGAAATGTCGATGGATTTGCCTGGAGCACCATCTGCCCCTTTCGGTCCAGTTAAGCCAATAGATCCGTCTTTACCTCTGATGATAACAGAAGCACCATCTTTACCATTCACGCCGATAGTACCATCAGAACCTGGTTTGCCATCCCGTCCATCAGCGCCTGGTTCGCCTTTTTCACCTACTGTAATAACTGCATCTTTACTATCTGTACCATTCGCACCTGGTTCACCTTTCACAATCACTGTATTTGTTGTCAAGGATTCCGTTTTTAAATCTTTTTTCAACTTCACAGTGACAGTGGTGTCACCCTTTGTATCTTGACCGATAGTAGTGACTACGTTTTCATCGTTGTACCCTTCATCAGAAGTTGCCTTAGAAGAGCCTAAGATATGTACTGTAGTGCCTAATTTATTTGTCACAACTTTATCTGTAGCTACTGTAGAACCAAAGTTTGCTCCGTATTTCATGCCCTTATCTGTAGCATCAGTTACGGCTTTCGCAATACTTGCATCAGATGTATGTTTCAAGTCTAATACGTTAACCCCTGCATTTGGATTCGTCGTACTTGCTGTTTTTAATTTATCCAAGTACTCCGTTGTTGCCGTCGTATTACCATCACCTGTGGCACCAGTTGGATCGATCACTGAGGCTACATTGTTGAACACAACCGCATCTGTAGTATCTGTTTTACCAGTAGCTGGCTTTGTATTCACAAGACGTGCTTGTGGTTTGTCCACTGGTTGAGGTGTCACGCCACCATTGTCCGCAGCATTCTTAACAGAACCATCTGCATTCACTTCTGTTGCTTTATAGTATTTACCATCATTGGCTTTCACTAAGCGATTACCATGTTCATCTGTGTATACCACTGGCATGGAGTCAAGAATTTGTTTTCCATCTACTGTAACAGTATGACCGTCGGCAGTCACTGAAATACCGTGAGCACCTACAAGGTCTACTCGTTTATTCGTTGTATCTGGGGTTACTTTATTAAGAACACCTGTATTATCCTTCGCACCTAGATTCCAAGTAACAGCATCCAATTGAGATTTGTTAACTGCATCAGTACCGGCTTCGCCATTGGCTACGTTAGTGATTTTTGCACCGCCTACAGAGATTGTGCCTTTGTCCCCTGGTTTTGTAGCATCTGGTTTTGTAATCGTGATGGTTGTATCACCATTAGAAATTGTTAATGGTGTATCTCCTTTACCAGAGATGGAATTGATACCTGTTAAGGATTCTGCTAATTGAACTTTTAACTTACCATCATCGGTTTTGTTCACGCCGATGTTATCTGTTGTTGTGAAAGTTCGTTTTGCTCCACCAATGATGTCTAAGCGGTTGTTCAATTTCTTAGTAATTACGTTTTGCTCAGCTGTTGTACCTACTGCTGCCACATAGTTGTCACCAGCATATTTCATGCCGTCTTCCATAGTGGCTACTTGATGTTCTTTATCGCCTTCTTTGTAAACGATACGAGTGATACCGTCATTGCCATTCACGCCGTCTTTACCAAGTACGTCATCTTTGTTATAGCCAGGTTTCACACCAATAGTAATAGATTTGCCTGGTGATCCATCAACTCCATCTGCCCCTTTCGGTCCAGTCAAGCCGATTGTACCATCTTTGCCATTGATAACAACAGATGTACCATCCTTACCGTTAGCGCCGATAGATCCATCTTTACCGTTGATTACAACAGAAGATCCGTCTTTACCGTTCACAGTTACTTTTCCATCAGAACCAGGTTTTACTGAGTCATCTGCGTTTTTGCCATCTTTCGAACCCACGGTTACAGTAGATTCATCACCTTTTTCATTATTCACAGTCACTTTCTCAGTTGTTAAAGAACGAGACGTTAAGTCTTTATTCAACTTAATCGTAACTGTAGTATTACCATCTTCTTGGGCAATCGTAGTTAATACGTTTTTATCTTCGTAATTCGTATCTCCATCTTTTGGTGTATCTGCTGTACCTTTAATAGTCACCTTGGAACCTAATAGATTTGTTTTTTCTCCGCCAATATTAGCATCAAATTTTAATCCTTTAGTAGTGGCTTCACTCACAGCTTTCGCAATGCTTGCATCAGATGTTTTCTTGAGATCAGATACATTCACAGCTGCATCTGGCGTTGTTTCACTCGCTTTTTTCAACTTATCCAAGAAAGGAGTTGTATCAGCTGGCGTACCATCTGCTGGTTTCGGATCAATAGCAGATCCAACGTTATTAAGGATAGTTTTGCCATCGGTAGTAGATTTACCGGCAGATTGAATGCGTGTTTCTACATCTTCTGCTTTTACCTCTACCGCTGGATTATCTACTGTATGGAATTTGCCATCTTTGTCGATAGTTACTTTTTTACCATCTTTTGTCGTATATACAACAGGTAATTGAGCACCGTCAACAATAGCTTGTTTATTGACAGCCAAGTCATAGGCATGTGCGTCTGTGGCAGATGTAGTGATTCCAATACTATTATCTGTTGATTTGACAGTAGTAATTGTATCTTTATCAGTAGTTGTACCACTTTCAGGAGCACCGATAGTAATGACACCATCTTGTTGCTTGATTTTAACTCCGCCTTCACCTTTTAAGATGATCCGTTTGTTATCGCCAGTTACATCCATAGGAGTAACCTTTGTACCTTTTGGATCGTCGCTTGCAATGGCCAAGTCCCACAATGCAGTTTTATCTGCTTTGTCTTTGACTACATCGCTAACATGTTTCAATTGGTCTTCCGTCGCTGCTCGTCCAGATACTGGCTGCGTAGTTCCTACAACCCAATCTTTATTTTGTAAACCAGTCACATAGCCCTGTTTACCATCAATAGATACTGCTTTATCTGTACCACCAGTGCCAGTATTGCCACTACTGAAAGTAGTTACACCATTGTTACCAAACTCAACTTTGCCGTTACCAGCTGCATTAGTAATGCTGGTAATGTTAGCAAGGTTTTTGTTCATTTTCACAGTCAATGTAGAGTTGCCATCCGCTTTTACAAGGATATTGCCACTTGCAGATTGGAAACCAGCGACTTTATCTTTTGTAACACCTTCACCAACGATGTTTACCAATGTATTGAGCTTATGTTTATTTTCAGTAGCAGAATTGTTACCAGTGAAACGTAATCCGTCTTCCATAGTGGCTACTTGGTGTTCTTTATCGCCTTCTTTGTAAACGATACGAGTAATACCGTCTATGCCGTCCACGCCTTTTTCACCTTGTACACCATCTTTGTTATAGCCTGGTTTCACACCAATAGTAATAGATTTACCTGGCGTACCTGGTGTGCCATCCGCTCCGTCTGCCCCTTTCGGTCCAGTCAAGCCGATAGTGCCATCTTTACCGTTGATGACAACAGAGGCACCATCCTTACCAGTGACAGTCACCTTACCATCAGAACCTGGTTTTGGCTTATTTTCTGCGTCTTTACCAGCTTTAGAGCCAATTTCTACAGTAGAATCATCACCATCTTTATTGTTAACAACCACTTTTTCTGTAGTTAAGGAATGAGATGTTAAGTCTTTGTTCAACTTCACAGTGATTGTTGTATTTCCATCAGTACCTTGTTTTACTGTTGTTAACACGTTTTTACCATCGTAGTTTTTATCTGCTTCTGTCGCATCAGTAGCTATTTCTGCAGTACCTACGATGTTTACAGTAGAACCAAGCTTGTTAGTCACAGGGTTTTCGCCACCATCAGCAATATTAGCTCCGAATTTCATACCTTTATCAGTAGATTCACTCACTGCTTTTGCAATACTTGCATCAGATGTTTTCTTAAGGTCAGATACATTGACTGCAGCTTTAGATTTTGTAGTGTCAGCTGCTGCTTCGCCCAATTTTTCTAGGAATTTATTATCCGGTACATTTCCATCTGGATCAATCGCAGAACCTACGTTATCTACACGTTTTGCTCCATCCGTATTTACTTTTGTATGAACAGCATCTGTATACTCTGTACCTGTTTTTGTATAGAATTTACCATCTGCATGTTTAAATACTTGGTTACCGTTGTCATCGACATAAATCAACGCTCCATCTTTTGCGATTTGTTTCGTATTTAAAGAAACTTTCACATCAGTGCCCGATGCCGTAGTCGTAATGTAGTTGCTATCGCCTTTGATGTTGAATTTCACATCGCCATCGTTTAGAGATTTTGCATCCGTGCTACCTGTACCATCATCTCCAAGAGCAATAGTATGACTTACTTTTGTCTTCAAGTCCGCTACATCACTAGATTTAGCAATGCCTTCGATAGTGACATTCCGTGTATTGGCAGTATTAGAAGCATCTTGCACTGTTAATGTAACAGTATTATCATCGCTAACTTTATAATTACCGCCATCTGGATTTGCTACTAAGCTGTAGTCACTACCAGTTTTCGCTTTCACCGCATCGCTAACTGCTTTCAACTGGTCTTCTGTGGCTGCACGGCCAGATACATAGGTTGGGCTATTCACATTCCATGTTGTATTACCCAAGCCTGTCACAAAGTTGCCTTCTGTAGCGGTAGCACCCTCTGGAGGTTTACCCTCAGCGCCTTCTGTAACAGATTGTTTACCTACAAGAACACCACCCGCTGTAAGTTGACCCGCAGAACCATCGACTTTCACAATATTGTTACCAGTTCCAGCAGTTACACTCGCATTAGATCCATTGATAGTAACAACGTTATTCCCAGTACCTGCAGTAATTGTTCCTGCTGTACCATCTAAAGTAAGTTGTTTTGCTGTTTCTGTGCCTAATGTTACTTTATTTGCTAAGCTCACGTCATAGTTTGTATGTCCATCAGCGGCTATAGTCTTTGTCAAGGTAAGATTTTTATTCGCATCTGCATTGTTATTATTAACGGTTACAGTTGTTTTCGCTTTGCCAACTTCATCTTTCAATTGTTTTACGTTAACAGCGTCAGAATCACCTTCGCCATTAGCTACATTGGTGATTTTTGCACCACCAACAGAGACACTACCTGTATCTCCATCTTTTGTAGCATCTGGTTTTGTAATCGTTATCGTTGTGCCACCATTAGAAATAGTTAATGGTGTATCACCTTTACCAGCGATAGACTTAATATTAGTCAAGGATTCTGCTAATTGGACTTTTAACTTACCCCCGACATTATTGACACCAATATTATCAGTTGCTGTGAAAGTTCCTGTAGCACCGCCAAGAATTTCTAAACGTTCATTTAGCTTTTTGCTGATAACGTTTTCTTCTGGCTCAGTACCTTCTGCCGCTTTGTAATTATCACCACTGTATTTTTGACCATCATCCATAGTAGCCACTTGATGTTTCACAGTCGTAACTGTACCAGTCTGAGGGTCTGTATGTTTCGTTTCATATACGATACGAGTCATACCATCTTTACCATTAGCACCATCAGTACCGTTTAAGCCAACCATACCTTTGTCGCCTTTAATTGTAAGACCATTCGCCCCATCTTTACCATTCAAGCCGATAGATCCATCTTTACCGTTGATAACAACTGCAGAACCGTCTTTACCGTTGACAGCCACCTTACCATCAGAACCAGGTTTTACTGAGTCATCTGTGTTTTTACCATCTTTCGAACCCACGGTTACAGTAGATTCATCACCTTTTTCATTATTCACAGTCACTTTCTCAGTTGTTAAAGAACGAGACGTTAAGTCTTTATTCAACTTAATCGTAACTGTAGTATTACCATCTTCTTGGGCAATCGTAGTTAATACGTTTTTATCTTCGTAATTCGTATCTCCATCTTTTGGTGTATCTGCTGTACCTTTAATAGTCACCTTGGAACCTAATAGATTTGTTTTTTCTCCGCCAATATTAGCATCAAATTTTAATCCTTTAGTAGTGGCTTCACTCACAGCTTTCGCAATGCTTGCATCAGATGTTTTCTTGAGATCAGATACATTCACAGCTGCATCTGGCGTTGTTTCACTCGCTTTTTTCAACTTATCCAAGAAAGGAGTTGTATCAGCTGGCGTACCATCTGCTGGTTTCGGATCAATAGCAGATCCAACGTTATTAAGGATAGTTTTGCCATCGGTAGTAGATTTACCGGCAGATTGAATGCGTGTTTCTACATCTTCTGCTTTTACCTCTACCGCTGGATTATCTACTGTATGGAATTTGCCATCTTTGTCGATAGTTACTTTTTTACCATCTTTTGTCGTATATACAACAGGTAATTGAGCACCGTCAACAACACCTTGTTTGTTAACTGTCAACGTGTATGCGTGGTCTCCAGTAGCAGTCGGAGTATCTTTTACAGTTAAAACACTTTCATCACCAGATGTCACTGTAGTAACTGTATTATTATCTGCACCGCCTTTTGGGGCACCGATTGTGATAACACCATCTTTTTGCGTAACACTAACACTACCTGTACCTTGAAGAACAATCCGTTTGTTGTCTGTGTTCGTTGGTCCATTTTGTGGAACCACTTTATCAGAACCTGTATCCGTTTTAACCGCCAAATCCCACAATTGAGTTTTATCTGCTTTGTCTTTGACTACATCGCTAACATGTTTCAATTGGTCTTCTGTCGCTGCTCGACCAGATACTGGTTCTGTAGTACCTACAACCCAATCTTTATTTTGCAATCCTGTAATATATCCAGTAGAACCATCAATGGTCACAGGTTTGCCATTATTACCAACAATGACTTTACCATCTTTACCGTTGATAGTTACCGTTTTATCTGTACCATCCGCACCATTATTGCCACTACTGAAAGTAGTTACACCATTCAAATCAAAGGATACTTTGCCAGATCCTGCTGTGTTGGTAATACTTGTAATGTTACCTAAGTCTTTTTTCAGCTTGATGTTTACTGTTGTATTACCATCAGTTTGTTTCACAGTGGTCAAAATATTGGAACCATCAAATTTAGATGCATCCGTTTCCGTTGCGCCACCTTTGATATGTACAGTAGAACCAAGTTTATTAGTCACAGGATTTTCGTCACCATCAGCAATGTTAGCGCCGAATTTCATACCTTTATCGGTAGATTCACTCACAGCTTTCACAATGCTAGCATCAGATGTTTTCTTGAGGTCAGATACGTTAACTGCCGCATTTGGTGTATCCGTATTAGCTTTATTTAATTTATCCAAATACGTAGCATCTGTTTTAGGGTTTCCATCTGCATTATTAATTACAACAGAATCAATCGCAGAACCAACGTTATCTACTCGTTGTGGTTGTTCAGTATTTACTTTCGTATGAACAGTACCTTCATACTTAGCTCCATCTTTGTCATAGAACTTACCATCTGCATGTTTAAATACTTGCTTACCGTTGTCATCGACATAAATCAACGCACCGTCTTTTGCGATTTGATTCGTATTCAAGGAAACTGTCACATCAGCGCCATCAGCTTTTGTAGTGATGTAGTTACCATCACCTTTGATATTAAATTTCACATCATTCGCTAATGTTTGTTTCGTAGTAGCGGAGTTATTATCTCCACCTAAAGTGATACCACGTGCTACTAAACCGTCTACAGCAGTTTTCGATGCTACATCGCCAATTGTTACTGTTTTTGTAGTGCCAGATTTTTCATCTTTCACAGTCAATTCAACATTGCCATCTGTATTTGGCTTGTACACTCCACCACTGTGTTCTGCTGGATTTGCAATTAATCGGTAATCTGTTGTAGACGCGCTATCCGCAATGTCTTTTACCGCTTTTAATTGTTCTTCCGTTGCGGCACGACCTTTTTTAGCAAAATCAGTTGCTGTAAGAGCTACATTGGTTAATCCTGTAATATCTCCCACAGTTCCATCAATGGTTACAGCATTTCCACCATTACCAACGATGACTTTACCGTCTTTACCGTTGATGGTAACTGTTTTATCTGTACCATCAGTGCCATTATTGCCACTACTGAAAGTAGTTACACCATTCGTACCGAACTCCACTTTACCAGATTCTGCTGTGTTCGTGATAGATGTGATTTCACCCAACGCACCTTTGACATTAACAGCGTATGTTTTGGCTGTTCCATCTGTACCTTCTGTGACAGTGGTATTTTTACCATTCACTACTTTTACAGCTTCTTTAGCTTCATTTTGGATAACTGTTTTACCTGTATTTGTAATATTGGATAAATCATTTTTAGCTACACCAGAAATGACAGCTTGTTTACCAGTTGCTTCTGTACCATCACCATTTGCATACTTCAAGGTAATGTTACCACTGTCATCCACTTTGTATGTTTCTGTTTTTTCAGTCGGTTTAATGTGAAGTTCTTTACCTGCTACAGCATCCAATTGAGATTTGTTAACTGCATCAGTACCATCTGTACCTTCTGCTACGTTAGTGATTTTTGCACCACCAACGGAAATTGTGCCTGGTTTTGTATCTTCACCTGCATTAATTGTTAACGTTGTTCCACCATTAGAAATAGTTAATGGTGTATCACCTTTACCAGCGATAGACTTAATATTAGTTAAGGATTCTGCTAATTTGACTTTCAACGCACCGCCATCTGCATTGACACCGATATTGTTTTCAGTCAATGTGCCTGATGCACCGCCAAGGATTTGCAATTGCTCCCCTAATTTCTTAGTGATACCATTTTGCTCAGCCTTTGTACCTTCCGCCGCTTTGTAGTTATCCCCAGCATATTTCATGCCCTTATCTGTGGCTTCACTCACTGCTTTCGCAATGCTAGCCTCAGATGTTTTCTTAAGGTCAGATACGTTGACTGCAGATTTAGATTTTGTTGTATCATCAGCGGCATCTTTTAATTTACTTAAGAATGTATCCCCTGTTGATGTACCATCTGGATCAATCGCAGAACCTACGTTATCTACCCGTTGTGGTTGGTCAGTATTTACTTTTGTATGAACTGTGCCCTCATACTTAGTACCATCTTTGTTATAGAACTTACCATCTGCACGTTTAAATACTTGCTTACCGTTGTCATCCACATAGATTAATGCTTGCGTTTCGCTCACTTTATCTGTATTGACTTTCACATCGTACGCATGCGTATCTGTATCAGAGTGTGTCACTGTAACTGTACCATCTGCACTAGCTACTGTTGTAATCGTATCGTTATCTATGCCTTTTTTAGCACCGATTGTGATTACACCGTTTTCTTGCTTAACTGTAACGCCGGATTCACCTTGTAAGATGATACGTTTATTTTGACCTGCTACAGTCGAATTTTGTGGTTCTACTTTCTCTGTAGTTGTACCATTATTAACCGCTAAATCCCACAATGCAGTTTTATCTGCTTTGCCCGTAACGGCATCGCTGACATGTTTCAATTGGTCTTCTGTAGCTGCACGTCCAGATACTGGTTCTGTAGTACCTACAACCCAATCTTTATTTTGTAATCCTGTGATATATCCAGTAGAACCATCAATGGTCACAGGTTTGCCATTATTACCAACAATGACTTTACCATCTTTACCGTTGATAGTTACCGTTTTATCTGTACCATCCGCACCATTATTGCCACTACTGAAAGTAGTTACACCATTCGAATCGAAGGATACTTTGCCATTTCCAGCTTCATTAGTAATAGATGTGATGTTACCTAAATCGCCTGCAACATTCACTTTGTATGGCTTAGCTTCTGTACCTTCACCTTCAATAGTTGTATTTGTACCAGCTGCTAATTTCGTTTTAGCTACAGATACTTTGTACACAGTTTTACCATTTGTAGATGTGTCTGGTGTTACAGTTACATTATCTGAACCATTAGTTACTTCTACGGCACCTCGAGCGATTTCAGCCACTTTTTTCTTAGATACACCAACACCATAACGAGCATTAGCTTCTTGATCATTTCCAGTAACCATAGAAACAGTAGCGATATTTTCATCGCCTTCTGCCGCAGCGGATGTCGTCACAGATTCTACTTGTTTATTTGCCGCAATTGTAAAGGATTGTTTACCTGTATTCTTATCTGGTGTTCCTGGTGTAACTGTAATACCGTCTCCTGCATTGATCGTTGGACCTAGGTCAGTAATCACTTTTTTACCTGCATCTGTGATATTAGACAAATCTTCTTTTGCTAGACCTGTGGCAGCAATGGTCACTTTACCTGCTTCGCTAGTAATGTTGATGTTATCACCTTTTGCTAAATCAATAACACCATCCTTTGGTGCAACCTCTGTACCGTTAGCCGATAACTTCCACAAATCCGCTTTTTTCGCTAATCCGCTATCATTGAAAGTCAATGTTACATTATCCCCAGCGGCAGCTGTGGTAATGTACCCATTAGCACTCTTAATATTAAATTTCACATCTTGAGCTAATGTTTTTTCTGTGGTAGTACCAGTGTCACCACCCAAGGAAATCTTACGAGCAGTAAGACCGTCCACAGCTGTTTTCGATGCCACGTCATTAATAGTAATCGTCTCAGGCGTACTATCAGGTTGCTTGCTGTCTTTCACTTTTAAGGAAATAGTTCCATTGCTCGGTGTATACGCACCACCAGTCACATCTGGATTTGCAATTAACCGATAATCTGTTGTAGAGGCTTTATCCGCAATATCTTTGACCGCTTTTAATTGTTCTTCTGTTGCGGCACGATGAGATGTACCAAAACCAGTTACATCTAAGCTAGTATTTTGCAAGCCCGTAATATATCCAGTAGAACCATCAATGGTTACAGGGTTTCCACCATTGCCAACAATAACTTTACCGTCTTTACCATTGATAGAAACTGTTTTATCCCCTGTAGTTCCACTACTGAAAGTACTTACACCATCAGCACCGAAGGCTACTTTGCCAGTTCCAGCTGTGTTTGTGATGGATGAGATTTCAGTCAAATCACCTTTCACATTCACTTTATACGTAGTGGCATTTGTATCTGCATCTGTACCAGTTTCTACAGATGTGTTCGTACCATCAATCACTTTAACCGCTTTTTTAGCTTCATTTTGGATCACCGTTTTACCAGCATTGGTAATATTAGACAAATCTGTTTTTGCTAATCCTGTAGCACTTACTTTCACGGAACCATCAGTTTGTTTCGCAATCGTGATGTTATCGCCATTTACAAGATTAACCTTTTTATTAGTTGGCTCAACAACGTCATTATTCACAGCCAATTTCCACTCATCAGCTTTTTTCGCCAATGTGCTGTCATTGAAAGTCAATGTTACATCGTCTCCAGCGGCTGCTGTGGTAATGTACCCATTAGCACTCTTAATGTTAAACTTCACGTCTCCATCTTTTAAAGACTTAGCCGTAGTAGATCCTGTTTTACTTCCATCCCCAAGAGCGATGGTGTGTGCCACTTGATTTTTCACATCGTTCAAATCGGTTGCTTTTGCCACATTTGTGATTGTCACCGTTTGTTTATGAGAATCATCACTGTCATTAGGGTCTTTCACAATTAAATTGATGTTATTGTCCGTATCTGGTGTATAGGCCCCGCCAGTCACATCCGGATTTGCAATTAAACGATAATCTCCTGTAGTTCTATTTTTAATAGCTTCGCTAACTGCTTTCAACTGATCTTCTGTGGCAGCACGACCAGACACATAGGTTGGATTTGCTACACTCCAAGTTGTATTCTCAAGACCTGTAATGAATTTGCCAGTTGTTGCTGTTGTACCTGCTGGTGCTGTGCCATTGGCACCTGGAGTGACACTTTGTCTACCCACTACAACACCACCTGCAGTCACTTGTCCAGCAGAACCATCGATAGCAACAGCATTGCTACCCGTACCAGCACTTACTTTACCTAATGTACCATTAATCGTAACAGGAATATCTCCAGCTGCTCCGCTACTGAAAGTAGTTTCACCATTCGCACCGAAGGCTACTTTGCCATAACCTGCTTCATTTGTGATGGACGTAATCTTAGTCAAATCGCCTTTTACATTTACTTTAAATGGAGTTGTTGTTCCATTCCCTTCGACCTTCGTATTGGTACCATTAGCTAATTGCGTTTTAGCCACAGATACTTTGTACACAGTTTTACCAGTTGCAGATGTATCTTTATTCACAGTTACATTGTCCGCATCATCTGCAGCTTTTACTTCTACTGCACCTTGAGCGATTTCAGCCACTTTTTTCTTAGATACGCCTACACCATAACGAGCATTGGCAGATTGATCTGTTCCGGACACCATAGAAACTGTAGCAATGTTTTCGTCATCTGCTAACGTTGCCGTTGTCACAGATTCAACTTGTTTATCTGCAGAGATAGTATATGTTTTCTTACCAGTAGTAGCATCTATGGTAGGATTTCCTATTGTAACACGGTCGCCTGCTGTAATTTCAGTACCTAGAGCAGTGATATTTTTCTTACCAGCATCTGTGATGTTAGACAAGTCTGTTTTTGCTAAGCCCGTAGCACTTACTTTCACGGAACCATCAGTTTGTTTAGCAATCGTGATGTTATCACCATTTACAAGGTTCACCAATTTGTTCGTTGGAGCAACTTTTGTTCCATTCACCGCTAGGTTCCATTCATCAGCTTTTTTCGCCAATGTGCTATCGTTGAAAGTCAATGTTACATCATCCCCAGCGGCTGCTGTCGTAATGTACCCATTAGCACTCTTGATATTGAATTTCACGTTACCGTCTTTTAAAGATTTAGCCGTAGTAGACCCCGTTGTCGTTCCATCTCCAAGGGCGATGGTATGTGCTACTTGGTCTTTCACTGTATCTAAATCTGCTTTTTTCGCTACTCCTTTAATCTTTGCGGTAGTATCAGGTACAACACTTCCATTGCCATCGGAATATGTTAATGTAACATCCCCTTTTTCATTAGGCGTATATTCTATTGGTGTAATATGCAATTCTTTATTTTTTAAATCAGATACTGCACTGTGTAAATCTTTCACATTCACCGCAGCATTAGGATTATTTTTATCCGAAGCCGCAGCCGCTAATCGTTCTGTGAAAGTTGGAGTGTTATTACCGACCACACCTTGCTTTTCAATGACAGATTTCACATTATTCAAAACCGTTGCAATCTTAGTATCTGTTTCTCCCTCTTTAGGGGTGCCATTTACTAAACGAGCTTGCACATCCGTTACAGGTTTATCTAATCCTGCTGTAGGAGTTTTCGTTTTGTAGTATTTTCCATCTGTATATTTATACACACGTTCACCATCTGGCGCCGTGTACACAACGATGGAATCTTGGGCTCCTCCAGTAATGGTGATTGTGCCACCTGTTTCTGTGACGGTCACATTACCAGCACCTTGCAAAGTAATCCGTTTATTTTGACCAGTCACCTCAGCTGGATTTACTTTTGTAGAGGCACCATTGTTCATAACCCCTAAATCCCAAGTAACGGCATCTAATTGAGATTTGTTCACTGCATCTTTTTTATCAACCCCATCAGCAAGATTCTTAATTGGCTTACTGTTCATGTTGATGCCTGTATGACTTACTGCTGGTCCAGGTTTAGTACTATCTTTAATACCACCATTGTATTCATATGTAGAGAATGATTCTGCTGAAAGTTTAGTATTTAAACCGATTACTAGTTTACTGGAACTATTACCTAGGTAAGTCCCAACATTTTCTCCAGTAAATGACATTTGGGTACCATTCACCGTTGTCGTCCATTGTTGAACGGTTGGTTCATTAGCTCCCCCTATGATACTCAATGTAGGACGAGTTTTTGTCGGTGTGAACGTACCACCCCCATGCAGTGCTGTAAAGCTAGGCGTAAACAAAGAGTCTTTTACTGCATTTAAATCACTAGCTTTAGCAACATTAGTCAACGTCACCGTTCCGGAAGCATCATTTCCTGCACCATCAGCATATGGCAATACAATGTTGCCCGCATTGTTAAATGTATAGGAACCTTCTTTAATATGGCGTTCGTCGCTCGTATTTAACTTATTATTAATTGTATCTTTTAAGCCCTGTGCTACTGAAACAGTAATCGTTCCTCCTTGTGCAGAAGTCGAAATATATCCTGTTTCACCTTGTACTTTCAATGTATCTTTATGCACTAATAAATCGCCAGTAGTATTGTTGTCACCAGCAATCTTTAGGTTAAGACCTTTCAGCTGAGCTACGTTTACCGCATCGGTATCTTCCTTACCTGCTGATACATTTGTAATTTGTCGTGTTTTACCTGAAGCACCTACGGATACAGCACCTAATCCAGAGGTAGACGCTGCCCCACCTGCTTTCACAGCATCATAGACACTAGTTCTATCTTTTGCTGGATCCCAGCCTACAATACCAGACGCAGTACTAGCAGTAGATTCAGATCCTATGGCAACCCCACCAGCAGTGCTAACCGTTGCACCATACCCGAGGGCAAAACCTTTAGTCGCACTGACTTTAGATTTGTTACCTAAAGCAACTGCCTCAGTGGAACCTGATGTCACATTTGATTCTAGACCAATTGCCACCGAATTATCTGCCTCAACCTTAGCACTTCGACCAAGCGCCACACCATCCTGCCCTGTCACTTCACTTTGAAGACCAATAGCGACACCATGATTTTTGGTAACACTAGTATTACCACCAATGGATATAGCATTTAGTCCATTAGCAGTAGCTTCATGACCGATAGCAATTGAACGGAATTGCTGTGCTTTTGCACTATCTCCAAAGGCTGCACTGAATTGTCCAGTTGCTTGCGCTCCTTGACCTACCGCCGAAGATTTTTCACTACTAGCAGCCGCTCCATCACCAATCGCCACAGAGCTTACACCACTAGCATAGGTATTATTACCAACAGCGACGGCATTATCGGCACCAGTGCCTGATTCATTACCGATGGCGACCGTATTAGTACCGAAACTTCGTGCATACACGCCTAAAGCAATAGAATTAGTTCCTTTAGCACCTTCATTGTTATAGTTGGATTCTGTGGCTTTACCATGAACTGTTTTATTCCCGCCTTCACTACCATTAGTTGCCAAGAAATGTACAGGATTTCCCACTGCATTAATTTTATTAATGGCATCTTGTGTTAATCCCACGGTGATTGTATTATTATTCGCAGTTGTGGTTAAATATGTGCCATCGCCTTTTACGGTTAACGTTTGATCGTGGAGTCGAACATCTGCTTTACTAGCATCTGTTGTGTTACCTGCAATTTTTAGATTTAAGGCTTTCACTTGCGCTACGTTTACAGCATCGGTGTCAGCAGTACCAGCAGCAAGATAGTTAATTTGACGGGTGTGAATTTGATCACGCCCATTACTATCTTTATAAGCACCGCCCAAGGAAACTCCGCCTAAGGTGGATGTTAATGTACTACCCGATAATACATTTTTATTATTCGCTGTATATTGATTCCGACGGCTATTGGCAGGATCCCATCCATCTTTTCCTTTTTCTGTATCTGCTATAGAATTGGAGCCTAGAGCAACACCATCAGCTTTGGTTACCTTAGCGTATTTACCCAATGCTACCCCATTCTCCTCTTTCGCCCATGACTCTTGACCAATCGCAACAGCACCTGTTTTATCCTTTGCTGCGCGAGCTTGTGTGCCGATAGCTACAGAGTTTGTTCCACCGGAATAGCTAGCACTACCTAAACTTAGGCTATCCTTTCCATAGGCACCAGCACCATAGCCTACACCAATAGCTGTTTCTCCCGTTGCTTTGGCATACGGTCCCAACGCCATAGCCCATTTACCAGTGGCTTGATCACTATTATAGTTACTTCCACGGTTTTCAATCGTAGTACCATCTGCTGCATAGCCTGCATTTTTAGTATTGACTTCTGTAATTTTATGATTATCGGCATTTTCTATGGACAAGAAATTCACGCCTTTTGCTCGCCAATCTCTTAACTGTGCCACTGTTACTACATCTGTGTCCAATGCACCTGGTGCTACGTTGATGATTCTTCGCAATGCTTTTGCTTTGCCACCAGCACCATCATCAATATTAGTAGCTTCGCCACCGACAGAAACAACACCTAAACTCTGCTTATCCATTTCGGCTAAGACTTTACCCATTTTTGAGTCTGGCGGTAAATAGGATGGTATATCCATACCATTGACTTTATCCAGCACTACTGAACCATCAGCATTAAATTCATACTTCGCACTTGGTGGTAAATTGTCATAGGCTCCTACACCAGGTTTTAACCGCCGTTTCCATCCTTCGTAGGTATCATTTGAACCTTTCCCTAGCACAATGGAGTTACTATGCTGTGCCCCTGCGCCTTGACCTATGACAACCGCATTATCAACAGATTTATTCACTGTATCTGTGGGCGCGGGTGCCGCTTTTGCGGCATTACCAATAACAATAGTGTTAGCCCCTGTTACAGACGTGCTCGTTCCTAAGGCAATAGCATCTTTTCCTGTTGTAGCTGCACCTGAACCAATGGAGATAGAACGGTCAGAATTGGATCGAACTGAGGCACCTTGCCCTACAGCTATAGAGTTTATGGCCTGTACACTACTATTATTACCAACTGCCAAGCCTCCTGCTGCGAAGAGACCTGTTTCAGCTTTTGTTCCTAGGGCCATACTATTTTCAGCTTTTGTTTTCGCACTATATCCTAAAGAAATAGAGTTGGCTGCCTTATCCTCTACCTTTGCCATCATACCTATAGCAATACTATTTTGGGAAGATTCGCCAATTTCAGATTCCCTACCAACTGCAACACCAGCGGTAGAGTTGGATTTAATTCTCGACTTATTACCTAATGCGGTGGAGCTAGTAGATAATACTGTAGTATTTACACCAATGCCGATAGAATTTTCTTTAAGCACCGTAGCTTGATTACCAATGGCTACATCAGATTGACCGTATGTGCTCGCTTGAACGCCCATGGCCACGGAGTTTTTTTCGTGTGCTTGCGAACCTACGCCAATTGCTACAGATCGTGCAGCCTCTTTCTCTACTTTGGCAAGAGCTCCCAATGCAATACTGGCATCCGCTTGTGTATGAGCGCCTACGCCTTGTGCAATACTCGCATTGCCTGAGGCAGATGTATAGTTACCGATAGCAATGGCATTGTCTCCATCCTTCTTAGTATACTCTTTAAAATCACTTGCATTCTTAGGGTTTTGAATTTTATCCTTTGCAATATCTAAATTTAACGCATTCGTCTTAGATTCATAGTCAAAGCCATTGTTTAATTTATTATTAATAATATCAGATACCTTAGTAGTGCTACCATTGGATAAAGCTTTACCCAGCTCTGTACCATTTGATCCGTCCGTAGTTGACAATCCCATTAGCGACCTATAATCTTGTTGCTTCTCTAAGAAAGTCCTAATCGAGTTCATTTCACTTTCAGTACTAGCCATAGCATCTCTAGCAATTTGAGCATCAGCATCATTGTTGGCATGTTTTAAAGCATTGGAATAATTTTCATATTCAGATAATTTTTCTGCGTACTCAGCCATCTTCGCTTTTGTAGTATCACTCACTACATTGGTTAATCCACCAATCGTGGTTCCTAGATTATTTTTCACACCAGCTTCCGCATTGGCAAATGTATTATAACCAATAGCCAACGATGATTTACCACCTGCTTGTGTATTGAAACCAATGGCATTACTACCTACATCACCGGCACCAGAACGAGCTCCTAAGGCTAAGCTATAATCTGCATGTGATTCTGCTTTGAAACCCATAGCAATATTATCTCGTAGGGATGGACCATAGGTATATTCCGTCACAGAATTTGCACTGCCAGCAGGGGTATATGTGACCGTCCCTGTCGCTTTTGCGCTGGCGTCACTGTATTGCCCTAACGCAATGGTACCTACGCCACTAGCCTTACTATTACCACCTAAAGCAATCGCACCTGTACCGTTTACAAATGTGTTTTCACCACCCGTAATAGTAGACCCTTCATAGGTAACATACCCTTCGTTTACATCCAAAGTGCCTTGCTTATTAAAGCCATAGAACTGCGTAGATTTCGTAGCTAATGGATTGTGATATAGCAATGTATACAAATCAGATAAGGTTAATCCCAAATCACTCACCTTAGCACCCAAAATTTGTTTCAGTGCATCACTTTCGGTGCCACTAAATGCAACTTGTTCTTTTTTTAACTTAACTGTTCCAGGAACAGATCCATTTTCATACGTTATCTTTTCATACCCATTGATACCCGCTGCCTTGAACGCAGCCGCCAATAATCCTGTCGGAATAATCGCATGTACAGCTGTTGGCACAGCAATGCCAATTCCCCCTGTAATCAAGAAGGCAATAACAGCCCCTTTGCTATATCGCCCTTTATCCTTGAGGGCACGTTTCAGAAATCGTTCACATTCTAAAAATATTTGGCTAGATTTCATAGAACCTCCATACAACTAGTCATATCCACATTCCATTACATACTGTTTCTTACGATCTGTTTCATAAATTCCAGACCTATTCTATTTTGTATTCATTGTATATCTTCTTGGATTCGTTCCCTCCAGTTGTGACATTTTTAACACACATTTTCATTGCCTTACCTCTTTCTACAGCAACGATACATACTATACAACAAATTTTTACTCTTTGGATTTTATTATACACCAATATGGTAGCATTTTGTAGTACTTATACGTAAAAATCCTTATTCTTTTACACATTTTGCAACCTTTGAAAGCAGATTATATCTTAATAAATAACCATTATTTTTTACGTAGTACCCCCCCCCCGATTTTTAAAGCATTTTTTCAATTTTTATAACTTTTTCTTGTTATAATTATAAGAAAAAATTACATTTCCTTGGTGCACAATATATGAAAGTAAGTTTTAAACCAAAATGGGTTAGTGGCTTATAACACAAAAAACTCACACAACCTGGGGGTGGGATTGTGTGAGCTGTCGATGTATTCTATTGTTCATCACTACCTTGAGTTACTAATATTATTGAAAACTTCAACAAGCATTTAAAGCGGTATACAAAGCGAAAAGAACAATTCCGTACAGAAGATTCTCTTGATCGATTTGTCTATACATGAGTAATTGAATATAACAGTCCACATCTTGAAAGAATGCATAGAGGATTTACTCACTTACTTTTACTCGTTAAGTTCCCAACGACCATTATTTCCACTACCTACATATTGCAAATTATCTATTTCCTTTATAGCTCTTTCAATAGTCTTTACGCTAACTCCAGCTTCATCTGCAATAGCCTTTCTTGTAATCCTATCATTGCTTCTTACTTTTTCTTTGATAAACTCTGCGAGGATTATCTTATCGTGAGCGACATCGTGAACGACACCCTGAACGACATCGTGAGGGACACTGTGAGGGACATCGTGAGGGACATTCCCGCCACCCACCTTTTGCGTCGCTATCTTCTTCAAAGGAATTACCGTTCTGAATATATCTCCTTCCTCAAATAGCGGATTTTGTCCTGAATACAGCTGTGTGTACTTGTAGGTATTTCTCATTCCTGAACCTAATTCATCAGCAAGACCTATTTCTCTAAATACCTTTGATATAGCAGGGTTTTTAGGAAATGGCTCAAATTTCTGCAAGTCTAATGCTCCCATACCATGAGCCAAGTTGCTGTTTTCAACAGTAATTTTCTCATCATCAATAATCATCTTTGCAGGATACCCACTTGAATAATCCCTATGAGCCAATGTATTGGAAACGGTTAAAGGTATAAGCAAATATAAAGATTCACACAACCCAGGACCGGATTGTGTGATTTCTACGAATGTATTCTATTGTTCATCACTGTCTTGAGCTACTTTCAACTCATCTAGGATTTCTTCTATCAAATAGAACTCCCCTTGACAGTGCATATCTGCAATTCCTTGTCGCATCATTTCATAGGTATAGGAATGATAGAACACGTCCATCGCCTCTAGCATAGACACCTGCAATCGCTCCGCTAATAAGGCAATCACGCGAGCATACTTTCTTTGTAACAAAACTGGATGGGCTCTCATATGTTTACACTACTTTCAAATCTTAAATAACTTAACGCTCGATCCGTTCTAAAAGTAATCTGCAAGTTGTTTTCTTCATATCTTAATCGTTTAATCGCTTCTAACTTATCAATTAATCCATCAAAATATAACTCCACTGTATTAAACACTCTATCATTAGCTACGCCACCAATTACAATATCGTAGTCCGTCGTATCTTGGCAACGACGACATTGCAGGATAAAATCCAACCATTCTTCTGAATAGGTTTCAAAGGTCAATACCTTTAGATGATCTAGATGCTGTTCATTAAAGTTATAGATTGATACAACACCACTACCTGTATTCTTACAAAGTCGTTTTGCCCACTGTTCTGCTTGTTCGTAGATAGGAGTTACATAAAAACCTTTTCCAAAATCAACTTTCTCTCTGGAGTGCTGTAAGTCTGGCTTAGAAACTTCCATGTAAGACCCGTGGTATACTTGCACTTCCAACACCTCGCTTATATAAATACATCATGATATCTTCGACGATATAGTCTTTACCCTGTGTGTGCAGCACATCGTAGCAGGGGATAATATAATTTTGTAAGGCATCGGTTCGCCTTGCTAGTAGGTCATAGGCCGTTGTACCATCTATCCCCAAATGCTTGGCTATGTTCTCAATGCAGAACACAGCAAACTCTAGTTCTTTAAACTCTTGGCTATTCCCATCAATACCCAACTGCATGCATGCATTCATCGTCATTCTCCTAGTAAAAAGGGTCAGGTGTATTGCCTGACCTAATGTTATACTTTCATTATAGGCAGTGGTCCTATCCATGTCAAGACAAGGAGGTTAATTATAAGTCTCCATGTATACTCTGGCATAAATTCCCCACATTGGTACACTGCGTATGATACGACAAATCACTTACGTTTCTTGTATTTACAATAGCTTCTTCAAAATGATCCACTATAGCACTTAACTGTGCTTTATCACCTTTTTTATATTCTCCTCGCAAATAATTGGACAATCGTCTCTTTAACTCATTTGCTGAAAGTAGTCCCCTCGTAATACTCTCAAAGTGTGCTAGTAACCATACTTCAAAAGCAGAATTAGAAAAAAACACCCTCTACTCATAATCTACTCCTAATGTTTCTGCAATAGCAGACTCATTAATAATTTGATCAGCACCATAAATACCTTGCAAGTATCTCCGTTTATATTTATAATCATGACGTTTCAATGCAATGTCATCAAAGTCAAACAGGCTATATAGTTCACTTTTACCAAATCTATCTTTTTCTACAAAATAAATTTGATCAGGACGCAAGTTTTTATCCATTAAGTCAAATGAGTGGGTAGTTACTATGAATTGACTTTTTTTATTCCATTGATTAAATAGTTTTAGCAAAACTTCTGTCAACTTGCTATGCAATGAGGCATCAAATTCGTCAATTAAAAAAACCGTATTTCTGTCAAAATCTCTCAAAATATACGTAGCTAGTATTAAAAATATTTTAGTACCTGCGCTTTCTTCAGATAAGTTTAATACAAATATATCATCCTGACTTCGTTGATGTGTACAATAGATTTCCGCTACTTTTCGTTCCACAAGCTCTCCTGCTTTCAATTCAGGGTTATCATTATCTAGTGTAAGAGAAACCGTACTCGGTACTTTAGTTACCCGTTCACGCACATCAACATCTAAAATATTAAAGTCTGCAGCCTGTAGAAATGATATTAGTTTCTTCTTTAATTCCTTATTTTGTTTTAACTCTTTTAGAATGGAAAGGTCTATCTCATTTGTATTAGGTATAACTATGTCTAGCACAAACCATTCATAAGCCTCTTTTGCTTCTAAAATATTATTAGTTTGAGCAAAAAACAGTAGCAATTGATTTTTTCGTATCGTTGCCCTTAATGCCATTAGTGATTCAGGTAAAACTACTTCATCGTTATTTCTAGAAAAAATTACACGGTCATTTACTAGTAACGATTCCTTTATAACGTGCTCTTCATCATACTTCAATTCATAGGTGAAAATCTTATTATTTTTAAAAAATGTTACAAGAAAATATGTTGGTCTAGAATCTCCTGCAAAAGTATCTGTTATCAACCCTTCAAGCTCGGACATTGTAGGATGTACGATAAGTGCTTTTAATAAGTAGAAAATACTCATTACATTTGTTTTACCATTCGCATTCCCACCAAAAATAAAAGCAGACTTTAAGAGTTTTAAGCTTTTACATCTATGAGTATTGGTTGTAGTATATGACCGTAATCTCGACCCAGTTTCCATAGAAAATACAGTCCTACCATAAAAGGACCTAAAGTTTTCAACCTCTACAGATATAAGCATAGTTACACCTCCTTAAAAACGAGTTTTCGTTTTATTCAGTATATCACATCTAATCTTTACTTACCAATACATTACTCTCATTTTATATCACTAGAGAATCTTTATACGTCCAAGTTTAGATATATAGCAATATTAAAATTCACACAACCCAAGACTGGATTGTGTGAATGTATCATGTCTATGTTGTTAGTTAAACCACGGCGAGATGTCGAAATGTTCGTTGATGGTGGCTTTCACCATGCCTCGTCCTAGGTACAGTCCCAACAGCGTTAGATTCAATCGGCACAAAGGTATGCGATTGTAGGTGTGGCATAGGTTGAGCAAGACTGGGGAGATGCGTTCTAACACGTCATCAAAGGAGCTGTGCGCCCAATCGAATGGTTTGCTGTACGCCAATTGTGTCAGTGCTTGTTGCGTGTCTTGATCCGTAATGCCTGCCCGTTGGTACAAGTTTGGCAACATGTATTCATCTATGGCAGCCAGTTGCAACGAAGATGAATTGAGACTCTCCACGGTAATCGATGCACGCACTGGCGCCTGCTGCATCACATAGTCTAGTTCTTCATAGGTGAACCCACGATAGTCAAAGACTAGGGGATAGGAATTACGCAGAATTTGTTCAAAAGATACTTCATTCCCCATCGATGTGCAACGTAAATATTCCAATTGTTGGTACATGTCGTCTCGAGTTGGCAATTCACTAAGGAATGATTCTAGGTACCTTTCTACATAATGTTGAAAGTGTTCCAAGGAATAGTTATTGGAATTTTTCGAGTATTGCAAGATTAATGCCAATGCAAGAGCTTGTAAATGTCCTTTTTGTAATTGCATGAGACTCTTTAGGGCATCTACTGCTACCAAGTACAAGGTACTAGACCTCGGTTGCTGTACTACGTCTCGGAAGGTGTCTGTCAACAAATCTCGCATCCACTCTGTGGGATTCGCCACATAGGCTTTTTGTAGGTCTAACAAACTATCTTGTACTTCAACATGGGTTAATAGGCTAACTAATTCTTCTTCCGATGTAGCTCCCAATTGGGACAGCACATACTCGGTAATATATTTCGCATGTTGCTCCGACTGAGGGTTCAAAATACCAAAGGCAGACACATATTGCGCCACTGCTTTGTCTACGACAGTTGTTTCTGTTGCCCCCGTATTGTCTGGTGCTATTGCATCTACGTTTGGCCCCTCTGTGGTTCCGCCCGCTGTGGAAGACTCCTCTGTAGCAGGTCTTTCTGGGATTGCTTCTTCTACAGGGGGTTCCTCTACACTTGGTCTTTCTATCTCTGATATGTCAGATTCCCTCAACGTTTCATCAGTAATCTTCGGTATAATCCGAGTTGCATCGTCCGCTTCCTCTAAAGGTTGTTCGCTAACGGCACGAACCAATTCGCTGGACACAATGCCTTTCGACTCATTCCAATCTGCGGAGTCCGCCGTCCGCAATGGCATCGTATAATCGCTTAAATCAGATGTAACTGTAATCTCATCCGTAGGATGTATTGCCCCTATATGTCCATGGGATCTTTCTTCAGATGCTACCAAATCCCCCTGTTGAGCACTCTCTTCTACCGACTCTATTGACATATCATCACGCAGCGCATAGGGATTCTGAAAGTTCCGTCTCCGTTGCTCGTAATATGCATCACCATGCGTCGTGCTCTGTGTTGTATGTTTCTGGTTGCTTTTACCATCTCGAAACAAGAAATAGCAACACAGTAAAAATAACAATATAATCCCTACCACGACCACATAGGGTCCATATTGCAATGAAAGTTGTATCAATCCGTCCATGGGAAACCTCCGATGTATAACTATAGTACTATCCTTTTTATTATACTCATTTATCTTGGGATTTGAAAGTACACATTATACTTAACTCCTTTATAATTCATAGTTCTCTCCTCGTGTTGTATCTGTGCTAACATTATATTGTACTGTTAGCACAGATACAACTTAATGTACTAAGGTAATCTCAAAAAGAATAGTGCCCGCTATTAAAACCAACTCATTTTGTCCTATAGCCCCACATTTTGCAAAGAACCATACATCAAAAAAGGAACTATCTCAAGATAGTTCCTAGTGTGGTGGACGATGACAGGATCGAACTGCCGACATCCTGCTTGTAAGGCAGGCGCTCTCCCAGCTGAGCTAATCGTCCATATGGTGACCCGTGGGGGAATCGAACCCCCGATACCGCCGTGAAAGGGCGGTGTCTTAACCGCTTGACCAACGGGCCATGTTGTGTAAGTGGTGACCCACCCGCGACTCGAACGCGGGACACCCTGATTAAAAGTCAGGTGCTCTGCCAACTGAGCTAGTGGGTCATGATAGTGTACTAACCGAAAGTAGTTGGCTCCTCGAGTAGGACTCGAACCTACGACCGATCGGTTAACAGCCGATTGCTCTACCTGCTGAGCTATCGAGGAATAATACAAGAGTTATTATATAGTACTTTCAACTAAATTGCAAGTGCTTTTTACAAATATCACATTTTCACTTCGTGTAAATCCATTATATTCGCCAAAAACTTGGAATTATCTATCTTGCTAGATCGTATAGCATCTTCGATGGCTTCGCTCATTAACTCAGCTGCCAAGGTGCCTACCACATTCACATCAGCTACTATAGGCTTACTTGTGCCACACACACTTTCACCCGCAACCGAATTACCACAGTGGGCAACACCATTCCCATATTCCGCATCAACCTCGGTACCAGCATAAGGTGTACCACTATTATTTCCCATACTTTCAGCAGCCCTTGTCACAGAAAAAGCATAGATGGTATCTCCATCGGACAGGGTTCCCACCGGTCGAATAGACCGTGCATACCCATTAGTAGCCATCATAGCAATCTTGGTTAGTTCACCTTTATGAAAGGCAGCATTTGTCACGATAGCGCCAATGGTGGTGTTTCCTTTTTCCATACCTAGGACCGCTTCACATTGGGAGTTACCATCCTGTAAATTTTCATTCCTCATCCTAGATTTCACAGATTCACCTAACATAGGTTTACTTTCACTAATTCCTTCATATTGGTCAAACATCAGCTGACAAGCATCCAATATGTGTTGGCGTCCTTCGTCCATGACCCCCCCTAAGGCATGTCCCTGACGATCATACACATTACCAAAGGCATTCACCACCACGACGGCGCCCACTACGAGGTCCCCTAGTTTCGCCGCCGCATAACCGATACCACCCTTCATAGCCCGTTCCATGCCGCATACCTTACCTACGGTCGCCCCTGTGCCAGCCCCTACATTGCCAGATATGGGTTCTGTGCCTGTGAAAGTCCTTTCACAGGCATCATGGGCCATCTTTACCGTAGGACGTGCCTTCGGATTGCCATAAGACAAGTCATATATATCACTTTGACAAACGATGGGTACTACGCCATAAGCTGTGGGAAATCCAACATTCCGTGCTTCTAAGGATTGCATCACCCCATCGCTGGCGCATAGCCCAAAAGCAGAGCCCCCACCTAAGACCAAGGCATTCACTGGCGTTGGCGCCGTCGTCGGATCGAGGACTCCACTTTCACGAGCCGCAGGACCCCCACCACTAATGTGCAGACCCCCTTGTACCCCATTGGGAAAACGCAATACAGTCAAACCCGTTTTACCTACAGTATCCGTAGCATTTCCTACCTTTACAAAATCTATTTCATTCCATGATATTCGTTCCATCGTTCTTCACTACTCCTGTCTTCTCATTGTTAGCACTTATCGTCCTAATCATGTACCAACGGTCTATCTTACTCCATATATATTTAGCTATCGTCGATGCCAATCCTATACATTTAAACCTTTCTACTAAGAGGCATCGCTTATATATCTACCACCGTCATTTCATAGGTCCCAAAATCTGACTCAAGTTCCTAACATACGCCATGCCATTCTAATGTATAGCCTAAATATACCCCCATCATAGCACAAACAGGTATCTCTTTCTACTAGAGATACCTGTTGATAATTAGCTATGTGCTTCTACTTTCAAAATCGCTTCCGTGAGCAATTCTTCCGTCACTACATAGGGACTGATGACCACGTCGCGAACAGAAGCTGCTTTTTTCACTATCATCGGGATATGTTCTGTGGTTAATCCCATGTCTGAAAGCTTCGTAGGCCATCCAATTTGACGATACACTGGCAACCAGCGACTTAACTCCTCATCTTGCTTGTCTGCTGCAAACAGCACGAGCAAACCATAGGCCACCATTTCCCCGTGAAGATGGGTTTCTTCCGTATGTGGATCTTCGGCACAACCATAACATACAGCATGTGCGATAGTGCTATTAAAGTCCCCAGGCATGCAACCTGATACAATGCCTGTTGTCAAAATCACTGCCATTACTAGTTCATCAAAGAGGCGATTGCGTTCTCCCTTTTCATTAGCCGTAAGGGCTTCACGACCATGGGCAAAGATAGGCTCCGCACACATCTCAGACAAGGCTAACCCCACTTGTACATTGTAGGACAAGTCACGACCACGTGTAGCCATATGCGTTTCGTAATGCTTGGCAATGGTGTCGCCCATGCCCGCCCAGAAATAGCGACTTGGGGCTTTCACCAAAATATCTGCATCGATGAAAGTATGCGCTGCGGGACGTTTCATGAAAGCAACACTATCAAAGGTGTGGTCTAATGTATAAATGGCAATAGCCTCGGATGTAGCCGCACAGGTTGCTGCAATGGTAGGCACGGTAATGACTGGAATATCCCCTAATTCAATACTCGTCAATTTTGTGGTATCTAAGGCTTTGCCACCACCCACACCGATGAGAAAGTCAGCCGCCTGCAGAGATTCCTTTTTCGCTAATTCATTCGTTACTACATAGGCGCATTCACCGCCAAAATGCACCACTTCTAGCACCTCAACCCCTGCATTTTCTAAGGCTGGTTGCAAAAAAGGTAATGCTACAGATAAAGATGTATCTCCACCGATAATAACAGTTTTCTTGCCTAACTGTTTTGTATACTCTCCGATAGTGTCAAAAATTTCATGTCCCCCAAAGCTATAGCTTGGTAATGTATGTACAGGTCTCATCCAATCATCCTTCCTATGAGTCCATTTAAGGCGTACCATTGTATGTTAAAACGTAATACAAAGTATTATAGGACGATTGTGGAGAAAATGCAATGCAGTTTTAACTATTTCCACTTACAATCTATTGAAACTATCGATGTCGGCATGCCGATAATTTGCACATCAAATTTCAAACTCGACTCAACCTTACTCGATGCATTATGGATTCTAAATGTAAATTGCCAACCTCTATCTAAATATAACTCTAAAGTATTATTGCTATCAGGTTTAAATTCTAAGCTCACAATCCGTGTAGGCAATGACGCAACAGGTAACTTTATACTTCTTTTACGTTTCTTCCCTTCTTGATTTAAAGTTCCTCTTAAATTATAGCTCTGAACCTGAGTTGTTCTTGTACTATCTATGCCAATAATCTTATAAAAGTCAAACTCTCCAAGAAGATACTCTACTAACATTTTTGCAATATTTGCAAATTCATTCTGCCTATCTAGTTCTTCTTTAAACGCTATTAACAAAGGCATATACACATCATCTTCTTTATTTGGTAAATCCTTCCATAAAGTTTGTTTAGACTTTTCTATGTCCAAATAGTTAAAAATAGGTTTTATATCCGCCCAATACTTATCAGAACATTCTATTCCATACCATTTTTTACCAAAGTCCAAACCTTTCGATAATCTACTGTGCTTAACTGCAAAATGATTATGTTTAACACTAATACCAATTTCCCATTCAATATCTTTACGAATAATTAGAACATCCCTTACATCTCCATCCTGACCGTTATCATCAGATTGCAGTTTCAACTCTAATTCCCCATCTCCATCATCCAAGATTAATGGTTCAAGTTCTAAAATTGTATTAGTTCCTGCTAATGCACTGATTCTATATATATTTTTTTCAGACTCCTCTAGTGTATTCCATGCCCGCTTTGCAGCTTCATAGGTTGAATTTTTCTCAATCTTTGAAACTCTATACTTAGATATTTCTTCATGTAACGTGTTCAAACACGCAAATTCATAGGCTCTCCCTTGATTGTTACTTTTAACGCTCATGTTTGCCCTCCCATAATTACACCATTCTATCTATACGTTAATTCTTTTCTTTATTTTCTCCATTTAATGCTACTAAGATTGACTTAGCCATCTCATAGGCTAGATTCACTGGTACCGCATTACCGATCATTTTGTATGCATCATTAAGATTCGTATAATAAAATTTAAAATCATCTGGGAATCCTTGAACTCTAGCACACTCTCTTATCGTTAATCTTCTGTAAAGTTCTTCTTTTCCTGGCTCGAATATATTTTTATTTGTTTCTACTTTAGGCATTACTGGTGCTTGAGGATGTAATTGACATTGTCTTCCTGATGCTTGAACCGTAAATGCCGGTTCATCCCATTGTCTAACTCGATTTCTACTCATAAACATAGAGGAATATGCTCCAGTAAAATATTCATGATTTAAAACTTTACATTTATCACCATTCGTTTTATTTTTTTCTAATGCTGGAATTGCCGAATCTTTTAGATCAAAGATTGCATCCTTAAATGTTTTTTTAGTTTCATGTGGTGTAGGTGGTTCAAACGTAACATGTAAATCCTTTCTAAAGCCTACATAAAACACTCGTTTTCTATCTTGAGGTACACTATAATCACTAGCATTCAACAAACAAATAAACACATCATAACCTGCCTCTTCAAACTGAGCAATTATGTTCTCCACTGCAGTACTATGACGTTTTGCCATCATACCTTTCACATTTTCTGCAAGAAAAAATTTAGGGTTCTTATCTTTTAAAATACGTATATATTGATAAAACAATTGTCCTCTTGGATCATCAATTCCTTTTAAAGACCCTGCCTCACTCCAAGATTGACATGGGGGACCACCTATAATCCCATCACATTCTGGAAACATATCTGAAGAAATATTGCAAATATCCCCCTTTATAAGTTCAGCATCATGATTATTCTCATAGGTTTCCCAAATTGTTTTATCATATTCATTAGCTGCCACTACTCTAAATCCAGCTTTTTCAAACCCTAAATCTAATCCTCCGGCGCCTGCAAACAAACTTATTATATTCACGCTAAATTTCCTCCAATCAATCTTTAACTTTCATCCATAATATGTATTGATTTATAGTTTTAATACTACTTCTATTTATTTATATTATAACACACAAACACGTATTTAAATAAACTTTTTTCGAACAATTTTTCGAGTTTATTTTAATGATAAAAAGAGACTATAACAATAGTTCTCAACTATCGTCATAATCTCTTTCATTTTACTCAGATACTAACTTTTAAACTACCTATTCTATAACTCTTATTTAAAGAATACAGCTAAATAGTTTATATCCCTCTATTTAACACACCCGATTTACAGGTTCCCCTTGTAAAAAGGCCACGATATTATCCATCACGATGTGTGCCCGTGTGACAAAGGCCTCTTGGCTAGCAAAGGCAATGTGCGGTGTTAATACTGTACGAGGTGCATCGCATAATGGATAATCTGTCGGGATTGGCGGTTCTACTTCAAACACATCAATGCCAGCTCCACGTAGTTTACCTGCTTTTAAAGCGTTTGCTAGTGCTTTATTATCCACCACAGGTCCCCGTGCTGTATTGATCAACACCGCTGTATCTTTCATCATATCAATGCGTTTCGCATCGATTAAATGGCGTGTCTCTTCTGTTAATGGTACATGTAAGGATAGAATATCTGCTTCTTGTACCACTGTGTCTAGGTCTGTAAAAGTAATCCCTTCTGCCACTAGTTCTGGTTTTTCTGAACGGTTATAGGCGATGACCTTGCACCCAAAGGCTTTTGCAATGCGTGCCACCGCACTACCGATTGCACCTGTCCCCACGATACCAAAGGTTTTTCCATGCAATTCAAATCCAGGTAGTCCATCTTTGGTAGCGCCTGTCCGTGTGCGACCATCGCAGGGAATTACATTCCGAAGGATGGAAATAGCTAACCCAAATACCAACTCTGTAACAGCTTGCGTAGAATAGCCAGCCGCATTGCTCACGACGATTCCTTTTTCACGGCATGCCTCCAAATCGATGTGGTCCACTCCTGTGAAAGCCACTGAAATACATTCTAAATTGGGACATTGGCGAATGATCTCCCCAGACAATGGTTGATTTGCCAAGATAATGATAGATGCCTGACGAACACGATCCAATAACTTCACTTGGTCAATTTCTTTCGTAGTATGTACGACTAGTTCATAGCCTTGTGCCTTGAACTTTTCTGCTAAGGAATGCAACAGTTCTTCGGATACACCTAATGGTTCCATCACACAAATTTGTTTCATATCGTCACCTCACTATATTCTATAATACCCAACTGATAAGGGAGATTCCATGTGGTTAAACTGATTAGTTCGTCAAACAGGTGCAGGAATACGTCCACCAAACTGATTAATTCGTCAAACTACGCACTGGTGCCGGAATACGTCCACCACGGCGAATGAACTCTTCCGAACTGAATGGATGCACTTTTATAATCGGCGCATATCCTAAGAGACCACCAAATTCTACCACATCCCCTACTGTTTTATTCGGCACTGGAATGAGACGCACCGCTGTCGTTTTATTATTGATCATACCGATGGCCGCCTCGTCTGCAATGATTGCAGAAATGGTCGCCGCCGACGTATCCCCAGGGATGGCAATCATATCTAGTCCCACAGAGCAAACACAAGTCATAGCTTCTAATTTATCTAAGGACAAACTGCCCAATGTAACCGCATCAATCATGCCTTTATCTTCGCTGACAGGGATGAAAGCACCACTTAATCCACCTACGTGAGAGGATGCCATAAGTCCACCTTTTTTTACTGCATCGTTCAACAAGGCTAAGGCTGCTGTTGTACCATGTGTTCCGCACGCTTCTAGGCCCATTTCTTCTAATACATGCGCCACGGAATCCCCTACGGCAGGTGTTGGTGCCAAGGAAATATCAATGATGCCGAATTGTTTATTCAATCTACGTGACGCCTCTTGTGCTACTAATTGTCCTACACGAGTAATTTTGAAAGCTGTTCGTTTGATCGTTTCTGCCACTACATCAAATGGTTCGCCTTTCACAGATTCTAGGGCATGTTTCACAACCCCTGGACCGCTGACTCCAACACTAATCGTGGTCTGTCCTTCTGTAACACCATGGAAAGCGCCTGCCATGAACGGATTATCTTCTACAGGATTGCAGAAAATCACAAGCTTCGCACAGCCCAACGCATCTCTATCTGCGGTGAGGCGAGCTGTTTCTTTCACAATGTGCCCCATTTCAGCCACTGCATCCATGTTGATACCCGCCTTTGTAGAACCGATACCGACAGAGCTACATACGATATCCGTCGTCGCTAGGGCCTCTGGAATAGAGGCTATGAGCTTGCGGTCGCCTTCCGTATATCCTTTGGATACTAAAGCAGAGAAACCGCCGATGAAGTTCACACCCACTGCTTTCGCGGCCTTATCTAAGGCACGCGCGATAGGTACATAATTAGGTAAGTTAGAGGCTCCACCAATTAAGGAAATAGGTGTGACGGAAATACGTTTGTTGATGATAGGCACTCCTAGTTCACGCTCTAAATCTTCCCCAGTTTTCACCAAGTATTCTGCTTCCTTCGTAATATGGTCATAAATACGAGTGCACATGCGATCTCCATCTTCCGAGATACAGCCCAAGAGGCTAATCCCCATGGTGATAGTCCGCACATCTAGTTTATTGTCTTGAATCATCCGATTTGTTTCTAAAATATTTTCAATACTTAACATAGGTACCCTCGCTTATCCCACACGATGCATACTTAAAAAGATAGCTGCATTTTGTGCTAAAATTTGTACACCCAAGCGTTCACCTTCTGCTTTCAAATCTTTTTGAATGATGCTCAAATCTGCAGAATCGCTTACTTCACACATCATAATCATGTTAAAGATACCATCTAAGATGGTTTGATTAATGGAAATAACATTCACCTCGTTATCTGCAAGCACACTGGTAACCCCTGCAATAATTCCTACGCGGTCTTGACCAACTACTGTAACCACTAATTTCATATCTGTATCCCCCTATCATACTGTCCAACAAAAAGTTATTTATATTATAAAGTATGGTCATATATTTTTCAACAAATGAATGAATCCTCTGTCAAGCACAAATTAATTTGTCATAAAAAATAACTAAACATAGGCGTAATTAAAAATCAAGATGAATCTAGGTCATAAATTTATCCTGTGTATAACAAGCTTCATCAAAAGAGTACTCGTAACGTAGCCTATGCACTTCATAGTCAAT
>NZ_RQVL01000014.1 GCF_003992005.1 Veillonella sp. VA139 | reverse complement strand
CCTATCTATATAGATTGTACTATGCTTTGACAAATTCATTTATGTTTATACTATGACAATATCATATGTCGTTCATATTTTGTATTATAAAAGTGAAAAAAAGATTGAAAAGAAGTATAAGCTATGGTACTATAATAATAACAGTACCCATCACGCTTCAGAGTTTTATGACAACAGCGCACCAGGATGGGTCTTTTTATATTAATAAGAGGTGTTGCTATATGACTGTTAGTATTAGTATAAAACGTCCCACAACAATTGAAGAGCAGATAAAGCAATTAAAAGAACGGGGAATGTATATTTCTGATGAATATGATTTAAGACGTTGGTTAAATACTGTAGGATATTATAGATTAAGTGGATATTGGTGGATGTATGAAGAACACTATCCTAATTGTGCACCTAGAACTCATACATTTGTAGAAGGTACTACATGGACTCAGGTAAAGCAGACCTATATATTTGATCAAAAGTTTAGACGCTTGATATCGATTGGAATTGAAAAAATAGAGATAGCGGTAAAAGCATTGTGGGCACAGTATTTAGCTACTCATTATAATACATCACATCCTCATGAAGATACTAATATATTTAAATCTGAAATATGTAGTCCAAGTCAAGAGAGCTCTACAGAAACAGCTTTTGATAAGTTAGTTCGATCTTATCAAAAAAGTAATGAAACGTTTGCAAAGCATTATAGAGAAAAATATAAAGATTTTTCAACACCACCAATATGGGTTTCTGCATTATTTCTTACATTAGGTGAACTTTTGAATTGGATACATGGTATAAAATCCAAAAGTGATAAAAGAGCAATTTTTTCTATATTTTCTATTGATTATAGACCGATGTTATCTATACTTAATCATTTGAGATGGGTCAGAAATGTATGTGCACATAATGGGCGACTCTGGAATAAAAGAACACCATTGTTATTTATGCCAGTTCGAGGCTTACAAGATAGGCTTATTTTTTCTAGTTTAGATACATCAAAATTGGATAGTAAGATTTATAATACTATTATTGTTATGTCTGAAATTTTAAAATCAATAGATCCAGAATATCCATTTGTGTATTTTATAAAAGAATTAATTTTACATAGTAAGCATGTAAATCCTAAAATGATGGGGTTTCCGAATGATTGGCTAGAACGTAAGGAATGGATGGTACCTGTGCCTCTACCAAAGCAAGTTCAAAATAATAAGAGAAAGTTAGAAAAAGTATAAGATAACAATGAATCAAAAAAAGCACAGTACTAAAAATTTAATACATAACAAAAATCTCTAGTATAAGTGAGTGCGTAAGGCATAGCTTATACTAGAGATTTTTGCATATTTGTATATATGATGTAATGGATGTATCCCAAAAAAGTATATATAAGGGGATACATTGTGTCGTAATACTTCTAATGCATTAGGAGTGACGGTATAGATAGAGAAGTAATAGTTGCTTATATACAGTTTCGCATTCATTAGGTGTATTACCGAGGATAATACATAATAATCAAAACTCCGATGATAGACACAATGCCTCCGATGATATCGTACCGATCAGGAGTGATACCATCTACATAATAGCCCCATAAAATAGAAAGGGCGATAAAGATGCCACCATAGGCCGCATAAACTTTACCGAAAGGTGCTTCTTGTAAAGTAGGAATAATACCGTAAATGATGAGAGTAATAGCTCCAGCGAGCATATACCATGGGCTTTTGTCATCTTTCAGATAAAGCCATACTAAATAGCCACCGCCGATTTCGGCAATGCCAGCTAGAATGAAGTAAAATATTGATAAGAGAATTTGTGACATAGTGGTTACCTTTAAAATAACTGACCTTTAGAAGGTGGATTAAAATACATGTTGTAAGATTTGTAAAAACTATATAATGCTGACATGTACGAAGGTAAGAAGATATCATCGGCTTTTAAAGGGATGTACATTGAGTTAGATAAATTATATTGGTGATAAGTTTCTTGGATACTTCCATCATAATTGAAAACTGCAGCACCTTTAATTTGGGATTTTATACCTGTGTCTTTTTTTATACGAGCGGTTACTTCTTCAGGTGTAATAAATTTTTTTACTAAAGAATTTACAGATTGATTGTAATTATAAAAGAAAATGTTATCAAGTTGCATTATTACAGTTTTGTCATAAGCAACAATATAAGTGGTTGCGTTAATAGTATAGTAAGGCGGATTATATCTCATTACACTTATTGAATTAATATCGATATACTCTTCACCTAATGAATTAGCTTGGACTAGTTTATATCTTTCAGGTGAATTTCTCAACTCGTCTAATGAAACGGCAAATGCTGATGCTGTAACGAGCGAAAAAATCACTAGTAGAAGAAACAGTTTTTTCATAATCGCACCTCGCTTAACACATAATAAATGATAGATACTTTCATTATATAAACTACCTATAATAATTTCAACTATTTAGGCATAAAAAAAGCAACCAATCCGAAGATTGGTTGCTGTAGTATCCTATTATTTGGAGTACAATTCGACGATTAGTGTCTCGTTTACTTCGATAGGAAGTTCTTCACGTTCAGGAAGGCGAGTTAATGTGCCTTGGAAAGCGTCAAGATTTTTTTCGATGTAAGGAAGTTCGAAAGAACGAAGTTCTTGGAAGTTCACTTTGAACATTTCGTTGTCACGGCTAGCTTCACGAAGCTCGATTACATCGCCAACTTTACATTGGTAGGAAGGGATGTCAACGCGTTTGCCGTTAACAAGGATGTGGCCATGGTTTACCATTTGACGTGCTTGACGAATGGAGTTACCGAAGCCAATGCGATATACAAGGTTGTCCAAACGGCATTCCAACAATTTCAACATGTTTTGGCCTGTAACACCGTGCATTTTTTTCGCTTTATCGTAATAGCGTACGAACTGGCGTTCTAGCAAGTTGTAGTATGCTTTAACTTTTTGTTTTTCTAATAATTGAAGACCATACTCAGACATTTTCTTTTGACGTTGGTCTTTTTTTACACGTTTTAAAGCCTTCGCGTGACCGAAAACGTTCACACCGAAGCGACGGCATAACTTAAATCGTGCTTCTCTTCTCGTTGCCATGTGATTATCACCTCATAGATTAATAAAACTTTGCACAAATTGTGCTTAATTATTATACCCTATGAAAATGAAAAAGTCAAAGGTCGATAACCATTGTCAAGGACTGTGTATGTGCTATAATAAAAGATACAGTATTAGTATTTCCGTTAGGAAATGATGTAAGAGGAGATTCACCATGAATGTGTCCTATAATGTAAAAGAAGAATTATGTATTGAACATACACCGGGGGCAGGTGCCATTGTTATCTTTGGGGCCTCCGGAGACCTGACAAAACGTAAATTGTTGCCAGCTATTTATTCCTTGTTTCAACGCGGTTTACTTTCACCAAAGATAGCCGTAGTGGGCGTAGCGCGGACAGCGATGAGCCACGATGAATTTCGTGAACAAGTGAAAGCATCCATCTTAGGTGACCGTGAACCAAATGCAGAAGAACAAGCATTTATTGAACGCTTTTCTTATGTATCTGGTCAATATACAGAGCCGTCTACGTATGTAGCGTTGCGCGAAGAGTTAGAGCGTGTGGCAGATGCTCATTGTACAGGTGGTAATGCACTATTTTATCTAGCCATGCCACCAGAGTTATTTGAGCCAATCGTTCGAGAATTACATGGGGCAAAGCTACTAGAAGAAGTAGGTTCTTGGTCCCGTGTCATCATTGAAAAACCATTTGGACATGATTTAGAAAGTGCTATCGCATTAGATGAATCCTTGAAACAATATATTACGGAAGAGCAAACCTATCGTATCGATCATTATTTAGGGAAAGAAACGGTACAGAATATTTTAATGCTTCGTTTCGCCAATGCTATATTTGAACCGCTTTGGAATCGCAAATATATTGAGCGTGTAGAAATTACCGTAGCGGAAGAGCTAGGTGTAGAAAAACGTGCAGGCTATTATGATGGGGCAGGCGCCTTGCGTGATATGGTGCAAAACCATATGATTCAAGTATTATCTTTGATTGCCATGGAACCACCTGCTAGTTTTAATGCCGATGATTACCGTGATGAAATTGCTAAATTGATTTCCTCTATTCGCAGTTTACATCGTCAAAAATTAGGCCATATTGCAGTGCGTGGTCAATATGCAGATTCTGGTAATACAGAACGTCCAGCCCCAGAGTATCGGAAGGAAGAAAATGTGCCACCTACATCAACGACAGAAACCTATGTGGCATTAAAATTATTCATCGATAACTGGAGATGGCGTGATGTGCCGTTCTATCTTCGCACAGGAAAACGATTGCCGAAGAAATCTAGCGAAATTGCCATAACTTTCAAACCAATTCCGCACTCCATCTTTAAACCGTTCCATGCGAAAGACTTTAACCAAAACGTATTGGTTCTTCGTATGCAGCCGAATGAAGGCATGGGATTGTCTTTAGAGGTAAAATCTCCAGGATCTAAGCTGAGTGTCAACACCCTAGAAATGGATTTTTCCTATAGTAATTCTAAGGAATTAGCAGACATTCCAGATGCCTATGAAAGATTGATTTTAGATGGTTTATTAGGAGACCAAACACTATTCGTTCGCAACGATGCGGTAGAAAAATCTTGGCGCTTATTTAAGCCGTTGATTGAAGCATGGGAACGAAATGATGAAGAAACACCGTTATGTTTCTACCCAGCTTTTAGTGAGGGACCAAAAGAGGCAGAAGAGTTATTAGAAGGAGGATCTTGGTCGTGGCGAGAGATATAATTCATGCATTTCCTACAGGAGATGACGTGGCGAAAGCAGTGGCCGATCGATTTTTAAACTATACCAATGCATGTATTGCAGAAACAGGAGCTTGTGTGGTGGCTGTATCTGGAGGGACTACACCCAATGCATTGTTTTCTTTGCTTGATTCTGATGAGTATACAAATCGTATCGATTGGGAGCATATTTTCTTCCTTTGGGTAGATGAACGATTTGTACCACAGTCGAATCCAGATAATAATTTTGGCCGTGCAAAAGATCGCTTATTTGGAAATATTATGGGAGCTGCTCACTATTATCCAGTACCAACGAATAATGGTACTGTGGAGGAAGCAGCAGATAAATATGAACAAGAAGTAAAAATGGTCTTGAAGCGTACAGAAAAGGAATCCATAGATTTAGTCTTGCTAGGCTTAGGTGATGATGGACATACAGCGTCCCTATTCCCTAAATCTGAAGCTTTGTATGAACGTGATCGTATGGTAGTGGCAGTAAAAGACGGCAAAGTATGGGAACGTGTGACATTGACATTCCCAATGCTAGTGAATGCGAAATCTGTGTGGTTCACGGTAGTAGGTGCTTCTAAAGAGGCGGCCTTAGCTCGCGTGCTTCGCCAACGTAAGGAATATGAAGAATATTCTTGGGAAGATCGAGTGGACCATTGTTTACCAGGTGCCGTGCTTACCCACGATCCAGTGGAATGGTATGTAGATGAGGCAGCTTATAAGAACTAGTTGATGTGAAATGCGAGGTGATACGTATGTTTAATTTTGGCACACAAGAGTTATTTCTTATTTTAATTATTGCTCTTGTTATCTTTGGCCCTAAAAAATTACCTGAAATTGGTAAGGCCATCGGTAAAGGTATTAATGAATTTAAAGATGCTGTTAGTGGTGATAAAAAAGTAGCTAAAGAAGAGCCTGCTAAGGCAGAAACAATTGATGTAGAAGCTGGTGCTACTAATAGTCATAAGCAAAATAATTAGGAGGAACTATGTGTAAAGATTGCGGTTGTGGTAGCACAGGTAATGTGACTACAAAATTATTTCATGTGCCGAGTATGATGTGTGTGAATTGTGAAAATACGGTAAATGGTGCGGTTCGTGGTTTACCAGGTGTATTAGAATCCACTGTAGATTTGAAAACAAAAGAAGTGCGTATTCGTTTTGACCACACAAAAATTGAGGAACTGGCGATTCGTGCAGCTATTGACGAAACAGGTTTTGAAGTAGAATCTGTAAAAGACTATGTGCATGAACATGGCGGCATTTTGGGAGCTATTAAGAAAATATTCAAATAAGGCGTACTATCTGGTGATATGCCGGGTATATATTAGAATACAAGGAGGGGCTATCTGGATTGATTCCAAGATGGCCCTTTTATAGGAGTTAGTATGATACGCAAGTTTAATCAAAAAGAATATACTTGGGATGGTGTAGATACCTTGGTGTACAAGCAAGATAATAGCCCATTTAAAGATGTGACCCGTCAAGTTCTTTTCGATGGGGCTTGGGATATTCCATGTCAGTTCCGTTATTTTGAAGTGCAACCAGGTGGTTACAGTACTATGGAACGCCATGAGCATACGCATATGGTCATGATCTTCCGTGGAAAGGGCCAATGTTTGCTTGGCGACACCGTGGAAAACGTACAAGAAGGGGATATGATTGAAATTCCTAAATTGATGGCACACCAATTCCGTGCGAACCAAGGAGACTATTTAGGGTTTTTGTGCTTAGTCAATGTGGACCGAGATAAGGTGCAAGTCATTACGCCAGAAGAACAAGCTGAGATGATAAAAAATCCGGCGATTAGTGCATTTTTGAATAGCTAGTCAATCAGTTTAGATACAACTGTCTCACAAGTAAGAAACATAAGTGATGAGGAATCTAGGCATCTAATGTTGATGTTAGGAGTTTGCCCCACTTATGTTTCTTTTTTGTTTTGAAGTAAAATTTCGTTATATAATTAAGTAGCTAACATTTCTGGATATACAATAACGGAGTCTAGTTATGCTCGTGAGAGTGGGACGAAAACTATACGATGCACATCACAGCAAATAGTTGTAATACATAAAAGGACAAATATACTATAAATTTAAGATAAATCCCTTTCATTAGAGCAAAAGATTTGTTATAATTGAAAAGTTCTCATGTTTTATAGAAAGTAGGTTACATATGAATTTTATTCGTAGTATTAATCGCCTGTTCAATGATTACCTGGCATGGATTGTGTTGGCTGTAGCGGTCATCGCATTCTTAGTGCCAAAAGTATTCATGGGCGCAGCGAAACAAACAGTTCCTTTGTTACAATTAGTTATGTTCAGTATGGGCTTAACATTAACAGGGAAAGTATTCTTAGACGTATTTAAACAACCGTGGCAAGTGATCTTAGTGTCCTTGATTCAATTCTTGTGGATGCCACTAGCAGGTTGGTTAGTGGGTAACTTATTTGGATTCCCACCTGAAATTGCCCTAGGATTTATTTTATTAGGAGCTTCCCCAGGTGGCACCGCATCCAATGTAATGACATTCTTGGCAAATGGCAATGTGCCATTGTCCGTATCTGCGACGACAGTATCCACGTTATTGGCACCAGTGTTAACACCGCTCTTTATCGTGTTATATGCAGGACAAACCGTAGATATTGCATTCTGGCCGATGTTCATGTCCATCGTGAAAATCATTGCCGTGCCAATTGCATTGGGCATTATTGTGAACTATTTTATCGGCTCTCGCATTGAACCTGTGAAAGCAGTCTTGCCAACCGTGGGTGCCGTAGCTGTATTAATTATCCTAGCTGGGGTCACTGCTGTTAGCCGTGATAATATATTAGCGCATGGTGTGATGATTTTCTTAGCATGCTTAGTGCAAAACGTGAGCGGTTATGTAGTGACATATTTCATTTGTCGTCTATTTGGTTCCACCGTACCAGATCGTCGTGCTATGCAAATCGAAGTGGCGATGCAAAACTCTGCCTTAGCAGCTAGCTTGGCGTTGAAACACTTTACACCACAAGCAGCCGTAGCAGGCGCCGTGTTCTCCATTATCCATAACTTTACAGGATCCATCTTTGCAGGCATTTGCCGTCGCAATGATTCTAAAAGCACAGACTAATTTGAAAGTTAAGGTACTTTGGGTAGTAACGCATTAGATAATTAAATATTTAGTAGAAACGTCATATACTTTCATAGTTTGTTATAGGATGAAAGTATGTGACGTTTTTTTACTTTTCTAAGAAAGTGAATAAATAGATATGGCGGTACTGGGGGTCTTTTATATAACATACAAACTGTATGCTAAAATGTGTCGTAATATACGACACATTGATGTATACTATGTATAAAGGAAGGTGATGGATATGGCACTAGAAAATGACATTCCGTTCCTATTGGCAATACCTAAAGAGTTACCAATACATGAGAATATGGATGAAAGTACATTTAATGCTTTGATGGAAATAGGGTACTTACAGGCAGTACGAGGGGAAACGTATTCTGCTGCAGAAGTATTTGAAGAGCTAGAAAAAGCGACAGACTGATTTACATATTGTATTTCGGAGATCTGTCGCTTTTTATTGCAAATTATATAAATTTTAAAAGTTGATGTAGTGTATGGGGCTTGTTGTTATAGGAGTTTGTAACACGAGTATTAAATGGGTTGAAATGATTTTGTATATAGAAACCTAAAATAAACTTGTTGTCCTCATTTTCCCCTTTTTGACATTAAAGTTAAGATTTCTTTAGAATCAGTTAATTCTCGTCCGGGAAGTACTTGGTTTGGTATACGGTCCTGTTCAGCTTTATCTAACGCTGTAACAAAACGTTCAACACTATCTGGACTTGATATAACGAAGTTGTGAGTGATACTTGAAGTGGACATAGTAACACCTCCTAATATTTTTCTACGTATTGTATTTGAAATCAGTTGATAAGAAAAAAAATCTGAATTATTTATTGATATAATTATAATGATCGCTAGAAAGACTCGTCAATATATATAAACACAAATTATTATGGTGGTGAAAAATATGCGCTAAATCGTATCGCAATATACGACACATTGATGTATACTATGTATAAAGGAAGGTGATGGATATGGCACTAGCAAAGACAGGTAATGTAAATGTAAGAATCCAAGAGCATATCAAACAACAAGCGGAACAAATTTTAGAGACTATAGGCATTTCTCGAGCGGCAGCTATTGATATGTTTTATAGACAAATTATTTTAAATAATGGCATTCCGTTTCCATTAACAATACCTAAAGAGCTACCAATACACGAGAATATGGATGAAAGCACATTTAATACTTTGATGGAAACAGGGTACTCGCAGGCACTACGTGGGGAAACGTATTCTGTTGCAGAAGTATTTGAAGAGCTAGAACGAGGTCTATAATGGAAACGTATAAGGTAAGAATTACAAAACAAGCAAAAAAGCATCTTATACTTATACGAGATTATATAACCACAGGATTACAACAGCCTAGTATTGCAAAGGAATTAGTTGCACTAATTAGGTCAGAGATGTACGCATTAGAATATATGCCACATCGTATAAAGTGTATTGATGAACAACCATGGAGAGACTTAGGATTTAGAAAAATTAGAATAAAAAACTATTATGTTTATTTTTGGATTAATGAAAATGAAAAAGAAGTGGTTATTATCGCTGTAGTTTACGTAAAAATGGATCAGCTGAAACAGTTAGAAAAATTGTAGTTAAGTAGTTTGGAGTCATGAAATGAACGCTTAATTATATAATAAAATTGGAACCCAATACAATAAGATTCGACAAATAAAGTATAATAACTGTATATATTAGGGTGAAATTATGAGGAACAGTATGAAGTTTATACGCGATAGAAATAGCAACATTCTTTTCAATCTTCATGATAGTAGGGTGAAAGAAATCATATATTGCAACGAAACTTTGACGTTACAAGTTAATAAAATATATGAATTTGTGGAAGGTGAAGAAAGATCGTATCCAGGTGAAATATGTTTTGAAAAATGTGATATCGACCTATGCGATATATTGATATTTAACAAAACCTTAGGTGAAGGACGCTTCAATGGAAAGTCTATTGGTTTACAGCAATTTATAGATGAATATACAGACTCAGAATTTGAAATCATTATTGAAGGCTATTATGGCAACACAACCACATATACAGGATGGCTTCGGGAAGACGGAAAAAGACCAGTGTCGGCAATCATGTATGTTTGGAATAGCGGAGATATGGTGTATAACGTACAAAAATAAACGATTTAAAACAATAATTTTATAAAGGAGAAAAGCTCATGAACAAATTTGAGAAGAGAAAAATATTGCAAGAATATCAAGTCAAACAAATGGAAGAATTTGAAGAGAACTTACCGATGGAAAAGAAATTATTTTATGAATTATTTGATTATCTAAATGATAAATCAGAAACAGTAGATTGTAATCACGATTTTTCTTTAACAAATGAGTTTTTGAAAGATAAAAATGCAGATATTGAAAAGGTTATAGAATTTTTGCGAGAAAATGGTGCTGGTTGCGATTGTGAAGTGATTTTTAATGTTGAGGAAAAGTTTGAAGAATAAAATGTTTGTATTAGAAATAGACAGGTAAATTTAAAGTTGTAAGGAGAAATAGTGATAGATGCAATCAATACATAATATTTTATGTGAAAAACTAAATCCGAGAAGTGGAGTTATCAAAATAAGTAGTTCTAATGATGACGATAGAATTTATTTCGATATAAGTTGGGAGGGAGATTTCCATTTTATTGTTACTGGTTGGGTGCATTACGGGTGGTATTATGTACAAAGAGATAAACAATGTATATCGCCATCTTATGTTTATAAAAAACTAGATAATAGAGCGTTATCTGTTATGCAACACATTATAGACGAAATTGAAAATGGGAAATATAACAACAAAAAAACTGAAAAAGAAAAAATTAAGCAGGTTCTTGAAGAAAGAAATCTAACCTCTTTTATGAACAATACAAAATGGAAAGAACTGATAGATTCCATCATGGAGAACATGAGAGACATCCCGATACAATATAAGACGTTTTTTGATGAAGAAGAGCCTAGCATATATTGGACGATTGATGCTGATGAACATTTTTTTCATATGAATATGAGAATTGTTGAATGGTTTAAAATTAAAAGTAAATTTGAGAAAGTTATTGGTCAAGGGCGTTTAATTGAGCCAAAGACATGTGTTACTGATAAAAAATCAGAAATAGAGCGTATGCTTAATAAATTTAGTATTCCTTATGAATATGATGATATTGAAAAGTGTTTTATTATTTTTGGATATAGATAATTCATTGAGGAATACTAGAAGATTATAAAGAGTATACACATGATGAGAGGTATTGAATTTAAAGATGATGAAATATACAAGTATAAAAGATATCGTTGAATATGGATTAGATGCTATTTCTGATAAGGAAAAAATAACAATAAACCTGAAAGACTTTCTATACATTAGACGAGTTTTAGAGGAATATATGCGTTATCTACATAATCCTGATCATTATCCCGATATAGAATCAATTCAAAATTTTTTAGGTGATGCTTCTTCGGGAGGCGGATTTGAATGTTTAAGCACAGCTATTTATAACAAAGTATATAAAGTTGATTTGCCGGCGAAGATTGAAAAAATGATTGATGATGGTTTATTTGAACACCCTCTTTATCCCAGCTACTATAAGAAAGATGAATAAGTAATAATTGGATAGTATTGTAATAGTAGAAAATATAAATATATGTGGATACGTAAATTCGAAGCTGTAGGAAAGGATAAAAAGTGGAAATAGTGTTTGTTAAATTTTAACTAATGAGGAATACAGATTTTGATAAATGAAATAAAGGCATATTGGGACAAGCAGAAAAAAGAATATGAGGATAGATATAAAGTGACATTTTTAAAGGACTATGAAAGATCAACAGAATACCTTAAAAAAATGGAAAGCTACTTGTTATCCAAACAAAAAGAATATCCTTCAGATATTGATATAGTATGTACGCTTGCTTCTTTAAAGTTAGAGCTTAGACGCGGTGAGTATATAAGATATTTAAATTCTTTTCTTGATAAATTTGAAATTTATTTGGATAATGCTCAAAAAGCAAGAGTTTACACCAATATTGCATGTAACCATGATTATACTGAAGAAACATTAGAGTATTTACTAAAAGCAAAGGATTTAGATTCTCCTTTTATTGAAACATATACAGGGTTGGGGCTTTATTACTTTAGTATGTACCAATCTAATGAAGATAAAGAATGGCTTATATTGAGTCAAAAATATTTTGAAAAAGCTAAAAATATTGATGATAGTTACGAATATTCCTTCAATCATGCAGTCTCTTTATATGAACTCAAAGAATATGAGAAAGCTAAAGAAATATTTTTAGAACTATTGAAAAAATATCCTGATAGAATGAGTCTATTGCTTAGCATTGCATATTGCGAAGTATATCTTGGTAATAAAGATAAAGCAATATCTCGGCTAGAAAGAGTAAAGTCAGGAGAAGATGAAAATTACAATTTGAAAACAGATGATATTTCTGCGGAGCAAATTTTTGATGCCTATTATGTACTTGAAGAATTCGACAAATTCTTACATTACTATAGCGATGAAGTTATTTGTCAATACTATTTAGCTGACTGGGAACACTATTATTATGCTTTATGGCTAAAGGATGAAAAAGCAAAGTTTTTTGTCCTTGAAGAAAAAAATAGACTCTATTTAATGGATGCTATTAAAGAAGCTATAGTTGATGATGACTATGTGAGCGAGGAAGATAAGAAGAAATATATTGAGGAATTGGAAAAAGATAAAAGAGAATATGAAGAAATGATTTCTCGTGTAAAATCTCTAACTTTCAAACCAAAAGTGAGGCTTAAGTTGTATCCAGAGTTTTCTTGCTTCATGGTAGACTGTGTGAGACATAAATTTAAATGAAATGTTGTAAAAATTTGAAGTTGGTGCTGCAACAATTATGATAAATGAATAAGTTATAAAAAAGTTGCATATGTCTTGGGGAGCAATAGCAGTTTTGATTACCCTAGCAGGCGCTGTGTTTGAAGAAATAGAAAAAGCGACAGACTGATTTACATATTGTATATCAGGGCTCTGTCGCTTTTTATTGCAAATTATATAAATTTTAAAAGTTGATGTAGTGTATGGGGCTTGTTATTATAGGAGTTTGTAACACGAGTATTAAATGGTTTGAAATGATTTTGCATATAGAAGTTTAGAAGAAATTCATTGTCTTCACATTCAAGAAATTCCATAACACCGCCTACAGAATATTTTAGTTTTGATATACTTTCAAGGGCGAAACCTAAAAGAATATTTCCAGGGATTTGTTTTTCTTTAGGAAGAGCATAATTCTTCCCTAATTGTGCAATCAGATATGCTGCTGTTGTATAAGATTGTATAGATTTATCAAGAATGCTGACACGAGATAGTTTATGTGCTGTTCTTTTGCTAATGTTTTCAGCTTGAATGGAAAGTGGTTTAATAGCGATGGAATAATATCCAACTAATGAAGCATCTTCTGAATCAAATACAAGATAAGTGATGGATTGATCCTTTTTTGTAAACTCAATGGCATTATGTAATAAAAAGTGTTCTACATCGGGATTTTTAGGGCAAGAAAAATCGGAGAGTAAGTCATAAAGATTTTCCTCTCCGATATATGTCGGGGTTTTCTTATCTAAGTATACACGGATGTTGATACTAAAATATTTATCAGACATATTACTTTCTCCTCTTTGACATTAAAGCTAAGATTTCTTTAGAATCAGTTAATTGTCGTCCGGGAAGTATTTGGTTTGGTATACGATCCTGTTCAGCTTTATCTAATGCCGTAACAAAACGTTCTACACTATCTGGGGTAGATACAACGAAGTTGTGAGTGATACTTGAAGTGGCCATATTAACACCTCCTAATATTTTTTATACTTAATTGTATTTGAAATCAGTTGATAAGAATGGGAATCCGTACATTTGTTAATTTAATTATATGATTGACAGGATAAATCGTCAATATGTTAAAAATTTAAAATATTATAATCTTCAATGTATTGCAATAATGTATAATGAGTGAATTAACTGTTATGGGATAGTGGTTACATATGATATTTAAATACAGTTAAGAAAAAGCTAGTAGTAGCGTACTCATAATGGAGCAGAATAACCAAAAAGGTATGCCATAACTATAACGAATGTATCATTTATAATAAGGATACAGTAGCGAATATTGCTTGACAATTAGTTATGGTAGATATACGATTTAGTCATAAGGTTAGTTCGGGAAACATATGAGGCCCTGGACATTTAAAATATCCTGTAGAAATGATGACGTATTTAATAACGATATAATAATTAAGAGAGCAAACAAAGTGAGAGTACCAAGTTATATTAAAGAAGAAAATTACAATATAAAACATATAGATGATACATTTACAAGTATTAGTATTTGCAACAACTTAGAAAGTGGAGATACCAATGAACTGTATGAAATTCATTTTTTTGGTTCACTTTTTGAAGAACATATGATTTGTGGTATGTATGATGAAAAAAATGAGATTAGCAATCCTTGTATGATAGTAGCAAAATGTATACATACAGGAAAAGAAATTTTACTCTATGATGGAGCTAAATATGGATACAACCCTATGTTCTGTGATGAGATACATTTAGAAGATATCAAAAAACGTTCACTCTCTAAATTAGAAATTCCAAACTCTAACATTGAAATAGATTTTGCCTATAACATTGATTTTGATGAAGAGAAAGAAGATTTTGAATTTGATGAAGATGACTTCACAGAAACTATTAACGGAGAAAAAATTTCTTTTGAAGAAGTGAAGAACAATGGATTTGATTATATAAAAATTACTGCTATAGACGAACTAGATACCAAAAGAGTTATCTGTGAGTTAGAACTTGCATAAGTTTATCAATTACGAGACATAAAATATGAAGCCTCCTATTTTAACAGAAAAATATTTTGAATACATCAATTAAGAAAATGAAAATATAGAGGAGACAAATGAAATGGGTGAAACACAAACGAAATTAAAATACACAAAGATTGCCATAGAGGACATTCAAAATATTGAGGAGTCTTGGGATATCTGTGATCCCATGTTTAATATGATTAACGGTTATGAAGGATATGATAAATATTTAAAAACTTCAGAGAGATTTACTTTGGAACAAAGATATTTATGTGCTATTCATTGGTATTTTGGGGAAGTAATTAACGGGGGGCATCATCAATTTTTTAACAATTCTACAGGAATTGTTTGGGAAGATGTGTTAAATGGTTTTAAACATTTTGAAATGCCAGAGTTTGCAGCTAATTTCCAAAAAGTAATTGATTATTGTGGTGGAAGAATTTCCTTTGCTAGAGAAGAACGATGGGATATGCTAGAAATATTGGAAGAAAAATACGGAGAGGAATTTTTTAAGATTTTAGATGAAGCCGATGTTTTCATTTACGATTATGACGGTGAAGAAAACGAACTAAACTACATCAAATCTCACCCTGAAAAGTTTGTATTTGAAGGAGAATACGAGAGATTTCATTAGAGAAATGCCTGATAGAGGAAGTAGATAAACGATATGGATGGAGTATTTGAATGGTATTGAAATAGAAAAATAAGTTTTAATTTTTAACGAGTTAAAATATATTTTTGAAAACTGAGGAAATTGGTAAAAATAGGATAAATAAGGAGTAAATTATGAAATATCAAAAAGAAAACAGGAAAGAATTTTTGGCGTATATAGAAAAGCTTAGAGATGAAGATAAATATACAGAATGTATCACAGCGTTGGAAAGCATCCCTATGGAAGAACGGGATTATGAAGTATGGTATCAGCTTGCTCGTGCCTATCAAAACTTTGTGATTGTCGGCAATGATGATAAAGGAACACCTAGTTTTATTGGCGATAAATTTTTATTAAAATCTATAGATATTTTGAATTCGGTTAGAGAAGAGGGGAAAGATAAGGCTGAATGGAATATGCGTATGGCGTATGCCTATCAATATTTGACTCATGAGGAAGAAAAAGCGATTCCTTATGCCTTGCGTTGGGCGGAGTTAAATCCTGAGGATGAGAATGCATTGGAAGTAGTAAAAGAGTGTAAAGAAGAAATAGAAAAAAGAGAGTACAGAGCAAATGCGGCTACTGAAACAACAATCGATCAAGAAATGGCCCAAATTGACGAAGACTGGTGCATTTATCTATGCAATGCATTTGCTTACGACTTACCGGCTGTGATTAGAACCAATTTAGCTCTTAGGGATTTTGAATGTACTGTAAACTACCCAAAAAGATTACATTTACAAATATTATATAAGAATGCTGATGACAACGGTTTTCCTACAAGAGAAGAAGGAGAATATGTATATCCTGTAGAAGACGCTGTAGTAGAGATTATTGAACAACATGGAGACATGTTAGCAGGCATTGTGAAATGCGATGAACGGGCACATATTTTTGCGTATGTTAAGAATGAGTTGGGGTACTACGATGAAATTTCTGAGATGATGTCAGAAAACTTCCCTGATTATGCGTATACATTGGCAGTATTTGAAGATAAGGACTGGGTCATGTATTTTCATGCACTGTATCCTGACAGATATGAATATCAAAGTATTATGAATATGCGGCTCATTGAGAATATTGAAAGTCATGGTGATAGTATGGTGCCGAGAGTACTTGAACATTGCCTGTGCTTTACAACAGAAAAAAATGGGGAAGCCTTTTTAGCCAAAGTGATGGAAGACGGTTTTAACAAACTTTCATCAGAAAACATGAGCAACAATGAAGATATAGATGAAGAATATCCATATGAACTTGTCATAGGCAGAGAAGATGATTTTGAAAATATCGATGGAATTGTCTGGTATCTTATGGATCTAGCAGAAGAGTTTGACGGGGAATATGATGGTTGGGCATGCCATATTGTAAAGTAGCGTGAAATAGCCCAAGCTTGCTCAAGTGGATTTTAGTGATTTTGAGGAAATCCCGGTAAAAACAAAGGAGAAATATTCTACTTTAACAGAAAAATATTTTGAATATATCAATCTAGAAAATAAAAATATAGAGGAGACAACTGAAATGGGTGAAACAGAAAAGAAATTAACATACGCAAAGATTACCATAGAAAATATTAAAAGTTTAGATGAAAACTCTTATTATGATGTTGTTGATCCAATGTGGGAAACAATTAATATTTATGATGGATATGATGAGTATATTCAATCAGCGCAGACTTTCACTTTAGAGCAAAGATATTTATTAGCCATTACTTGGTATTTTGTAGAAGTAAATAATGGAGGTCATCATCAGTTTTTATATAATCCTACAGGGATAGTTTGGGAAGATGCAATAAAAGGTTTCAAACATTTTGGAATGAACGAATATGCAGGCAATTTTCAAAAAGTTGTAGACTATTGTGGTGGGACAATACCGTTTGGTAGAGAAGAAAGATACCATATGCTAGAAATATTGGAAGAAAAATACGGAGAGGAATTTTTTAATATTTTAGATGAAGCCGATGATTTCATTTACGATTATACAGGTGAAGAAAACGAACTAAACTACATCAAATCTCACCCAGAAAAGTTTGTATTTGAAGGAGAATACGAGAGCTTTTACAATCGGCGGTAAAAAAGAAAAAGTAATCTTCTAAAAAGTTGAGAGAATGGTGCTTGAGTGAAGAATCTTTAGCGTGTGAAAAAGAGAAATAATGAGAGAAATGCTTGATAGAGGAAGTGGATAAACGATATGGATGGAGTATTTGAATGGTTAAAGGCACATTACCAGTATGTCTTGATAGCAGGTGGACTACTATTTTTAATTGGTGCTATACGAGATTGGAAATGGGTGTATCAAGCTACAGTCGGAGATAAAGCAAGGCACGCATTTATTTTTGAAGTGTGGGGTGAGAAAGGATATAGAGTTTTTATAGGAATATGTGGACTGTTACTTGTCATTTGTGGTGTTGTGTTTTTAATGTTAGATAAACGATAAAAAGTGGAGGTAATGTAACATGAAATGGAATTCAAAAAATCGCGAAGAATTTTTTGCGTATATAGAAAAGCTTACAGATGAAGATACATATACGGAATGTATGACAGCATTGGAAAGCATCCCTATGGAAGAACGGGATTACCAAGTATGGTATCAGCTTGCTCGTGCGTATCAAAACTTTGCGATTGTCGGCAATGATGATCAAGGAACACCTAGTTTTATTGGCGATAAATTTTTATTAAAATCGATAGATATTTTAAATTCAGTTAGAGAAGAGGGGAAAGATAAAGCTGAATGGAATATGCGTATGGCATATGCCTATCAATATTTAACTCAAGAGGAAGAAAAAGCGATTCCTTATGCCTTGCGTTGGGCGGAGTTGGATCCTGAGGATAAGGATGCATTGGAAGTAGTAAAAGAGTGTCAAGAAGAAATAGAAAAAAGAGCAAATGTGGCTACGGAGAAAGTGATCGATCAAGAAACTGCTGAAATTGAGGAAGACTGGGGCGTTTATCTATGCGATTCATTTGCTTATGACTTGCCGGCTGTGATTCGAACCAATTTAGCTTTTAGGGATTTTGAATATACTGCAAACTACCCTAACAGATTACATTTACAAATATTATATAAGAATGCTAATGACAGCGGGTTTCCTACAAGAGAAGAAGGGGAATATGTATATTATATAGAAGACGCTGTAGAAGAGATTGTTAAACAACATGGAGATATGTTAGTAGGCGTTGTGAAATGCGATGAACGAGCACATATTTTTGCGTATGCTAAGAATGAGTTGGGGTACGGCGATGAAATTTCTGAGATGATGTCAGAAAACTTCCCTGACTATGCCTATACATTGGCAATAGTAGATGATCCTGACTGGGAACTGTATTTTCAGGGACTGTATCCTGACAGATATGAATACCAAAGTATTATGAATATGAGGCTCATTGAGGATATTAAAAGTGATGGTGATAGTATGGTGCCGAGAGTGCTTGAACATTGCTTACTCTTTAAAACAGAAGAAAATGGAGAAGCCTTTTTAGCGAAAGTGATGGAAGACGGTTTTATAAAACTTTCATCAGAAAATCAGACCGATAATGAGGATATAGATAAGGAATATCCATATGTACTTGTCATTGGTAGGGAAGATGCTTTTGAAAATATCGATGAAATTGTCTGGTATCTTATGGATCTAGCCGAAGAGTTTGACGGAGAATATAGTGGCTGGGGATGCCATATTGTGAAGTAATCTATTGTCACAAATGTTTGACTACTATAGAGATATTGCCATGAAAGTATAGCTATTTCCTTGTAAAATCCTAAAATAAAGTATATAATAGACTGTCGTAGTACGATTTGTACAAATATTAGGAATACCCTACTTAAGTAGATAAAGGAGTATAGAATGATTCGTGAAAATCTTCGCAATGTGGCGATTATCGCCCACGTTGACCATGGTAAAACAACGTTGGTAGATGCATTGCTTAAACAAAGTCATATTTTCCGTGATAATGAAAAAGTTGCTGAACGTGTAATGGACTCTAACGACCTAGAACGTGAAAGAGGGATTACAATCCTGTCCAAAAACACAGCAGTTATGCATAATGATGTAAAAATCAATATCGTGGACACACCGGGTCATGCTGACTTCGGCGGTGAAGTAGAACGTGTATTGAACATGGTTGACGGCGTATTGTTATTGGTGGATTCTTTCGAAGGTCCAATGCCACAAACAAAGTACGTATTGCGCAAAGCCTTGGAACAAGGTTTGAAACCAATCGTTGTTATCAATAAAATTGACCGTCCTGACCAACGTGTTCATGAAGTTGAAGACGAAGTATTAGAATTGTTCATGGAATTGGAAGCGGACGATGATCAATTGGACTTCCCAGTGGTATACGCATCTGCTCGTGATGGCATTGCGAAAGCATCGATGGAAGATGACTCCACAGATATGACGGCATTATTCGATGTATTGATCAAAGAAATTCCTGCTCCACAAGGCGACATCGATGGTCCATTGCAATTCATGGTAACGACCCTTGACTATGATGATTTCGTAGGTAAAATCGCAGTAGGTCGTATCGTTCGTGGCCGTATGAAACCAAATCAACAAGTGGTGTTGATGAATGGTGAAAGTACTCGTAAAGGTAAAATCGGTCGTGTGTACACATACAATGGTTTGAACCGTGTAGAAACTGATGAAGCGGGTATGGGCGACATCATCGCTTTCGTAGGTATTGATGACATCAATATCGGTGAAACAGTAGCGGATGCAGAAAATCCAGAAGCATTACCAACAATTTCTATCGACGAGCCAACATTGTCCATGATGTTCTCCGTTAATAACTCTCCATTCGCAGGTCGTGAAGGTGACTATGTAACAAGCCGTCATTTACGTGACCGTTTGTTCAAAGAGGTAGAAACTAATGTATCCATGCGTGTAGAAGAAACAGATTCTCCAGATTCTTTCAAAGTATCTGGCCGTGGCGAATTGCATTTGGCAGTATTGATTGAAACAATGCGCCGTGAAGGTTACGAATTACAAGTGGGTAAACCTCGTGTAATTTTCAAAGAGATCAATGGTCAAAAATGTGAACCATTAGAGCATTTAACAATCGACGTGCCTCAAGAATTTATGGGTGCTGTTATGGAAAACTTGGGCGTTCGTAAAGCGGAGTTAATTAACATGGTGGAATTAGCTGGTTACTTACGTATGGAATTCGTAGTCCCTGCTCGGGGCTTGATTGGTTTCCGTGCGCAGTTCTTAACAGCTACAAAAGGTAATGGTATCATGAACCATGTATTCCATGGCTATGCACCATACAAAGGGGATATCCCAGGCCGTACGCGCGGTGCCTTGGTAGCTTTCGAAGACGGTGAAACTACACCATATGGTTTGAACTCTGTACAAGACCGTGGTACCTTATTCTTGGGTGCTAATGTGCCAGTATACACAGGCCAAGTTATCGGAGAAAATGCTCGTGAAAACGACATGGACGTAAACCCTAACAAAAAGAAACATGTGACTAACATGCGTTCTAGCTCCTCTGATGAGGCAGTTCGTTTAACACCTCCACGTATCTTCAGCTTAGAACAAGCTCTAGAGTGGATCAACGATGACGAATTGGTAGAAGTAACACCAGAAAACATCCGTATGCGTAAAGCCATCTTGGATCGTTCCGCTCGTGCGAAAGCAGCAAAAGCAGGAAAATAATTACATATAGTAGGCTAGGAATAGTCTATGTACATAGAAATAGAGAAAGTAGTGGGATACCATGGCTTTCTCTATTTTGTTGTATTTTATAGGGCTGAAAGCCTATAATAGATATATAAGTAACATATTAGTCATGATATAGGAGATAGAGAAGACGGGATGAAAGAACTTCGTACACTGCCAGATGGGAGCATCACTTATGAACTGCATAGAAAACGAGTGAAGAATATGAATCTTCGTGTCACCACTAGTGGTGTGGTGCGAGTGTCTGCCTCTCCTCGTGTCCCCTTAGGAATGATTGAAGAATTTATCTGTCGTCATCGAGCTTTCATTGAAAAAGCACTGCAAAATCGAAAGGACAGAGGTGGACATCCGATGGTACCAGATTTAGATACAGAAATCATTGTGATGGGTAAGATGTATCGAGTAGTACTAGAAAAGCCTCACACAGTATCTGCCTACTTGGAAACATCTTCGCAGGATGGTCAATTAAGTGATACTCCGTCAGATTCTCCATTGAAAGGTAGTTCATCAAAAAGGAAGGGCGCACAAGGAAGCCTATCACAAAGAAAACTGTCGAGAGGGAACGCCTCTACCTATGCAGTAACGGTGGTAGACGACATATTGTTGGTACGCTACCCAAGTAATCACGAGACCTTGGATGCTAGCAAAGTAGAACGGATGTGGCTTAATTTTTGGAAATCTATAGGTCAGGACTTTATGGAGAAGTTATCGCAACAAGTACATGGTGAATTTCAACAAGCGGGCTATACCGTGCCGATACCGACCTTACGATTGCGGTACATGACAAGCCGCTGGGGCTCTTGTATGCCTGTAAAAGAAGTTATCACCATGAATACACGATTGCTCTTAGGCCCTACAGAGTTTGCTCACTATGTGATGGTCCATGAATTTGCGCACTTTATAGAGCCGAACCATTCGTCACGCTTTTATAAGGTTATGAGCGATGTGTTGCCAAATTGGGAGCAAGTGAAAGCGGAGATGAAGGCATATTATACATAAGCAAGGTTAGGTAATGTACAATTATAGAGATGAAGAGGTTCCTATGAAATATTTTAGATACGCTATTGATAGAGGGTTATTACAAGTTAAAAGTCATATATATCGTATTTCCACCTATCATTATAATTGGCATAATCATATTGAGTTATTATGGGTATTAAAGGGAGCTTTAGAAGTGTGTGTAGAGGGGCAGACCTATACATTACAACGAGATGACATGATTTTGTATTCATCACAATGTGGGCATGCTACATTGGCTTTAGAAGAAGATACGATTGCTCTCGTCTTTCATGTAGAACCACAATGGTTTTTGCAGTATGATCAGGATTTTATGAAGTATCGATTTGTGTCAGTCTCCACACAAGATATAAATATTGCTAAAAGGTATAAAGAGCTTCGCCAATCGCTAGCGTATATTATGAATCATCATACTGCAGAAATAAGCATTAGTGCGCTAGAAACCATGAAGGTAGATGGTGTTATATATACAGTGTTGTCAAATGTGTATGAGATTATATTAGCTAGTCGATACGAGAATCAATTATCCACTAAGATATTGCATCAAGAAGAAAATTTTGAACGGATGGTTCATTTTATCGATGAACATTTTCGCAACCGTCTTGAGTTAGCAACGATTGCTGATGTAGGCGGATATACTGAAAGCTACACCTCTCAACTATTTAAACGGCAGCTGGGGATTACTTTTTTAGAATATGTGTCACGTATGCGATTGCGTGAGGCAGCGATACGATTGGTAAATACGGATGATATGGTTATTCATATTGCAAGTTATTGTGGGTTCCCTGACGTAAAAGCTTTTAATAGTGCGTTTAAAAAGCATTTTAAACTAACTCCTTCTGCCTATCGTGAACGAGCAAAGAGAATTGAGCGTCATACAGTGTTAGAAGATTGGAAAGAATATATTAGCTCTGATGATACAGAAATTAAGGGGATATTAACAATGTATGGAAGTTACCTGACTAGAGAAAATGTGAAGTATGAGGAAAATGAATATACGAAACAAAGCCTTGTTAGTAAGGTTCAGCGGGTTAAAGAAGAATTACACCAGCTATTGCAGACACTAGAATAAGCTAGGTATACTTTACTTGCATATATATAATATTAAGTATATGGATATATTTTTATATAATAAAATAAGACTGAATTTAATTAATGCTGGTAAATGCTATGTTATTACATGTAATAACATAGCATTTTTTTATATATATTGGACTTAAAATTGCAAAAATATAGATAAATATGCCTATTTTATAGAAAAGTATCATGATGAATATTGGATAGAAGGGGGCTGTATAAATAGCTATAATGAGGGCATATATTAATACGGTACTAGAGATTCAGGAGGAATGGAATGGATGCAGTTAGTATTACGTTATGTTATTTAGTGTTTGCCATAGTCATGTTTGTATGGGAGAAGATACCTTTATCGATTACGGCGATGTTAGTATCAGTTGGTCTAGTGTTATCTGGAGTTTTATCTCCTAAAGAGGCCTTTGCAGGCTTTGTGGATGGTAATGTTCTTTTATTTATGGCTATGTTTATCGTGGGTGCAGCATTCTTTGAAACTGGTGTGGCACAAGTGGTAGGTAGTGTAGTTACAAAAATGGCTAGCACTGAAAAAATGCTCATTGTCGCAGTCATGCTAATTACAGGATTATTATCTGGCTTCTTGTCTAATACGGGAACGGCAGCGGTATTGATTCCTGTTGCAATTGGAATTGCACAAAAATCAGGATTTAACCAATCAAAATTTCTAATCCCCTTAGTATTGGCATCGGCTATGGGTGGTAATCTTAGTTTAATTGGGGCCCCAGGAAATATGATCGCACAAGCAGGATTAGAAAAAATTGGCTTATCCTTTGGATTTTTTGATTATGCTTTAATTGGTGGACCAATTTTGTTGGTAGGTATTATTTATTTCTTGTTATTGGGATATAAATTATTGCCAGACACACCAAGTCGTGCTGTAGACTCTACCTATGATACAGTGGAAGATTATAGCCATGTACCAAAATGGAAACAATGGATGGCGACATTGGTATTGGTAGGTACTATCTTAGCTATGATTTTTGAATCTCAAATTGGTGTTAAACTGTATGTATCTGCATGGATTGGGGCACTTATTTTAGTGGCTACGAATGTGGTGACTGAAACAGAGGCGGTAAAATCCATTGATATGAAAACAATATTTTTGTTCGTTGGTTCCTTATCTATTGCTACAGCTCTTGTGAAAACAGGTGCGGGTTCTGTAGTAGCAAATACGATTATGGGATTATTAGGTAGCAATCCAAGTCCATATATTGTGATGGCAGTGATTTTTATCTTATCCGCTGTGTTAACAAACTTTATGTCTAATACGGCAGCCACAGCACTGTTGGTGCCTATCGGTTTGCAATTAGCACAGTCTATGGGAGCAGATCCCAAAGCGGTGTTGATGGCTACTGTTATTGGGGCATCTTGTGCATATGCAACACCAATTGGTATGCCTGCCAATACCATGGTGTATAACATTGGAGGATATAGTTTTATGGACTACGTAAAAGTAGGGGTTCCTCTCATTGTGATAGTGACAATCGTGTCATTAATTATTTTGCCAATATTCTTTCCCTTTTACCCATAATTTAGGAGGTTTCTATGAATAAAGAAGAACAAGTGTTACGAATGACAAAAATCGTTAGTGATTTTGTAGGCCATGTTGCTAAAGTATTACCTGACGATGTACAAGAAAAAATTACAGAATTAGCGAATGATGAACGAAATCCGCTAGCGAAAACAATTTATGCAACTATGAAAGAAAACATGAAGTTAGCAAAAGAGTTAAGTCGCCCATCCTGCCAAGATACAGGAGTATTGCAATATTGGGTAAAAGTAGGTGCTAATTATCCATTGCTTGGTGAATTGGAAAGTATCTTGAGAAATGCAACGTATCAAGCAACACAGGAAACTCCGCTTCGACATAATTGTGTAGAAACGTTTGATGAATATAATACTGGAAAAAACATTGGTACTTTAGCACCTTATATTTTATGGGATATCGTGCCAGATCGAGATGATGTTGAAATTTTCCCTTATATGGCAGGTGGTGGTTGTTCCTTGCCAGGTAGCGGTAAGACATTGATGCCTGGAGAAGGCTATGAAGGAGTAGCAAAGTTTGTCTTAGATTTGATGACATCCTACGGATTAAATGCGTGCCCACCATTGTTAATTGGTGTCGGTGTGGCTACGTCTATTGATACAGCGGCGTTACTTTCAAAAAAAGCGTTAATGAGACCAGTAAGTTCCGTAGCACCTAATGAACGAGCAGCAAAAATGGAACAATTGCTAGAAGATGGGATTAATTCCTTGCATATTGGCCCACAAGGTATGGGTGGAGATAAGTGCTTGCTAGGTGTCAATATTGAGCATGGGGCTCGTCATCCATCGGTTATTTCTGTTGCAGTTAATGTGGGATGTTGGAATCACCGCAGAGGCCATATGGTATTTGATAAAGATGGACAATGTACAATTCTATCGCATAGTGGGGTGACATATTAATGGAAAAGAAAGTATTAACAACGCCGATTCAGCGGAAAGATTTAGAAGGTATTAAAGCAGGGGACATCATTTATTTAACGGGTCATATTACGACCTGTCGTGACGTGGCACATCGTCGGTTGATTGAATTAGGTCGTGAATTGCCTGTGGATGTACGGGATGGAGCCATTTTGCATGCGGGTCCTATCGTCCGAGATCTGGGAGATGACACATTTGAAATGGTCTCTGTAGGACCTACCACAAGTATGCGTATGGAAAAGTTTGAGTATGATTTTGTGAAAGAGACAGGTGTACGCCTTATTGTTGGTAAAGGTGGTATGGGACCGAATACAGAACGTGCTTGTAAAGAGTTTGGAGCCTTGCATCTAGTATTTCCTGCGGGCAATGCTGTACTAGCGGCTACAGAAGTGGAAGAAATTGAAAGTGCTAACTGGCGAGAGCTAGGTATGCCAGAAACGCTTTGGACATGTCGTGTGAAAGAGTTTGGTCCTTTAATTGTATCCATTGATACAGAAGGCAATAACTGGTTTGAACAGAAAAAAGTAGAGTATAATGCGAAAAAAGAAGAAGTATTAGAATCTATCTACCAAGAAGTAAAGTTTATTAAATAATGCAATGCCTATGTAGTTTGTTATACAGATTACATAGGCATTTTTATTTTGTAAGTATCCATAGATTGATAGGTGACAAATGCTTTCACGGTACACTGAAATATGCAAATTATGATATAATAGAAGGAATGAAAGCATATCGCGTTACGTTAGTAAGGAGGGCACATGAGACCATTTGTACATCTGCATAGTCATAGTGAATATAGCCTCATAGATGGCATTAGCCGATTGCCACAAATGGTGAGTCGTGCGAAAGAACTCAATATGCCTGCCCTAGCGTTAACGGACCATGGTAATATGTATGGAGCCATATATTTTTATAAAGAGGCCATGGCACAAGGTATCAAACCCATCTTAGGATGCGAAGTGTATGTGACCGAAGGCAGTCGTTTTGACCGCCCTGAAGGTAAGGCCTATGAACGATTAAAGCATTTAATTCTCTTAGCAGAAACCATGGAAGGATACGAAAATATTGTAAAAATTGTATCTAAATCCTCTACAGAAGGGTTCTACCGCAAGCCGCGTGCTGATCGAGATTTGCTATCTACCTACAACAAAGGAATCATCGCTTTGAGTGCTTGTATTGCAGGAGAAATTCCGCAACTGATTTTACAGGACAACATTGAGGGCGCTCATCGTGCTTTGGAATGGTATCTTAAGACCTATGGAAAAGAGAACTTTTTCTTAGAGATTCAGAACCATGGAGATCCTAAGGAATTACGTGTTCAAGATGTGTTGGTAGATATGGCGGAGCAATATGGTGTGGGACTTGTATGTTCTAATGACTTTCACTATGTTTATGCAGACGATGCGGAAGCTCATGATATTAAGGTATGTATTGCTACGGGTGCAAGGCGGAATGATGTAGATCGCATGAAGTTTTTCAGTAATGAGTTTTACATGAAAAGCGGCGATGAGATGGAAGAACTCTTTGGTCATATTCCAGAAGCTTTGGATAATACCTTGAAGATTGCGGAACGTTGCCATGTAGAGTTCAATTTTGATGCGCACCATTTGCCAAAATTTGATGTACCAGAAGGGGAAACAGCACATTCTTACTTGCGCAAAGTTTGTGAGTCCTATATTCCTCAATTCTACCCAGAGGTAACACCGGTATTACAAGAGCGGCTAGATTATGAGTTGGGTGTTATTAGTCGCATGGGCTTTGAAGATTACTTCCTCATCGTTTGGGACTATGTTAAATATGCTCGTGAACATGGGGTACTAGTAGGCCCAGGTCGTGGTAGTGCCGCAGGGTCAGTGGTAGCCTACTTATTGGGAATTACAGGTTTAGATCCTATTAAATACGATTTGCTCTTTGAACGGTTCTTGAATCCGGAGCGGGTAAGCATGCCCGATATCGATATCGACTTCTGCTATGAAACGCGCAATAAGGTCATCGACTATGTGACAGAAAAATATGGACAAGAGCGAGTGGCGCAAATTATTACCTTCGGTACCGAAGCGGCTCGTGCGGTTATTCGTGATGTAGGTCGCGTATTAGATATGCCTTTACCAGAGGTGAATCGATTAGCTAAGATGATTCCTAATGAATTGGGCATTACGTTAAAAAAAGCTTTAGAAGTAAAAGAACTCAAAGACTTGTATGATACAGATGAATCTGTAAAAGAATTATTTGATCTTTGCTTGCGTTTAGAAGGAATCGCGAGAAACTCTTCTACCCATGCAGCGGGGGTTGTAATTTCAGCAGCACCATTAGATGAGTATGTGCCGGTACAAAACTCCAATGAAGATGGTTTTGTCACGCAATATGATAAAGATAATATCGAAGAACTAGGCCTATTGAAGATGGACTTTTTGGGACTTCGCACGTTGACAGTGATGGGTGAGGCATTACGTCTCATTAAGGAAAACCACGGTATCGACTTAGACTTGGATGCCATCCCATTAGATGACAAGGCTTCCTGTGAAATCTTATGTAAAGGGGAAACCGCAGGGGTCTTCCAGTTAGAATCGGAAGGGATTACAAAATTAGTAATGGATTTGAAGCCAGAACATTTTGAAGATTTAATTCCTTTAGTGGCCCTCTATCGGCCGGGACCGTTGGGATCGGGCATGGTAGAAGATTTTATCAAGCGCCGTCATAAAGAAAAAGAAGTGACCTACTTGCATCCTATATTAGAGCCTATTTTAGAGGATACATTTGGGGTTATCCTATACCAAGAACAAGTTATGCAGATTGCCTCCGCCATGGGCGGATTCTCCTTGGGACAAGCGGATTTAATGCGCCGTGCCATGGGTAAGAAAAAGGAATCTGTACTAAAAGCACAACGAGACTCCTTTGTGACTGGTTCTGTGAATAATGGTATCGATGAGAAATTGGCTAACGAAGTATTTGATCTCTTGCTATATTTCGCAGGTTATGGATTTAATAAATCCCACTCTGCTGCTTATGCCTATATTGCGTATCAAACGGCGTATCTGAAAGCCCATTATTTCCCAGAGTTTATGGCAGCTACTATGACTAGCTTTATGGGTAATATGGATAAAATGACGAATTACATCAATGTGTGTAAAGCGAAACAAGTGGCTGTATTAGGACCAGATATTAACCATTCAGAGCGTATGTTTACCGTACAAAATGGACAAATTCGTTTTGGTTTAGGTGGTATCAAACATGTAGGTGATAATGCGATCGAAGAATTACTAGCAGAACGTAAGGCAAATGGGCAATTTACATCCATTGTTGATTTCTGCGAACGTATACCATACCGTGTGGTCAATAAGCGTTTGTTGGAAAGTTTAATTCGATGCGGGGCTATGGATTCTTTCAAAGAAAATCGAAATCAGCTGTTACAGATTTATGAACAAGCCCAAGGAATTGGTTCTAAAGGGCAAAAAAATAGTGCTTTAGGGGCGGTGAGTCTCTTTGCGGAGGTAGAGGAAATGGAGAGTATCCATGTTCCAGACTTGCCAGACTTGCCTAAAGAACTAAAGCTGAAAGATGAAAAGGAATATACAGGCTTTTATATTACGGGCCATCCGTTAGATGCCTATCGTGATGAATTGGAAGGACTATTTCAATTAGGACGATTAGCAGAAAATCCAGAGGATTTCGATGGCAAAACTGTTACGATTGGTGGATTGATTACGGATAAAGTAGATCGCTTAACAAAGGCTAAGCAGGAAAAAATGTGCACCTTAACCTTGGAAGATTTCACAGGCACCGTACAAGTAGTAGTATTCCCACAAGGGTATCAAAAAAGTCATATGCTATTGCAACGAGATGGTGTGGTAGCTATCGAGGGACGCATTGATGCGGATGAAAAAGGAGTGCAATGCATTGCTAGTTCCGTACAGTTATTGAAAGTAGAATATGATAAAGTACGACAGATTCGTATTCATATTGATACAGCCCATGATACACCGCAAGTGAGCCAACAATTACAAAAGCTGTTGCAAGAATTACAGGGAGATACACCAGTTACTCTATTCTTGCAACGTCAAAAGCGCAGCTTAGCAGTGAACCGTAGTTTTTATTTCACCCCATCGAAAGAGTCTATTGGGCGTGTGCAAGCCTTACTAGGGGCCAATGCAGTAGAGTTACTATAAGGAGATAGAAATGAATAAAAAGACAAAGATTGTTTGTACCATGGGACCCAGTACAGATAGTTTAGAAATGGTAGAATCCTTATTGCGAGCAGGTATGAACGTGGCACGTTTTAACTTCTCTCATGGTTCTCATGAAGAACAAGCAAAACGTATGGAGCTCGTTCGCTTAGCCTCTACTAGAACGGGGATTCCAGTGGCATTAATGCTAGACACAAAGGGCCCTGAAATTCGCCTTGGCTTATTCAAAGAAGGAAAGGTTTGTTTAGAAGAAGGACAATCTTTCACGTTGACGACAAGAGATGTGGAAGGCACGAAGGAGATTTGCTCCGTCAACCATATAGGCTTGCCAGAAGATGTAAAAGAGGCAAAGCAAATTCTCTTATCTGATGGATTAGTAACATTGCGTATTGACTCTATTGATGGCACTGAAATTCATACGACCGTTATGAATACGGGTATGATGAGCAACCGTAAACGCGTAGCTGTACCAGGGGTATCTCTATCTTTACCACCAGTGTCGGAACAAGATGAAAAAGACTTGGTATTTGGCTGTGAAATGGGTGTGGACTATGTGGCGGCTTCTTTCATGCAACGGGCCAGCGATGTAGTGGCAATTCGTCGTATTTTGGAATCTAAAGGAGCAGATATTCGCATCATTTCTAAAATTGAAAATGAAGAAGGCCTTAATAATTTAGATGAAATTTTAGAAGTATCTGATGGATTGATGGTGGCTCGTGGTGACCTAGGCGTGGAAATCCCAGCCGAAGAAGTACCAGTATTGCAAAAAATGATGATTCAAAAATGTAATGCCGCATCGAAACCAGTTATTACAGCCACACAAATGCTAGAGTCCATGGTATCTAACCCAAGACCAACGCGGGCGGAAGCTAGTGACGTAGCGAATGCCATTTTAGACGGCACCGATGCAGTTATGTTGTCTGGAGAAACAGCGGGCGGTGACTATCCACTAGAAGCGGTGACCACTATGGCTCGCATTGCAAAAGTGACAGAAACATCTGATTTATATGTGAATGCTAACCATACGGTGCAATTAGAAGAGGCAAAAACGACAGATGCTATTTGTTCTGCTACTGTTGAAGTAGGACGTTCTTTGGGAGCTGGGGCCATCATTACTTGCACTGAATCTGGTATTACAGCCATGAGCATTTCCCGTCATCGTCCAAATTGCCAAATCATTGCGGTAACACCACATGAGAGCGCCTTACGTCGTATGCAGTTATATTGGGGTGTAACAGCTATCCAAGGACCATCTCACTCCAATTCAGATGAAATGGTACACTGCGCTATGAGTGCCGCTTTAGGAGAGGGATTGATTCAATCTGGTGATTTAGTTGTTGTGACAGCTGGTGTGCCATCTGGCTTATCTGGCACAACGAATATGATTCGTGTTCATGTCACAGGTAATGTATTGATTAAAGGTCGCGGAGTTGGTAAACTATCTGTAACGGGACCAATCCATCACGCTGACTCTACAGAGCCTATGGCAGATGGAAGCATTCTAGTAGTTCGTGATTTAGAACCAGAATATATGGAACTAGCAAAACGAGCTGGCGCTATTATTACAGCAGAAGAAGGGTACACATCGACAGCAGCTATTGCAGGTATTCAGTTTGGTATTCCTGTCATTTTAGGTGCTCATGATCAATCTCAATTGACAAATGGTCAGGTGGTAACCGTGGATGGTATTCGAGGTAATGTTTATGAAGGTATTGCAAACGCAAGATAGGAGGTAATTATGGAGTATCGTATTCCTACACAAGCAGATACGGTGGTAGTAGAAGAAATTGTAAATCGTAAATTACGAAATTCTATGCTTTGGATGGTTTGGGGGTTATTAACAACAGCCATCATTGGATTTATAGCGTTGACCAACTCTAGTTGGTTGCGCTTTGCTCATTCCAACTTTAATATTATTTTATTAGCCGAAGTGGCGGTGGTGTTCTTATTTTCCTTCCGTCAATACACGGCGTCTAACACATTTTTGAAAGCTATGTTTTTCCTCTATTCCATCATGAATGGATTGACCTTAACCGCCATTGCCTTACACTATTCTTTTGAGGTGGTCGTGTATGCGTTAACAGGAGCTGTAGCGGTGTTTGGTAGTTTTGCCTTTTTAGGAGTAGTGGTAAAAAAAGATTTGTCTGGACTAGGCACATTTTTAATGGGTGCAGTGATTGCGCTACTCATTGCCAGTTTGATTATAATGTTCTTCGGTGCTAGCGACTTTGGATTATTAGTATACAGCTATATAGCCGTAGGGATTTTCTCCTTATTTACCATGTATGATGTATATCGCATTAAAAGGACTATCATGGAAGTGGCTTATGAAGATGAAAGTGTCCTAGAACGTGTTGAATTGATTGGTGCTTTAGGTTTATATCTAGATTTCATCAATATTTTCATCAACTTACTTCGCATTTTCAGTCGTCGGTAATTTGTTGTTAACTGGAAAAATCACATGTATAAAAGGGGCTGTAACAAAATGTATATTTTTATATTTTGCTACAGCTCCGCTTATTACAAGTATAAAAAGAGAGGAAAGTTGATATTTTTTTTGATCAACTTTCCTCTCTTTTATTTGTTATTGTTTTGTTACAGCCCCTTTTAGTATGCAAATCTTTCGATATATGAGATAATATATAGTAGAATAACACAAGTAAGGAGGTTGTATATGGAAGCAAAAGAATGGCAAACCTTCGTCACAGTGGTGGAAGAAGGCAATATTACGAAAGCAGCAGAAAAATTATTTCTTTCACAGCCTGCATTAAGCTATCGACTAAAACAAGTAGAAGATATCTTAGGGCGTCCCTTATTAATTCGTGCTAATGATGGCATTGCGTTAACTGCAGAAGGTGAGCTGTATTACGATTATTGCCAACGTATGATTCGGTCCCGGGAGGAATTACGCCAAAATATTGGAAAGGTGACAGGAAAAATACAAGGTACCTTAAAAATTGCTGCATCCATTAATTTTGCGGACTATGAGTTGCCTCATTTGCTCAATAATTTCACAAAACAATATCCTAAGATTCGTATTGAAGTAAAGACCGGGTATAGCTCCCATGTGAATAAAATGTTTAATTCTGGAGAGGTGATGATTGCCTTTGCCCGTGGTGAATATAATCATGTGCCGAATGGGGTGCGTCTTTTTGATGAGCCCTATTGTTTAGTCTATAAACATCCTGTGGATTACAAGGAATTACGGGATATTCCGATGATTAACTATCGCACGGATGGATCCATTGCGACAGTGGTAGAAAATTGGAAGAAAGAACATAGCGTAGGAGATGTGAGACCAGCCATGGAACTGGACTCTATGGTGACTTGCCGTCACTTTGTGCGAGAAGGATTAGGTTGGGCTATTTTACCATATTTAGGACTTGGTAGTTGCCGTGAACATGGTATTTATGTAGAGCCTTTGCGGATGAAAGATGATCGTCCATTGGTACGTTCTACCTATTTGTTCCATGATGAAGTAAGTACAAAGCTCATTGCAGTGAAAACTTTCATTGATTATGTAACAGAATATTACGAAAATCATCAAGTCGTTACATTACCAGGGTATACAAGCTAAAGGGGAGGATCAAAACCTCCCCTTTTAGTATGTCCTAATATTTTACAATGGAAAGATTGTTCTAACATCAAATTTGATTAGTCCGGAAAATTATTAATGGACTGTTAATGTATATGAAAGTAGCAATTATCACAGCTATATATCATAAAAATAGGAACAATTTAGTAGGAATAAGAGAGAAATGGCATAACAATGAGGTTTATCATGCATTACTGAAATGCATACTTTCACGGTTTTTCCAGAAAATAAAATTTTTATAAGCCTTATAAAGGATTTTTATTTTTCCCTTCTGAAACGATTGGATATAATGAGGGCATAGAAAGACCTAGACATTTGCACGTTCTAGTATTCTAGTAAGTGGTGAACCGCCCTTATATATTATTTGATTATATATTCAGTTTCACGTTTATAGAAAGTAAGAGTGCAATCGACGTAGGCAATGTTTTTTATATCTTATGTAGTAAGGAGACACAAGATGAACAAAAAAATCATTAATGCCTTGATTACATGGGCTATCCCATTAGTAATCTGGTTCACTCCAGCTCCAGAAGGTTTAGCTGACGGCGCTTGGAAATTATTTGGCTTTTATTTAGCCGCTATCGTAGGATTGGTATTAAAACCATTCCCAGCTCCAGTAGCAGTATTATCTGCCATTGGTGCCTCTGCATTATTCTTAAATAATCCAAAAGAAGTATTGTCCGGATATGCATCCACTACAACTTGGTTGATCTTTGCGGCATTCTCCATTTCTGTAGCCTTCGTAAAAACAGGCTTGGGTCGTCGTATCGCATACCATATGATTGATGCCTTCGGTCACACGACACTTCGTCTTGGTTATGTAACGGCTTTATTGGACGGAATTATTTCCCCAGCTACACCATCTAACACAGCTCGTTGTGGTGGTATCGTATTCCCAATCATGAACTCCGTAGCGAAATCCTTGGGTTCTGAACCTGGTGAAACAGCGAACAAAGTAGGTCGCTATTTAATGACTAATACATACATGGTAACAAAAGTAACATCCCTTTTATTCTTAACAGCGATGGCGCCAAATGCGTTAGCAGCGGATTACTTCAAGAAAATCCTCGGCATCTCCATTGACTGGGTAACATGGGCAGTCGCTTTATTCGTACCTGGATTGATTTTGTTATTAATCACTCCATTCGTATCCTATATGTTAAACAAACCTGAATTGAAAGAAATCGACAACAAGAAAATTGCTCGTGAAGGTTTGGAAGAATTAGGTCCTGTATCTACAGGTGAAAAAGTATTAATTGCTATCTTCTTCTTATCCTTGCTTGGTTGGGCATTGCCATCTATCCTAGCAATGGTAGGTATTAAATTCAAATTAGATGCGACAGCAGTAGCATTAGTAGCGATGGTATCTTGCTATATGTTCGGCGCTATCAAATGGGAAGATGCTCTTCAAAATAAAGGCGGCTGGAACACATTGATTTGGTTCGGTGGTATCCTTGGCTTATCCGGTGCGTTAACAAAAGCAGATTTCTTTATCTGGTTAGCAAAAGTACTAGAAGCACAAATGAACTTCGGACATCATGAAATGCTTGCTATTATCGTGATTGCTGTATTGTCCGTACTAGTTCGTTACTTGTTTGCATCTGGTAGTGCTTATATTGCAGCGATGGTACCAGTATTCTTTACAGTAGGCAAAGTAGCAGGTATCGACCCTTGGATGCTAGGTCTTGTGATCTTCATGACAAATGCTTTTGGTGGTGCAGTGACTCACTTCGGTGGTGGCCCTGGTCCAATCATCTTCGGTGAAGGTTACAACGAAGTTCGCCAATGGTGGGTAACAGGTGGTGTGATTGCAGTTATCGGTCTAGTGGTGACACTTGGCTTTGGTCCAATCTGGTGGTCCATCGTAGGCTTAATCTAATGAGCCTAACTCTATCAGGTAGATAGACAGTATCTTTGGTTATCTAAGTCAGAATCCAGTGATTCTTCATCACTGGTCTCTGACTTTTCATACATATTCCCTATGAGAGAAAGGATTGACTATGAAACATCTAGTGAAAGCAGCTATGGCTGGCTTTGATGAAAAAAATGATGTATTGGTAACAGTGGAACCAATTGCATCTGGTATCGAAGTAGAATTGAAATCAAAAGTTGAGCGTGCCTACGGTAAGCATATTCGTGCTTTCATCGAAACCACTGTAAAAGAAGCAGGGTTCGATGGCGTGAAAGTAACGGCTATCGACAAAGCAGCTTGGGATTATACGATTAAAGCCCGTGTATTGGGTGCATTAGAAAGAGGGAGCGAAGCATAATGAGCCAATTAACTGAATTAGCAAAAAAACGTTTATCTCGTTCCATGATGTTCGTACCTGGTAACACACCTAAAATGATTAACAGTGCTGATATCCACGGTGCCGACTCCATCATGTTTGATATTGAAGACTCCGTAGCTGTGACAGAAAAAGATACAGCTCGTTTACTAACAGCAGAAGCTTTGAAAACTTTGAAATTCAAAGGCGAAACAGTGGTTCGTATCAACCATCCAACACAAACTCCATATGGTTATGCTGACCTTGATGTGATCGTACCAGCAAAACCTGACTTGATCCGTCTTCCAAAAACTGAAGATGTATCTGAAGTAGAAATCGTTGCTAAAAAAATCGAAGAAGTAGAAAAAGCAAACGGTTGGGAAGAAGGTACTATCAACATTATCGTAGCTATCGAATCTGTAAAAGGTCTATATAATGTACGTGAAATCGCACAAGGTCCTCGTGTAGTAGCAATCGCATTAGGCGCAGAAGACTACCGTGCTGACCTTCGTACAGGCAAACATAAACCAGCTCATGAATTGTTATTTGCTCGTCAAACTATCCTTCATGCAGCACGTGAAGCAGGTATTCGTGTACTTGACACAGTATTCTCCGATGTGAAAGACCCACAAGGTTTCCGTGAAGAAGTGGAATTCATCAAAGCCCTTGGTTACGATGGAAAATCTTGCATTCACCCAAGCCAAATCAAAATTATCCATGAAGTGTTCACGCCAGATGAAAAAGAAATTGCTCATTCTGTAAAAGTGTTGAACTCCTATGCAGAAGCACTTCGGAACAATAAAGGCGTTATCGCTGTAGATGGTAAAATGATCGACGGTCCTATCGTAGTACGTGCACAACGCGTGGTAGATAAAGCCCGTGCAGCAGGTATCAAAGTAGAACTTGAGGAAGGAGCAGAAATCGATGTTAAATAAAATTGGTCGTGATATTCCTATGGAATTAGAATGCCTTCAAGGTCGTCGTCTCTATGAAGGACAATTTGCAATGACAGAAACTGCAGTTCGTGCAGGTAAACCAGTAAAACTTCACACGCCAAGGGAAGATAAATTAGTAGGATCCATCGATGAAGCTATTGAAAAAGTAGGTTTGAAAGATGGTATGTCTATTTCCTTCCACCATCATTTACGTAATGGTGACTATGTAATGAAACTTGTGATGGACCGTGTACAAGCCAAAGGAATCAAAGATATTACAATCCTTAACTCTTCCTTGGCTCCTTGTCATGAGTTCTTAATCGATATGATTAAAGATGGCACAGTAACAGCCATCGAAACATCTGGTCTTCGTGATGCATTGGGTAAATTCTTAAGCTTGAACCCAGGCGTATTAAAACGCCCAGTAGTGATTCGTTCCCATGGTGGACGTGCTCGTGCAGTTTGCACTGGAGAAGCTCACATTGATGTAGCTTTCATGGGCGTACCTGCTTGTGATCGTCGTGGTAATGCCACAGGTCGTAAAGGTAAATCCGCTTGCGGTGCCTTGGGCTATGCCATGGTTGACTCTCATTATGCAGACCAAACTGTATTGTTAACAGATAACCTAATCGACAATGTATACCCAATCTCCATCCCTCAAACAGATGTAGATTACATCGTAGAAGTAGAGGCTATCGGTGACCCAGAAGGTATCGCATCTGGTGCTGTGGGAATCACGAAGAACCCTGTACAAATCAAAATTGCTGAAATGGCAGCAGAATTCCTTGATGAAGCTGGTATTATCCAAGAAGGTTTCTCTTTCCAATTGGGTGCTGGTGGAGCTCCATTAGCAGTAGCTAAATTCATCGGCGAAAAATTAGAGAAAAAAGGCGTCGTTGGTGGATTCGGTGTTGGCGGTGCCACAGGCGTACTAGTAAGCATGCTTGAAAAAGGTCACATCAAAGCGATTTATGATACACAAACATTTGACATAACAGCAGCGGCATCTTTGGATACAAATCCAAATCATATTGAAATGAGCGCGTCCATGTACGCAGACCCTACAACAGACTGCATGACAAACTACTTAGATGTAGTATTCTTGGGCGCTACAGAAATCGATACAGATTTCAACGTAAACTGCATGACTGACTCCAATGGTATCTTGATGGGTGCATCCGGCGGTCACTCCGATACAGCAGCTGGAGCAAAAGTAACTGTTATTACTTGCCCATTGATTCGTGGTCGTTTGCCAATGATTCGTGAACGCGTGGAAACAGTTATCACTCCAGGTGAAAGTATTGACGTATTGGTAACAGAACGTGGTATCGCGATCAATCCAAATCGTCAAGATTTGATCGAACGTTTCAAAGATTCTAACTTGCCAATTTACACAATTGAAGAGTTACAACAAATGGCGTACGACATGGTTGGTAAACCAGAAGGTATTGAGGTATCCCAAGACCCTAAAGATGTAGTAGCTATCATCGAATATCGTGATGGATCTATCATCGATGTAGTACGTAAACCATTGCTATAAACTGCATAAACAAGTACATGAAAAAGACTAGGCTTTCGGGCTTAGTCTTTTTTTTTGTTGCCTATATATGATATAGTGAAAGTATAGAACATATCAGGTTTTGGGATATGGTCGTTATGTAATAGAGGTATTGCTATGAAAAAAGGAAAAAATTTTTGCCTATAAAATAACCTATGATGTGGCATATAAAATTGATGAACTTATGTTTAATGGGTGATGAAGAATGCGAAAAATATGTATATGGTTTTTAATAATTGTCGGAATAATAGGGCCACTCTATCTATATATCAATATTCATCGGTATATGACTACAAAAACTTTTTTTCGATATGAAATAAATTATTTTTTTGAATTTAGGGATTATTTTAATAATATTACTATAGAAAATGAAATGTATACGTATATTGTAAAGGGTGACTATATATATACTTATGGATTGTCGGGATATACAAAGACTAAATTGGGGTTAGGTATTCATATCATTAAAGTTTTAAATGTGGAATATGATAAAAACTATATTAATGAGATAGAAAGAAGAAAATCTTATTCTAGTTTGGAAGAAATAAAAAATAAGTATATGGATGAGGATGTTACTTTTATTACAAGTTTCGATTCAATGGATAATGAAGATATAAATACTTTTTATTCATTGTACAAGAGAAAAAAGGATCTTGAAGAAGATTTATCTTCTATAGAAAAATCTCGTTTTTCCTATAAAGATGGAAAAAAAGTAGCACAAGGTCTCCGGGAATTAAATGATTCCTTACTTAAAGAATATATGAAGAGGAATGGAGAAATAAACAATACTTCTAAATAATAGAAACATCTAGATATTATGTATAAATCTGTGAACATCTCCTAAACAATCTACTACTGAAACGGCAAGCTCTACTACAAACACCACAAGATTAGCTGATAGTCCAGATATGTATCGGAATGGTGAGCAATATAAACCAGGAGTGGGAACTAGACAATTAAAAGAAAACATTATATATGAGAGTAAAGGGTATTATTATCAAACCGATGAATTAGGACGTATAAAAGCTGCCCAAGGAGACTTACGCTTAGAAGCTGGTAAGAGAAATAACCGTGATCAATTAAAAGCAGGTGGTGATGACCGATTACCGGGCGATCATGGTGGACACCTGATAGCTAATAGGTATACTGGTTCTGGAGAGATAGATAATCTACTTGCTATGGCTGCAATTGTGAATAATAGTAAATACAAAAGAATAGAAAATCGATGGGGAAAAGCGTTACAAGCAGGTAAAGAAGTAGAGGTAACGATAAATGTAGTATATGATGGATCAAGTAAAAGACCAAAAGAATTTAATATACATTATTTAATTGATAAAATAGATGCGGAATTAACTATTTCGAATGGAGGTTAACTGTGTATATTGAGGAAAAGAAAAAAGAGATTGAGTTAAAGCTATCAGAATCAGTATACAATATGACTAAGAAGCTTTTTGATGATAATTGGATGCAAGTTTTATTATGTAATGAAAACTATAATAATAGTGTATGTGGGAATTTTGCTATTGTATATGATGATAATACTTTTGTACATCAATATGACTTGTTTATATTTTCCTATTATCCTAAAAAAACAATAGCTAAACTGTCACTTGAATATGCTAAAATCTCAAAAGAAGGATTTGATGATCGATGCGTGGATAAAATACATCCCACAAACTTAATGTTGTTAGATTTGAATAAAAATGGTGATTATAGCTCTACGTATTATGAAAATTTACCTGATTATGAATATCATGGAACACCATTTTCAGTTTGGTTATATAAGAAGGTTGGTGTAAATAATGAGCGTTTTGGGATTAAGGAGGCAGATAAATTTATACGAAAATACAATATTACTCCAGAAAGAATATTACAGAATAGAGTATCTGTAGTTAGCTTTAATACATTAATAGAGAATATATTGTTTAAAAATATATATTATATGGCTCCATTTTTAAAGAGTAATACTACTAAAGTTTATTTTCATCTGGATATTATTCAAAAAAAATATAATCTTAAGATGTATCTTCAAATGAATGATGATACATGGAAAGTGATAGATAATATACAAAGATTACAGGGAAATCTAGGGGAACAACAAATCAAGAATACTTGTTTGGAATGGGCAGATGAATTTTATCTTGTACATACAAGGTCTGGTAGAAACACTAGTTCCTATATAGACTACATCTACGATATCCCCACCGGTGAGCTCTCTTATGTATATGACAATATAACAGAAGATAATTTTACTGATGAATTAACTTTGGTAAATGCCTGGGAAGAGAGATATTTCTCCCCGGATGGGGAACCTCTGCATACGCATGCAGTAGCACCTCATGAAAGATGTATCACGGGAACTATGCACATAGATATGTTTCAGTTTATTCAAGAGGAGAAAGAAGAAATGGTTACTGTAGATCCAGCTATAGAATTTACAGGGGGAAGATATTCACGATTTGATTCCTCAATATCTTCAAAATAGTTACGATATTTTGTATTCTATCTTGCCAGATACATATCAACGGGTATACCTATATGTAGAAAATGATGGAACCGTATGTCGTCAACTAGGGTATATCATTGTCGATGGTGAATACCTCACTTTTGAGGAAATGATAGACCGTAACGTAGTTTCTAAGACTACTTATGATGCTACGATGGAACAAATGGCGTTGTGGTCGAATTATATGCGAAATGCATTTATTGCATGTCACCTTGAACCGTGGACGGTGTTCTCCTATATGATAGATGAAGAGCGGCATATTTCCACTAACTTTGGTTACGATGTATTAGCAGAGCAAGCGTATGAGAATGAACTCTTTGACCTATGGTCTTATGAAAAATTAGGAATTAAGAGTCCTAACTTATCTCAAGATAAGATAAAAGATATCGTTCCAGAAAATGAATATGTAAAATTTTAATGTGAAGGAAAATGGGATTGATAGTGATAAAGTAAGGCCGTCTTTTAAGTATAGTATACAGATTAATACAGTGGTGTATTGATAAAAAGGAAGGTATAGATATGATTGGATATATTAAGAAATATGGTGTAGAGATTATTTACTAGCGATGAGCTACGGTGGAAGCATGTATTACATAGGAATAGCCAACAGTTTACAGAATTAGTTCAAGGTCTTACACATAAGACAAGGCATTCTTTTATCAATGGTAGTGAAATTGATGTGCAACGGAGACAGTAGTAAGATATTTTATGAAATATTTATATTTGTCAGATGCTAGTGTTTCCTTTATGATAGTAGTGTATGTATACTTTATGTTAGTAAGGAGAGGTGTTACTTATGAAACAACCATTAATCGGTATTTCAGGTTCTCATATGATTGATCAAGGTGGTCCATTTCCGGGATATAAACGATCTTATGTAAATGATGATTATGTGCAATCTGTATTAGAAGCAGGTGGTATTCCTGTGATTATTCCATTCCAAGAAAATGAAGCTGTGTTGAAAGCTTTAGTGGAGCGCATTGATGGGTTACTTTTATCGGGTGGTCACGATATTGCCCCACAATTCTATGGCGAAGAACCAGAACGTGGATTAGGTGAAATTTGGCCAGAACGCGATATTTTTGATATGCGTTTATTAGCTTTCGCAAAAGAACGAAATATTCCTATCATGGGTATCTGTCGTGGACATCAAATTATCAATGTTGCTCATAAAGGATCCTTGTATCAAGATCTACCTGCCTTTGCGACGATTAAGCATGCCCAAAATCAAACAGCAGGATTACCAACTCATTCCATGGTGATTGAAAAGGGCTCTAAATTATTTGACATGGTTGGCGCAGAAGAAGTAATGGTTAACTCGCACCATCACCAAATTGTGAAAGAAGTAGGAGAAGGCTTGCGTGTGGTAGGACGAGCAAAAGATACTGTAGTAGAAGCTATGGAAGGCACAGACTACCCATACTTACGTACGTACCAATTCCATCCGGAAATGATGCGGCATACAGAGTTAAATAAAATAATTTTTGAAGACTTTGTAGCCGCGGCTAAATAGTAGATAGACAAACTATTGTAAAAGGGAGTTATGATGAAAGTACCGACAACGTGTGAAACAGATAGTCAAGAAGTGTTATCACAAGAGAATCAAAGGCGTACGAAAGAAAAGCATGAAGTACATGCCTCTCATAGTACTATGACAGTAGATGACCTAACCGATGTATCCTTACTAGGTGCATTGCATGATACGTTACAGGGATATAGGGGAGCCATTGGCGAATATGTTGTGGGGCTCAAAGGGGGTCTTCGCGATCAAAAATGGGTGTGCGGATTGGTAGATATTGCTAATTCTAAAGTGAATCCTAAGTTTAAATACCAGAATATACATCAACAGGCTGGGTTTTCATCAGAACTAAAAACAATGGTACGTCAAAATGCGGAGGCTCGCATTCAAGGAGAGGCAATTCGGACTATGCGGGCTGATGATTTAGACCGAGTGAATGATCAGCTGAACGACACAGTCAAGATTGATGAAAATGGCGGTAGTATCGAGGGGGCTGCTAAATTGTCTACCGCAAAGAATATGGACCATGTAGCCCATCGGGCGGGTATGGAAACTGCAGAATATGGTACCGTTATTGGTGACTCTATAACAGTAGATGGCCTAGCCGGTGCAGCCTCATTGGGGGCATTGCATGATACGGTACAGCGATATGGGGGAGCCATTGGTGAGTATATTGTGGGGCTCACTGGGATGGACAATCTTCGCAATCAAAAATGGGTGCGTGGATTAGTAGATAATGCTAAATCTAAAGTGAACCCTAAGTATAAATACCAGAATATACATCAACAGGCTGGATTTTCAGCAGAAATAAATACGGTAACTAATCAAAATGCAGAGGCTCGCATTCAAGGCGATACAACTCGGACTATGCGGACTGATGACATAGGCCGTAAGAATGATCAGCTGATTGATACGGTCAAGTTTGATGGAAATGGCGATATTATCGAGGGGTCTGGTACACAGGTAAAATTTATTGGATACTCTGAAAACGACCCGTCCAATGAAGGTAGTGCATCGAGGGCCTATAAGAAGTTGATGAGTGAAAAATTTGCTAAATATCATGAGAATGATGTGCTCATTGAAGTGCCAAAGGACCAATATGATAAGTTAATAGCAGAAGCAGATAAGAATATTGGCAAACTACAGAAGCAACTGGAGCGAGTAACAGATCAAGATGTACGAGCAAAATTAGAAGCTAAATTAGAGAGAGCTGAAACGTTGCGCAAAAATTTGCGGCAAAGTTCAGTGACATCTAAAGAAGCTGTCTTTGCACGGGAACATCCCTATTTATCTACTGCAAAGAATATGTGCCTTGTAGCACATCGAGCGGGTATAGAAGCTGCAAAATATGGCGCCGTTATAGGTGGATCTGTAGCGATAGTACAGCAAACGGTGGCTGTACTCCCAGGAAAAGTAGAGGCGAAGGAAGCAGCGGTGGAGGTTGCAAAATCAACGGTAAAACGAGCGGGCCAAAGCTATATAGTGGCGGCAGGTGGTTCTTTGGTAAAAGGTGCCATGGAACAAGCTGCGCATAAGAGTGTGCGAGCGGCCTCTATGACAGGCTTGCCACAAGTGATGGTGCAAGCAGCCATTAGTACTTCTCCGGTATTATATAAATACTTTACTGGCAAAATTGACGGCAAACAATGCGTACAAGAGCTGTCTCAACAAAGTGCTAATATGTTGGGTACTAGTATGTTTACCAAGATTGGACAGGCGATTATCCCCATTCCTATAGTAGGTGGACTTGTGGGCGGTATGGCAGGGTACGCTCTTTCATCAGCTACCTATGATATGCTAAAACAAAGGTTTGCAGATCAAGACCTAGCTAGAGAGCGGAGCCGTAAAAGTGAAACGACTTGCAAGATTCACATTCAACAGATGAATGCCCACCGCGCGCAGTTTGAAACACTGATGGCAACCTATTTAGCAGAGGAGAAGGAATTTTCTATCTAACTTTCACAGGCATGAAAGATGCCCTAGCCGTAAATGATACACAGTGGGGTATCGATAAGGGAAATGAGATAATTCGTTATTTGGGGGGCGAGATAACATTTGTTAATAGGTGATGGCAACATTGATATGAAATCTATAGAAACCAATCAAATGCTACAAGAAGGCAACATCTAACAACGAATACTTAATACAAATAAAGCTACTAGTTGATTTTATAATTTCAACTGGTAGCTTTTTGGTATTCCAATTTTTTATAAAGTTTTGGTGGACAGCAACAGCCATCCCCAAAGGCATTTGTTATCGGTATGTAATTACAGATGATGTTACTCCCCTGAATGTGCTTTGTAGAATTCTAAAAACTGTTGTGCTACCATGGACAAGGGTTGTCCTTTGATCGTGATAAACGCTTTATAGAATGTATTGGTCAATTCTGTTAGCTTGATGCGAGTCATATCTGGATGAGAGACGGTTTCCTGTCCGTCCATTGGGATAATCGCTATGGTACGTCCAGATTGAGCCCATTCAATAGCAGAGCTCTTCGTGGTAGTCACGGAAATGACATTGAGAGAAGAGAAGTCGTTGTGGTGAGCTTGCATGAGCATACGTACAGAACCACCAGATAAACTGAGTGGACATTTGGAAATATCTTTCCAAGAAATACTTTCCAAGTCACGGTCTGTCCAAAATAAATCTTTTCGGAACAGCGCATATAAGTCCTCTGTTTGCGTATAGAGAATATCAAATTTGTTGGAATCTACCATTTGCTCATTGCATAAACCAATTTCAGCGCTACCATTTAATAAGGATTCTGTAACATCTGTCATTAATCCTTCATAAATTTCATAGCGCACCACAGGGTATTGGCGGGAAAAGAAATGCAAATATTGCTGAATTAAGGAGGTAGACCTTGAGGCAGAAGAGGCAATGCGTAAGGTGCCTTCTACTTCAGAACTAAGCCGTTTTACATCAGCGTAGGTAGACTCTTCAATGGAACACAATTGCTGTGCTTTTTCATAGAAAATACGACCTGCTTCGGTCAGGTGAAAGCTAGCTCCACGCTGGCCACGCTTGATGACTAATAGGGGGGTACCAAATTCTGCTTCTAAGTACTTGAGTTGCTTACTTAAAGCTGGTTGTGTAATATGCAGTATCTCTGCTGCTTGTGTCATATTCCCCGTTTGTACTAAGATGATAAAATTATAATAGTAAGATGTATCCATGGTATCCTCCTAAACAAAAGTAGTCAGATGTCATGTTAGTTCGTTTCTATTCATGGGCGCACATCATCGTACAATAGATCTCTTATTGTTAACCTTTACTACTCTATTGTACTATAAATTTTATAATTCGTCTTCTATATTTATTGGTTAATGGTATTAAATTATAGTATTTTTCATGCTTATAACTCATGAATATAACCCTATATAACATGTAGGATATGGACAAAAGTATATTGAGAATGATATAATAAAGCGTATTGTTGCCTGTATAGTACAGGGACGTAAAAGTAAATTGGACTATAGTTTAGTCTGGAAAGGAAGGAGAATTTGTATGGATATGCCATTTTTTAAACAATTTCTCATGATTAGCGATCCTATGACGATAGGTATACTCGTGCTATTCGTTATCGCCTTAGGATATGTGTATTTTCTTCAAAAAAGAAATATTCACTTCGGTACATTAGTAATGGTTGCCACTGTAGTAGGTGCTGTACTAGGCGTTGCGGTGCAACTGATTGCAGGATTCCCTAACAACCCGATGGATGTGGTATTCATCAAGGAAAGCACGAAGTGGTTCTCTCTTATCGGGGGCGGATTCATTGATTTAATTCGTATGCTCGTTATTCCTGTGGTATTTATTTCCATTGTTCATGTTATCTTACATATGGATACGAATGCGAACTTAAAGCGTCTTGTATCCTCCACAGGCGTGGTAGCCTTAGTCATGGTTGGTATTGCTGCTATCGTAGGCTTAGTGCTAGGTACAGTAACTGGATTAGGGGAAGGTACTTTAGCGGTGGCTGGTGATTCCAAAATGCGTGAAGTAAAACCAGTAGTAGATACATTGCGTGCCTTGATTCCTTCCAATCCTGTGAATGCTATGGCACAGACGAATGTCATTGCTATCGTAGTATTCGGTGTTATCATCGGCGGTATTGCTAGACTGGTAAAACAACATGGTGCCAGTGATTTAGAAGTGATGACAAAACTATTTGATGAAGCCTATACGGTGATTTTCTGGGTAGCTGATTTCATCATCGGTTTGATGCCATATGGTGTCGTTGCATTGTTGGCTACTACATTAGCGCAAAAAGGCTTTGGTGCTATTGCTGATATGGCCTTGTTCATCATCTTGATCTATGTAGGCGTAGTGATTATGTTACTTGTACAAGCCGTATTATTAACCGTATTCGGTGTGAGCCCTATTATGTACTTCCGTAAAGCAAAAGAGGCATTAATCTTAGCTTTCACATCTCGTTCTAGTATGGGTGTGTTACCATTGACGGTAGAAACATTGACTAAAAAATTAGGTGTTAATCCTGCCACTGCGAATACAGTAGCAAGCTTTGGTACCACAGCAGGTATGCAAGGTTGTGCAGGTATCTTCCCAGCGTTATGTATCATCTATATTGCTCGAGTATCTGGTGTGCCATTAGACTTTACGATGTATGTAATGAGTGTGATCGTTATCGCTTTAGGCTCCTTGGGAATTGCTGGCGTACCTGGTACAGCGACGATGGCAGCCTCTGTTTCCTTATCTGGTACTGGTATGGGTGCATTCTTCGGATCCATTTCTCCAATCTTAGCAGTTGATCCTATTGTAGATATGGGACGTACGATGTTAAATGTAAGTGGTTCTATGACAAATGCTATCGTAGTAGATCGATTACAAGGTACTTTTGACCAAGAAGCATTTAACGACACAAAAACAATTCGATAAAGTATAAGTAATGCATTAGATGCATCATGTATCTATGATGAAAGTACTATGAAACAAATACAAGGCTGTAGCTCACTGATATACATGAGCTATAGCCTTTCTGTATATACTGTCAAGAAAAGATGGTGCTGTATGAGGACTCTATACTACTGTTGGCATTTTATAGGAGTGCCTATATATTTGACATAGATCTGCAAAATAAGGACCTGTATCAAGCGATGCAGGTCCTTATTGTTGTTGGGTATATATTTTTATAGGAAAGGGGATATAAAAGGGCAGTAGGCCTTTTGAGGGTATATATAAGAAGCCTTACCAGCGATCAACACCTAGGTGGCGTTCCATGCGACGCATCATGCGTGCGAAATCGTCATCTTCTTTCTTTTGTGAGTTCGTCTCTTCTGCTACAGGGATGATGTTATCAGATGTGATAATCACTGTATCACCAAAGGAATGGTACGTATGATTGCCTACACGTTTAGTTTGGGAGTAGCTTTCATCATAGGAGTAAGGCTCAACACGGTCTTTGTGGAAAAAATCATCCTTATTATATTCACGCACACCAGCGTTGTAAGCGTCGATAGCAGCACGTTTTTTTGTAATCAACATTTGGATTACCGCATCTGTATCAGCTAGGTAATTTTCTAAGTCTTTCGTATAGGCTTTCATATCCTCAGTGGACGCCATTTTGAAAGACATAGGTTTGTGTTCTCCTTGAAAGCTTGGGTAGTTAATAGATGAAGCAAAAGCGGAAGAACCGATGGTCATCGCTAGAGTTGTTAATAGTAATGCACGTTTCATGAGTGCCTCCTTCTTATAAGTTAGTTTTTTTCATATAGTTAGGTATATTGTAGTGTTTAATAACATCTAGATGGAGATGTTGGATAACTACGTATAAGGGTTTCTTACAAAGATGTATATGTAGTACATATCTAGGGAAGTGCCCCCTGTACTTATAGTATAGACTAAAAAGATGAAGAGAAGATGATACATAAAAAGATTCAAGTTTGGTATACGGTGTGAGTTTGTATATGCTTATTTTATTGGAAAAAAGTTGGAGACTACTCTTATATGAGTAGCCCCAACATTTATTATAGAGCCACTATTAAAGGAGTTTATACCAATTGGTTAGGGGATGGGTATGGTCATATAGGGAATAAATATAGAAAAAAAGCGACTGTTTTCACAGTCGCTTTAGTATACCTATACTAGATCTAACCCACTTGGGATAATGTATATGTAATTTGACCCACTTGGGTAGACATCATTACTACTTAGTATATTGTGTATATCAGGCACTTGCCTTTAGAACTACTTAGTTCTTATATAGATTGGTTTGTATCACTTGATACAATGTTATAGTACTTATCTAAGAAACCACTCGGTTTACTAATTAGATAAGAGTTTCTCCGTGTTGAGAGAAGAATGCTTGTGGATGAGCACATACTGGGCAAAGTTTTGGAGCTTCTTCGCCGATGTGGATGTAACCACAGTTAGCACAGATCCAAGCAACTGGTTGTTCACGTTTGAACACTTTACCGCCTTCAACAGCAGTTACAAGGTCAAGGTAACGTTCTTCGTGACGAGCTTCGATAACACCAACTTGTTCGAATAAGTAAGCGATTTTAGCGAAACCTTCTTCTTTTGCAACTTTAGCAAATTCTGGGTACATTACAGTGTGTTCGTAGTGTTCGCCAGCAGCAGCGTCTTTTAAGTTGATTGCTACGTCAGCGTTTACATCGCCACCGTGTAACAATTTGAACCATACTTTAGCATGAGCGGATTCGTTGATTGCTGTTTCTTCGAAGTAATCAGCGATTTTGTTCATACCAGCTTTACGAGCTGCACTTGCATAGTATGTATATTTACGGTTAGCTTGAGATTCACCAGCGAAAGCTGCTTGAAGATTTTTTTCTGTTTGAGTACCTTTTAATTCTGGCATTTTCTTTCCTCCATGTACTTTACATAGTTGTAATAAAATAAATACTTATTTGTATAATGGGATCACTCACTTGAGTGATTCCCTATTGATTTCGTTACTTAACGAATAATCATTGTTGATTACATTATAGACTATGAAAATGAGAAATGCAAGTCTTTTTTTAGAAAATTTAAAAAAATTTTATAAATGATAAACTCTCTCAATCGGCTTTATTATCACATTTGTAGCGTGTTAATTCCCTTGTCAAACAGGGGAATTACATAAATTAGAAATTGAGAATCGAACTCAAAAGGTAAAAGTGTAATGATAATACATAGAAATCCCTCTATTTATAGGATTTGGGTGATATAGTGATATGGTAGGTATTTTTGAGGTCTTATCAAATGATACTCGTCATTGATGTTCATAGTTTGTTAGAATTGCATAGGGGGAAACTTTCAGCAATACCCATAAGGGCCTATAGAGAAATATAAAGTTAGATGATATACTATAGACATAATCATGGAAATAGGAGGTGCCTATGGGATTTGTAAAATACCAAGTAGGTGATGTGGTACAAATGAAGAAGCCCCATCCTTGTGGTAGTCAGAATTGGGAGATTAAACGAACTGGCGTTGATTTCGTAACAGTCTGTGAAGGCTGTGGGCATCAAGTGATGATACCACGACCTAAGTTTGAAAAGAATGTAAAAAAGATAGTATCCAGAAAAGAAGCAACAGAAGAATAAGAAGTGATTCGTACATCATGATAGTTTTCTAGGAGAGGGATACCTATGGTTGATTTAACGAAATATGCAGCCAAGGGCGGTTGCGCCTGTAAGATTGGGCCGCACATCTTAGAGGATGTGTTACAACATATGAAGATGCCCACACATCCAGCGGTATTGACCGATGCATCTGGTATGGAAGATGCAGGGGTGTATCAAATTAATGAAAGTCAAGCCATTGTACAGACGGTGGATTTTTTTACCCCTCCAGTGGCAGATCCGAGACTCTTTGGTCGGGTGGCAGCTTGTAATAGTTTAAGTGATATATACGCCATGGGGGGCACACCTATATCAGCATTGAATATTGTAGGATTTCCTGTGCCTTTAGTGAAAGAATGTGTCCTTCGTGATGTCTTAGAGGGTGCCAATGAGGTCTTACTGGAGACGGGAGTAGCTCTTCTTGGTGGTCACAGTATCGAAAATGAAGTGCCCATTTTTGGAATGGCTGTGACAGGTCTCATTGATCCACGTCATATTTGGACCAATGGAGATGCTCAAGTGGGTGATGTGTTAATTCTATCCAAACCGATTGGGACGGGCATTATGAATACGGCTGCAAAAGGTGGCGTATTCCCTGAAGGTGTGCAGGAAGCTGTGCAAAGCATGGGAACGATTAATAAAGGGGCTCGTGATGTGGCGGTGCAGTTTACCATTCATGGTTGTACAGATATTACGGGATTCAGTCTGATTGGTCATGTATCTGAAATGGCAAAAGCTAGTGGAACATCTGTGGAGCTCTATGTGGAGAAAATTCCTCTCTTTACCGATGTAGTAGAGGCTGCTCGTATGGGCTTAGTCCCAGCATCTACCTATGGAAATCGTAAAGCATTAGGTGATCAAGCTGAGTTTGCTGACCATTTAGATCCAGTATGGAGTGATATTTGTTTTGATCCGCAAACATCGGGTGGTTTATTATTTGCTTGTTCTGAAAGTGAAGGGGAGCAGTTGCTTTCACAGTTACAAGCAAAAGGTTTACAGGCCGCACAGATTGGCCGTGTTATTCAGGAAGGAAGGAAACAAGTCTATGTCAAATAAAGAAATAACGATAGATATGCGAGGCCAAGTATGCCCAGCACCGGTGATTGAAGCAAAAAAGGCTATGGATGCCGATGCAAATACGTATGTAAAAGTCATTGTCGATAATGATGTGAGCCGTGACAATGTGGTGAAATTAGGGGAATACCGAGGCTATGAAAATCATGTATTAGAACAAGAGGGAAATTACATCGTTGTATTGATTCCTCCTACAGCGGTGAAAGAGGAAGTGGCTACAGTTAGTGCTGCCAACATTCAAACGTCGAATGATTTAGAGGACCTAGATTTGGAAGATATTTTTGAAAATGAATTTGCTGCACCCCTAGGAAAGGTTGTGACGAATACAACAATTGCCGGTGGAGAGGCTCCATTTTATATGACAAATGGTACAGGTAGTTTGGAGCGTAGCATTGCGGCTTATGAAAAAACAAAAGCAGAAAAAGCAGCTATGGGTGCACCAATTAGTCAAGATACAGTGCCACCTGAATTGATGGGAACCGCTGCACCGTCTGTGCCAACCTCTTCTATGGGTGGCAAAGTGCTATTGTTGACAAAAGATTATTTAGGGGAAGGCAGTGAAGAGTTAGGTCGTAATTTGATGAAAACATTCATCTATGTATTGACAGAAACGGATGTGAAACCGAAAGCCATTTATTGCATTAATAGCGCTGTAAAAATGATCGTAGAAGGGTCAGAACATATTGAAAACTTCAAAGCCTTAGAAGCAGCAGGGGTAACTGTGAGTGGTTGTGGCATTTGCTTAGACTTTTACGAGGTGAAAGACAAAGTGCAAGTAGGCACTATTACGAATATGTATGCCATTACAGAAAGTATGATGCAAGAGCCATTTGTTACCTTGTAATTAGATGCGTGGTAACATTGGCAGATAGAACTGGAAAGATTGAATGAGGTAGACGCACATGAACGTTTTTGCAGTAGATAGTAAGAAACCTGATACAGCTACAGATAAGGTACCACAAAAAGTACTCGTTCTATTTAGTTCTTACTATTTCGCAGATAAAGCAGATAAAATGTTAGGGCAATATAAAGTACCTCATCAGTTAATGCCAGTTCCACCAGAGCTATCTAGCGCTTGTGGGCTCTCTATTGGTGTGCTAGAAGAATACATAGAAGAAGTGTTGCGTATCTTTGAAGTAGAAAAAATAACCCCTTCTCATATGTATTATTATGAAAAGGGGAAAAAACCGATAGAATATAAACGTTGATGTTGTCCACATAGGTACATATAGAAAAGCTAGGCGCACTCAAAGGAGTGTGCCTAGCTTTTTTACTATGGATAGTATTATACGTTGAAGCGGAAATGTGTTACATCGCCGTCTTTCATGATATAGTCTTTGCCTTCTAGGCGAACAAGACCTTTTTCTTTGGCCGCATTTTGGCTACCACAAGCTTCTAAATCGTCAAAGGATACGATCTCTGCACGAATGAAACCTTTCTCGATGTCAGAATGGATTTTACCAGCTGCTTGAGGTGCTTTCGTGCCTTCCACGATAGTCCACGCTCGAGCTTCCATTTCGCCAGCTGTGAAGTAATTAATTAAGCCCAATAAGGAGTAACTAGCTTTGATTAATTTTGTTAAACCACTTTCTTCTAAACCGAGGTCAGCTAGGAAAGCAGTTGCTTCTTCGTCGGATAATTCAGCAATTTCAGATTCAATGCGAGCAGATACGACAACTACACCAGAACCTTCTTTAGCAGCATAGTCTTCTACTTGTTTGACAAATTCGTTGCCAGAGTAGTCGGATACTTCATCTTCCCCCACATTGGCTACGTATAAAGATTTTTTAGCTGTTAATAGTGTTAGGTCTTTTAAGATGTCTAGCTCATCGTCTGTTAAGCCTTGGGCACGAACAGGGATAGCGTCACCTAAAGCAGCAGATACTTTTTCTAAAATAGGTGCTTCCACACGAGCATCTTTGTCACCAGATTTTGCTAACTTAGCAATACGTTGTAAGCGTTTATCTACGCTTTCAAGGTCAGCTAAGCAAAGTTCGGTGTTGATGATTTCAATATCGCGAACAGGATCTACGGAACCAGCCACATGTGTGATGTTAGGGTCATCAAAACAACGGATGACTTGTGCGATAGCATCGACTTGGCGAATGTGGCTTAAGAATTTGTTACCTAAACCTTCCCCTTTGGATGCACCAGCCACTAAGCCTGCGATGTCTACGAAACGCATAGCAGCAGGTAAGATGCGTTTAGAACCGAACATCTCAGCCAATACAGCTAAACGAGCGTCTGGTACGTCTACTACGCCTACATTTGGTTCGATGGTACAGAAAGGATAGTTTGCCGCTTCTGCGCCAGCCTTTGTAATAGCATTAAACAATGTACTTTTTCCGACATTTGGAAGGCCTACAATACCTACTTCTAAATTTGTGCTCATTGGTAACTCCTTTAGTGCTTGCGATACATTATTAAAGTAATATAAATGCCTAACGATATAAGGTTTAGTGGACCTTAACACGTTAGGCATTTCGTGTTCCATCATTCGAGATGAGCCTAACGCCTAGTACACGTTGTGGGCTCTCTTTTTTACAGTCATAGTATACCATAATTGCATACTAACTGCCAATAGATTTATACAAAAATAGAGGAACGTTGATAGTATTTGACCAACGTTCCTCTATTTTATTTGGTGCTATTTTGTTACAGCCTCGTGTATCTCATGAAAGAAGATACGGTTGTCAAACGGATACCTTATAGATAATGGGCACGTAATTCTTCAGCAGATTTTGGAGACAACCAAGCTGGTGCGATATCGAATACTGTGAAAGCACCACGGCCACCATGTGCTGCTAAGCGGTGTACGCCACGAGCGAAGGCTACCAATACAGCACCAGTAAATTCAGGGTTAGAATCTAATTGTAAACCGAATTCGTAGATGTGTTTTGTACCTGTTGTAGTTTCGCCGCTGCGAATCACAAGACCACCATGTGGGATGCCTTTGTGATTAGCATCTAATTCTTCTTGGGAGATGAATGTTACTGTTGTTTCATAGCCAACGAAGTAGTTAGGCATAGTTTTGATTTCGTTTTCAATGCGAGCTGCGTCAGCGCCTTCTTCCAATACTACATAGCATTCACGAAGGTGAGAAGAAGTAGCTGTCACCTCTGGTGTTTCACCATTGCGGATGCCGGAGATGATTTCTTGTTTAGGCACTGTGTATTGACGAGCATCTGCTACGCCTTCGATGCGACGGATCGCATCGGAATGACCTTGGGAGACACCACGGCCCCAGAAGGTGTAGGAATCGCCTTGTGGCAAGATACTTTCAGCGTACACACGTTGCAAAGAGAACATGCCTGGGTCCCATCCACAAGAGATAAGAGCCGCAGTACCAGCTTCTTGGGCTACTTTGCGCACGTTTTCGAAATGTTCAGGGATGCGAGCATGTGTGTCGAAGCTGTCGATCACATTGAAATGAGCTGCAATAGCTGGAGTTTGATCGATTAGGTCTGTCGCACTACCGCCACATAATACCATAACATCAATTTTGCCTTTGAAAGATTCTACTTCTTCCATTGTGTAGCTAGGCACGCCACTAACAGTTTGTAAACCAGAACGGCGAGAGAATACGCCTACCAATTCCATGTCTGGTTGCAATGCTACAGCCGCTTCTACACCGCGGCCAAGGTTACCGTATCCAACGATACCAATACGAATGTTGCTCATGTTACTTCCTTTCGTGAAAGTTAATACTTTCAATAATATTAATACTATACGAACTGTAACGGAAGATTACAGTATATGATGAAATAGGGGCTGTGCCCGTTGTTTTTCGCATGTATCATTATAGCGAAAAATTCCCATAGAGGAAAGAGGAATATTAAAATTGTAATGTTTTAATGCGTTCTACTGCGCGAATGGTGTTTTCTCGGCTGCCAAATGCAGTGAGACGTAGATAGCCTTCCCCTTCAGGACCAAAGCCAGATCCAGGAGTGCTGACGATGTGGACTTTTTCTAGTAATGTGTCGAATAAATCCCAGCTAGTCATACCTGTTGGCGCTTGTAGCCAAATGTACGGCGCATCAACACCACCGAAGACAGTTAAACCGATAGCTTCTAAGCCCTCTCGGATAATGCGGGCATTTTCCATGCAGTAAGCGATGTGTTCTTTAATTTGTGCACGACCTTCTGGTGTGTAAACAGCAGCAGCCCCACGTTGAATGATGTAAGGAACACCATTGAATTTTGTTGTTTGGCGACGATTCCACATTGGGTTTAGAGGAACACGCTTGCCTTCTGCGTTCTTGGCAGTTACTTCATGAGGAACTACAGTGTAGGCGCAACGAGTACCAGTGAAACCAGCTGTTTTAGAGAAGGAACGGAATTCGATGGCCACTTCACGAGCTCCTTCGATTTCATAAATAGAGCGAACTGTATCTGTAGAAGTGATGAAAGCTTCGTAAGCAGAGTCGAACATTAAGATTGCTTCGTTATCTTTGCACCACTGTACCCATTCTGCCAAACGAGCACGGCTCAATACGGTGCCAGTTGGGTTGTTAGGGCAGCAAAGGTAGACGATATCTACTCGCTCTTTTGGAAATGCAGGAGAGAAGTTGTTCTCTGCATTCGTTGGTAGGTATACTACTTTTTCATAAATACCGTCGATAGCTTTGCCAGTACGACCGCCCATAACATTAGAGTCAAGGTATACAGGATATACAGGGTCAGTAATAGCAATGATGTTATCTTCAGAGAAAATTTCTTGGATGTTACCCACATCAGATTTAGCACCGTCGGACACGAAAATTTCATCCGCTTGAATGGTAATACCTAGGGGAGCGTAATCTCCTTCAGCAATAGCATTACGCAAAAAATCATAGCCTTGCTCAGGACCGTAACCACGGAATGTGTCAGCAGAACCCATTTCATCCACCGCTGCGTGCATAGCTTCAATTACAGCTGGCACAAGAGGACGTGTCACATCACCAATACCAAGGCGAATGATGTCTGCCTCAGGATGGCTTTCTTTGAAAGCTTCTACTTTACGAGCAATATTAGCGAATAAATAAGAACCTTGTAGGTTTTCATAATTTGGATTAATAGTAGCCATAAGAGCTCCTTCTTTTACAAAATAATAAAGATACATGTATATAAAGACATCGAAGCGGTATGTATATTTCAGTATAACAGATATGTGTATATGCTGTGAGTTGGTTATGCAGACACGCAAGACGAGGAACATGTATATATAGATGTAATAATTGATGAATATAAAAGGGGATTGAATAGGTCCCTCAAATTACATTTCTATATTCTATAGTATTTATAGAAATAAGTCAAAAGCAAAATGGAGGTATGACGGTGTCAAGTTTTTGTTGGAAAAATAATTACCTAGCTTTAAAAGAGGGTTCCTCGTCACTAAAGAATCCTGCGT
>NZ_RQVL01000013.1 GCF_003992005.1 Veillonella sp. VA139 | reverse complement strand
ACGCAGGATTCTTTAGTGACGAGGAACCCTCTTTTAAAGCTAGGTAATTATTTTTCCAACAAAAACTTGACACCGTCTTTTATACCTCCCACTCAGAGGTTCTAGTAAGATCTGTGTTACAATAAGAATACATTACGTATCGATATAGAGGATGTAAACGATGAAACGATTACAACAAACAGGAATGGTAGCAGTGTGGATTCTTACCATAGGAATGTCGCTGCTAGCTATTTGCTATACAATGATTATTCCTTTTCTTCCCGTATACCTGTTAGAACTGGGAGTGGAACAGGAACACTTAGCCCTTTGGTCGGGCTTGTCATTTTCTATTTCTTTTTTTATTGCAGCGATTATGGCTCCCGTATGGGGGCGATTGGCGGATCAGCATGGAAAGAAATTAATGGCTATTCGAGCAGGGATTTTAATTGGTATATCCTATTTATGGGGTGCCTTTGTACAAGATGAATATCAATTTTTACTAGTTCGAGCATTCCAAGGTTTTGCCAATGGATTTATGCCAGCTGCCATGACCATGGTATCATTGTCGGTGCCGAAGGAACGAGTGGGTACAGCCATGGGTATCTTTCAGATGGGATTAGTCCTAGGGAATACAGTGGGTCCCTTAACCGGTGGGTTGACAGAACTAGCGGTAGGGATGCGTCCTGTGTTTATGGTGGCGGGCATTACCTTGTTTATCGTTACCGCCGCCATCGCCATCTTTGTGAAAGAACCACAGGTTGAAAGTGTAGCCCCAGTGAAAGTTACTTCTTTTAAAGAAGATTTACAAGAGGCGAAACGAAATAAGGTATTACTCCATATTTTAGGGTTATATTTTATAGTGCAATCTGTGATGCTCATGCTACAACCTATCGTGGCCATTTATGTGGGCGAATTAAAAGGTTCCATGGAAGGGGCTGCCATGTTAGCAGGATCTATTCTCAGTGGTGGTGGTGTGATGGGTATGATCATGACTAATGTGTGGGCGGCTTATGGACAACGACGAGGATACTTTAGAGTTATCTCGTATGGGCTGTTGGGTACAGGAACCGTATTATTATTGCAAAGTTTACCATTTGGTTTATGGTGGTTTGGGGCATTGCAATTACTCATAGGTGTATTCATTGTGGGCATCTTCCCATCCCTTGGATCAGCCATGACGGTGAACACCGATCCATCAGTGCGTGGTCGAGTATTTGGACTAGCCACCACATCGCAGCAATTGGGAAATATGATGGGCCCTTTATTTGCTAGCATAGTAGCGACCTATTGGGGTACTTCGTATGTGTTCCTCGTAGCAGGTATAGGGATGATGATCATTGGCTATTTAGTATTGAAAGTCCATGGAAATCGCCCCAACATTCTATAAGTTGATAGACGGTATACACCAAGTGTGATATAATTCACTCATATATAACATGCTATATACGCATACTATTGCAAACTTCATACGGTAATTGTATAAGGTTATACACGGAGGTGGTTCTATGCAAGACACATTGATTTTGAAAGGACATATTCTGCACACACCGAGTCCAACACAGTTGGTAGCTATACCACATGGATATATTGTAGCTCTAGATGGTGTGGTTGTGTACTGTGGTGAAACTTTGCCAAGCTCTTATGAGGGGTTGCCTGTAGTTGACTATGGAGATCAACTTATCATTCCAGGTTTTGTAGATACCCATGCCCATGCACCCCAATATTGTAATCGTGGTCTTGGTATGGATAAAGAGTTATTACCTTGGCTTGAGACGTATACATTTCCAGAGGAAACGAAGTTTAACGATCCAGAGTATGCCCGTCTAGTATATAGTGCCTTTGTGCGTGATCTATGGCGACATGGTACCACCCGTAGTATTTTATTTGGTACGATCCACAAAGATAGCACATTAGTGTTGATGAAACTATTGCAAGAAGCGGGATTATCTGCTTTCGTAGGGAAGGTGAATATGGATCGAAATAGTCCAGACTTCCTGATTGAAACTACGCAAGAGTCGTTAGCAGATACGAAAGCTTGGTTAGAAGCAGCAAAATCATTTGGCCCTCTTGTGAAACCGATTATTACACCGCGTTTCGTGCCGTCCTGTACAAGTGAACTGATGCGTGGATTAGGGGAACTGGCCAAGGAATACGATGTGCCGGTGCAATCGCATTTGTCTGAAAACCATGGGGAAATTGAATGGGTCGCTTCCCTGCATCCTGAATCAGACAGTTATACCGATGTGTATTATGAGCATCAATTGATGGGACAGACTCCAACAGTGATGGCCCATTGCATTCATTTAAGTGATGCGGAAATGGAACGCATGGAAGAAACGCAGACCATGGTGTCCCATTGTCCCTACTCCAATGTCAATTTATCCAGCGGTATTGCACCGATTCGTAAACTCTTAGAACATCATATCCCAGTGGGACTAGGGTCAGACATTTCAGGGGGACATGCGGTGTCTATGGCAAAAGTACTGATGGAAGCCATCGGTTTGTCTAAAATGAAATGGGTAGAAGTAGACAATCAATATGCACCATTGACTTTAAGCGAAGCTTTCTATTTAGCCACTAAGGGTGGCGGAACATTCTTTGGTAAGGTAGGTAGCTTTGAAGAAGGCTATGAGTTAGATGCTCTTGTCATCGATGATACATCCATGTTTGACGCCAATAAACGGTCTTTAGAAGAGCGATTGGAACGATGGATATACATCGGCGATGATCGCCATATTATGAAACGCTATGTGGCGGGACGCTTGCTAGAAGAACCACAACAAGTATATCAGTATAGCCCAATTGAATAGAGAATATAATGAAAGAGGATACTCGCCGAATCGGTGGAGTATCCTCTTTCTTATGTGTTTAGGGTGGAATCTATGGGTAATTGAATGGTGAAAGTAGTTTCTACATTGGGTGTGCTTTCTACGTGAATGGTACCTTGGTGTAGTTGTACTACATTTTGTACAAAGTACAGTCCCAACCCCAGGCCTTTGTTGTCCTTGGCGGTGCGAGCTGTGTCTACTTGATATAGACGATTCCAAATGAAAGGTATACTTTCAGAAGGGATGCCGATGCCGTCATCACGGACAATGATACGTACAGTATCTGCACAGGTTACCTCAAAATGAACCGAGGTATGGGTGAATTTGAAGGCATTGTCCAATACATTCGCCATAGCTTGTTGTAAGAGCAGTTGGTTTCCTTCTAGGACAATGTCATTGTCGATGGTGCTAGTAAAAGAGATACCCTGTTCTTGGCTGAGCCGTGCATAGGTGCGTGCCAGTTGCTGCGCCACGTCCGATAAAGGAATGGGTTTTCTATCGATGTCTGTCATGCTGTCTAAGCGAGCTAGCTCCAACAATTGTGACACCATGTGAGACATACGTTTACTTTGGGTATAAATATTTTGAAAGCTTTCTTTAGCTTCTTCCAAGGAAGATATATAGTGTTGACCGTAGTCACTTTCCGCTTGGATAACGGCGATAGGTGTACGCAATTCGTGAGAGATATCGGAATTGAAACGTTTTTCTCGGTTAGATGATTCTTCTAAACTGCTGAGCATGCGGTTAAATGTGGATGCCAGTTGATAGATAGTATCCCCAGAGTGAGGGATATTTTCAATGCGCTCCGATAAATCTCCTTTCAATGAAATTTGTTCTGCTAGGTTCGTTACGGTGCGCACTGGTTTTAATCCCCGTTGGATGATCCAGAATCCACCAATAGCGGCGATAGTGACGAAGAGAATACCACCAGTTAAGAGTGCCAAGAGCATGCTATTCGTTTTTCTGTCTAAGAGACTCATAGGGACTACACCGCGGATGTAGCCTTGCATGCCCATCCGATGTTGGATGGGGGCATCATAGTACAAGAAACTAGCTGGACCTTGTCGTACCTCTGTAATGGCATCATAGGAGAGAGGTGCCTCTTGTGGGAAGCGATCGGGGAGATTTCCTCGCAAGACAATGCCATCTTGGGAGTAGACTAATAGAAAGATGCCATCGTCAAAAGGTTTATACCTTTTTGGCTGATTGGCAGCTTCAATGACTACCTCTTGTAAGTCTGTGCGGATTTCGTTTTGATCTCTAATGTGGGTGAACTGAATCACGAAGGTAGCCAGAAGACCAATCATGAGCAATAGGAAAATAGAGTACCAACTGGTGATTTTATAGACTAAGGGAACACGTAAGAGCAGATGTTCTACGGGTTGCCATACTCGCTTCAGGAGATGATACATAGCCTATCCCTCTGTACGGAACACATAGCCAACACCACGAACTGTTTGAATTAATTTTTGAGTTTCGTCGATGTCCACCTTTTTACGTAAGTCTTTGATGTATACATCGATGAGGTTGGAGTAACTTTCATAGTCGTATTCCCACACATGGTCGAGAATTTGTTGGCGGGATAGGACGATATTCTGATTGCTAGCTAAGTAGAATAAAAGGTCGAACTCTTTGGCGGTCAATGTGATAGGCTTACCATGGAGGTAGACGGAACGACTTTTTTGGTTCAGTCGCAATGGACCAGCCACGATATCTTCTACGGCTTGATTGCGACCACGGCGAGCTAGTGCGTAGATGCGGGCGATGAGTTCGTCAAATTCAAAAGGCTTCACTAGGTAATCGTCAGCACCTAAGTTCAGACCGCTTACTTTATCTTCTAAACTGTCTTTAGCAGTTAAGAAGAGGACTGGCGTTTTGTTACCTTCTTCACGCATTTGTTGTACCACTTCATGACCGTCCATTTTGGGCATCATAATATCCATGATAATCACATCGTAGCTAGAGGTGGAAATATAATCTAATCCATCTTCGCCATTATAGCATTGGTCTACAGTCATAGATTCCACTTTCAAACGTTTGGCAATGATATGATTCAGCATTTCTTCATCTTCAACAAGTAAGACTTTCATAAGAGCTCCTTTCATAATGGGTAGTATAGTTGTATTGTATCGTATTTTTAATGTAGTTTAAAGAGATCTATAGAAGAAGTATAGCGGTAGCACATGAAAAGACTATGAATGATTGCTTTATGGGATGGCGTCACCTATAATAAAGATAGAAATTATGATGTGTTCTTCCCTAGGAGTGATGATGATGAATATTAGAACGATGACAGCCTATGCGTTATTGATTGCCCTTTGCGCCATTGGTGGACAGATTCACTTTGGTGTGTATTCCATTGGATTTGATTCGTCGCCAGCCTTTGTAGGCGCTTTGATGCTAGGACCAGTGGCGGGCGCTGTACTTGGTGCCTTAGGTCATTTGGCAACTGCAGCGTCTACGGGGTTTCCTCTCAGTGTCCCCATCCATGTGGCAGTAGCTATTATTATGGCAGGGACGGGGGCTAGTATTGGATATATAGCGAAACGGATGACTTCATCTGTTTCTTATGTAGTTGGTGGTATACTAGGCTATATCGTTAACGTAGGAGTAGGGCTCGCCGTGATTGCATGGATGATGCAAAGTGTAGAGGTTGTGGCGATTTTATGTGTGCCTTTGTCCTTATCCTATGGCTTAAACTATGTAGGGGCAGCCCTTGTAGTGAGTCAACTGAATCGGGTGTTTGGTGGAAAACGAAATGCGTGATATAACGAGACTTTCCTTGAACGAGGATGAAGAATGGATCATTGCCAGTGATATTAGTAGTGGCATTGGCTTGCAAGAACATGATGTATTAGCCGTACCCTATGATAGGGTGGGGGCCTTTGCTGCTCGTGTGGCCATGCTCGAAATTCTATGCGCTAGAGGTACTGTGAAAGCCATACAATACCTCATTGGCGGTGACTATGATACAGTAGTGAACTCTGTGGTTCAGGGAATCCGAGAAGAATTGAATATACTAGGTATTACTGTGCCCATTAATGGTAGCCATGAAAGTAATATGAAAGTGAGCACTACTTCTGTAGGGATTACTGCTTTAGGAATAGGGGAACCAGAAATACTTGGCGCAGGGGAACCCTATGCTGTATACATATTAGGAAAACCCTTAGTAGGTAATGAAGTGCTAGAGCAACCAGAATGGATTATTACCTATGATGAAGTTCAACGAGTTTTGGCACATCCCAGTACGTCCCGTGTAGTGCCGGTGGGGTCCAGAGGCATCCGCCAAGAGTTGACGGTGTTGAGCTATTTGGAAGGGTCGTCCTTGGAGTTCATAGAATTGACTGATGAGGAATTAGATCATAGTGGAGGACCAGCTACGGCTGTGGTTGTGGCTGTTCGCGCTAGTGGTGAAGCGGCGTGGTTAGCAGAGTTCCCTAAGGCACAGTATGTGGGACGGCATAGGTAATAGAAAGGATATAGATATGAAACAATTACGATATTACATCGCCTTGGCATTGGTGGCAGGTGGATTGACAGTAGCGCAAGCAGAGGCGAATCCTTATGGTGTCGTGAGTCCCCCTGATTGGGAATACCAAGCGCTCATGACTTTGGTGAAACATGGGGCGATTACGGATACAAAAGGCGTTGACTTAGGATCAAGGGCTTTCACTAGAAAAGAACTCATTCCGATGATGGCAGATGTGGTATCACGTCGTGAAACCATGAATGAAAGTGACCGTATGTTGGCATTACGACTATACAATGAAAATCGTCGGTCCATTATGAACTATGAGATTGAACAGGAAGAAACGGCGCAAGGGAAAGACCAAGAAGTGGGAAACGATGGGGGCATGCCGATTGTGCTGGAGCCAGCCTTGACGAAGGAAGAAATCCAAAAGAAAATGGAGACCTTCCAAATTGATGCGACTGCGTTGCCAACGCATGGCGCGGTATCCTTGCGGACGTATAAACAGGGCACAACTGAGCGAAAACAGTTAGAATTAGTAGTACCTTCGGTGAAAGCCGAAAGGAATATAGCCTTGCAACCGATTGACGAAGAAGTACAAGTGGCTATGGCTGGAGACCAATGGGATGCATCTAAAAAGGAACAACAACCGATTATGAAAGCGGCCAAACAAGGATAAGCATCAAGCGGTTAAAATAGAGGGGAAAATTATGAATAATGTTGAAGTCATAATATTTGATTTAGATAATACTCTATATGACTTTAAATATTTTTGGGGAAAAGCTCACTATCAATTGTATAAAGGATTAAACATAAAAGAATTTGACTATAATACCTTTATGACGGAGTATTTACTTCAAGACACACTGCTGTGGGCTGATATGTTAGCAGAAAAAATAGATTTAAATGAGTTGAGGGTCATTAGAACATATAGAACTTTTAAAAAGTTAGGCATAGATAAATCTATAAAGTTTTGCGAAGAATTTTATAGAAAAATGTTTAGTATTTTAGTTGAGGAAATGTCGATAGATTATACAATAGATAATATATTATCTAATCTAAGTAATAATTATAAGCTGTATATGCTAACTAATGGTTTAAAAAATGAACAAGAACTAAAAATACAAAAATTAGGGCTCAACAAATATTTTGAGAACATAGTAATTTCTGAGTGTATAGGATATGAGAAACCTAGCTTAAATGCATTTTTATATGTAATTGATAATTTTGGTATAAAACCAAGTAATAGTATTATGATTGGTGATTCGTATATACATGATATTGAACCAGCAAAAAAACTGAATTTTAATACACTTCATATAGATTATCAAAAAATAGTTACGCTAAATTATAATTTTAATAAAGATATATTAGAATTTTGGTGGGAGAACATTCTATGGGCTTAAATACAATAGCTATTTTATGAATTGCTGTATTTTTTTCATCTAGTATAGCACTATGCTTTTTGGGGGCCATAAATGATATTGCTAAGGAATTTAGTATATCATTATCTTTATCGGGTCAAACTGCAACGGTGTATGGTGTGTCATTGGCTGAGGTGTACTCAGTGTTAATAAATATATATGCTTGAATTAAAAGAAAAAATTCAGTATACTAAAGGGTATCAATCCATTTGGTGTACTTTCATCATGAACCGGAGGAACTATGATTATACGAGAAGAGAAAAAGCGTGAATTTTATACGGTCACAGCTCTCGTGCGAGAAGCCTATATCAACGCAGATCGCAGTACAGGACGAGAATATAAACTAGTGGAATTGTTGCGCGAGTCTGATGCGTATATTCCTAAGTTGTCCTTAGTGGCTGTTATCGACAATGCCATTGCAGGGTATGGTATGTTTTTGCGTGGTAAAGTAGGTAATCAAGATGTACTTATCTTGGGACTACTAGCGGTAGCACAGTCCATGCGTGGACATGGTGTCGGTGGTGCTCTTGTATTAGCAGGTCAACGATTGGCTCGGAAGATGGGATATTCCTACTTGTTCGTGTACGGTAGTAATGTGTACTACCCACGGTTGGGCTATGATTTTGCATATAACTTTGGTGTAGAACCACCAGAAGGATTGGACCGGGAGCATCTGATGGGGATTAAGCTTGATGCCCAAGCAGCACCTTTAGAAACTGGCACATTGGAATACCCGGTGCTTTTCAAAACCCTAGAAATGTTCTAGGTGACTACGAGGTATGTCGTAGTAGGTATTAGATAGACAGTTCGAGATCCTCCTGTCTGTAAACAAAACTAAGGAGTTACAATGAAACAATTTAACAACACACAACGATTGACGATTTCTGCCATTTCCATCGCTATGTATTTGGCGCTTATGATCGGTACACAAGGCTTTGCCTTTGGTCAGTATCAAGTGCGTATTGCTACAGCGCTCTATGGATTGTCAGCGATCTTCCCATTCACTATTCCAGCCTTTACTATTGCGAACTTTTTAAGTAATACAGTGATGGGCGGTTTTGGTATGGTGGATGCTATCGGTGGAGCTATCGTAGGCTTATTGACCACAGGTCTAATCGTCCTTGCGAAGCGCCAAGGCTTAGGCAACTGGGTATTGATCCCTATCATTACTTTTGTACCGGGTTTGATTGTACCAATTTGGTTGTCCTATTTCTTGCCAGTTCCGTACTGGGTATTAGTGAGCTCCCTTGTAGTAGGCCAGTTCGTGTGTGGTGTGGTGAGCTACTTCCTAATCAATGCATTGGAGAAAGTAGTTTATAAAAATAAGGAGGTTTTAGTTCGTGAGTAGTGGTCGTAATGCAGCGGAATTACAAGGTGTTCATGCTTTAGGTAGCCATACGGACTATCCCACAGATTATGCACCACAAGTGCTAGAAGCATTTCCTAATAAACATCCAGGGAATGACTATTTTGTGAAATTCAATTGTCCAGAGTTTACGAGCCTTTGTCCCATGACGGGGCAACCAGACTTTGCAACGATTTATATTTCCTATGTGCCAGATGAAAAACTGGTGGAAAGTAAATCCTTAAAATTATATTTATTTAGTTTCCGCAACCATGGAGACTTTCATGAAGATTGTATCAATATCATCATGAAAGATTTAGTGGCATTGATGGAGCCTAAATATATTGAAGTGTGGGGCGAATTTACGCCGCGTGGGGGCTTGTCCATTGACCCTTATGCTAACTATGGCAAACCGGGCACTGATTGGGAAGCCACAGCGAAGGAGCGCTTGCACTTTCACGATATGCAACCAAAACGGGTAGCGTACCGTTAATTACATACATACTATTGCCAGGTCAATCTCTTGAGGGACCTGGCAATTTTACTAAGTGCTCCAGACATGATAGGATAGAGATAGATACAACGTGTTGAGAGGAAAAGGAGTTGGACATGCAACCACAGTTATATATTGGCGGAGCGGGTACGGGAAAGACCACAGCTTGTTTCGCAGAGATAGAACGAATTTTACAAGACTATCCAGATCACCAGATTATCCTTCTTGTGCCAGACCCAGCTACGTATATGATGGAGCGCAAGTTAGCAGAGTACCGCCAAGAAAAAGGGTTCACTACGGTGCGCGTAGTGGGTATGACACGGTTAGCCTATCAAGTGTATCAATCCTTGGGCAAGGTGAAAGAAGGCGGTTTGTCAGAGATTGGCAAAAAACTAGTCCTTCGTGTATTGTTAAAGCAATCCGCAGGGGAATTGGACTTGTTTAAACAAGCGGCGAAACAACCTCATTTTGGAGATGTTATTCAAGGGTTGTTGACGGAGTGTAAAGCCTTTGGAGTGACGCCAGAGGACTTGTCTGGCGCAGTGGAACAAGTGGATTCCATGGTGTTGGGCAGGAAATTACAAGAATTATCCTTGTTGTTAGAACGCTACGACGCAGCATTAGAATCACTAGGCGTTCAAGATTCCATGGAAACATTGATCGAAATCTTACCGCAGTCGCCACTGATGCAACAATGTCATGTTTTTGTGGATGGATTCCATTGGTTTACGCCCTTGCAGTATCGCCTGATTCAACGGTTGTTTTCACTCAGTGAATCTTGCCATATGACGATTAGCTTACCATCCTTGGAGGAAGAGGTGCACAGTCGAAAGGGGTCTATGTATTTCCGTGTGTGGGAAACGTACCGAGATATGATGGCTTGGTATCCAGATGCAGTGGTGCATGACATGAACACCGTCTATCGTGGGACACCTGTGTTACAGCAGTTGAATGCACAGTTTTTTAGAACACCTATGAAACCAAACACCACCGAAGATTCGTTGACCATGGTGAGCGCCTACAATCGAGAACGGGAAGCCGATGCGGTATGTCGGAAGATATTGGCATACCGTCAAGAAGAGGGGCATCGCTGGAAAGACTGTACCATTATAGTGCGGGACATGGAGTCTTATGGTGATGTACTGGAAAAAGCGTGTATGAATTATGGCATCCCTTTTTTCTCGGATCAACGGAAGATGATGACTAGCCATCCTTTGGCGGAGTTTTTGCAAGGTCTATTCCATGTATATCGCACCTTTTTTGACCATGATGCGGTGTTCCGCTTGCTGAAAACGGATTTTGCTCCTTTCACACGGGAAGAAGTAGACCGATTAGAAAACTATTGTTTAGAATACGGCATTCAAGGGGCGGCGTGGCTCCGAGATACATGGACTTATGGTGGCGAGGACGATATTGAGCGACGGGCTGTGATGCAAGAGTTGCATAATCGCGTGTTGCATCAAGTATTACGACCTATTTATGACTTCTGTAAATTGCCACATAGGGGTCAGGAATGGAGTGAGTTTCTATACCAAACGATACAAGATTGGCACATACCAGAGCAATTGAAACAGTGGTATGACGAAGCAGAAGACCGTGGGGATGTGCAAGAAAGTGCTAGCCATGTACAGTTATATAAACATGCTATTCAATTGTTAGAGGAGTGTGCATCTGTAACGGGCACAGAGGAATTAAGCGCTGAAGAGATGGGACTCATCATCGAAGAAGGACTCGGTGAAGTGACCTACTCCTTGGTACCGCCATCGTTGGACCATGTGACCATTACCACCATCGACCGCAGTTATATGACAGATGCGAAGGAAGTCTATGTGCTAGGCCTTAATGAGGGCGTATTCCCTCGAAAAATGGGGGACGAAGGCATTCTGCGTGACCAAGAGCGGACTGCTTTGGCGAAGGTAGGGGTGCAACTAGCGGCGGGCGCTTTAGGGCAAATGTTCAATGAAAATTTCTTGTTCTACTTAGCCTGCACCCGTGCTAGCCAAGGATTGCACCTGTCCTATGTCACATCCGATGAAGAAGGGTCTAAAATGGAACCGTCTTTGGTGGTGCGCCGTTTACAGCAATATGGGTATGTGACAGCTATAGAAGAAGCGCCACTATCTATGCCAGAAGGACGAGAACAGGACTACTTATGGCGACCATCCCAGAGCTTAGGCCTCTTTTCTAGTCGCATGAGCGCCCTTATGAAAGGAGACCCTATCTCCTCTACATGGTGGAGTCTTTATAATTGGGGATTGGAATCGGGCTACAGAGGTGAGGTGTTCTTCGCCACACGAGGTATGTTTGATTCCAATACGGTGCCACGGATTGAGCAGAGTATTGTGCGAGGGTTATTGCTACGCAGCGATGCCTTAACGGGTTCCGTCACACGATTAGAACGATACCATCGCTGTCCATACAGTTTTTATGCCCAATATGCGTTACGCTTAGCCCCACGGAAGGTGAAATCCTTTGGATCCCCTGAAATCGGTACTTTTCTACACGAGACATTGCGTTATTTAGGGGAATATTTATTACAACAAGGTCGACAATGGCGTGATGTAACAGAGGAAGAACAAGAATCCTTATGTCGTGAAGCGGCCGATGCAGTGATGGGCACAGAGGATCGAGACGCCTACGAAGCGCAATTGTATACTCGATTAACATCCACCTTGTCTGCTACGGTAGCACGTCTCGTAGATTGGTCTAAGAAAAGCGAGTTTTCCACTACCGAAGTAGAGCAAAGTTTTGGCATGGGCGAATCTGGTTGGTACCCAGTACGCATTCCCTTGGGTAAGAACTACGGTGAAAGTATCGTACTGCGAGGTCAAATTGACCGTGTCGATGAATATCGAGGGCCTCTTGGTCATTATGCGGCAGTTATCGACTATAAATCAGGGGGCACTACGGTGCGTGCCGATGAAATTTACTACGGTTTGAAATTGCAGTTAATGACCTATCTATTGGCATTGGAAAAGAATACACAGGATAGAATTGGTACGGCGGCTGCTCTCTATACGTATGTGCGGAATCCGCAAGTGAAATTGTCTGAAGTCGTGAATCACAGACGGGCAGAGGAAGAAAAATCGGAAGGCCAACAATTGAAAAACAGTGGATATTTTGTAGATGGTGACGTGTTACAATCCTTAGATGTGACAAGGGCTTACCAAAGTAATTCCCCTTATGTACCGATTGTTCTGAAAAAGGATGGCACTCCAGATAGTCGCACATCCAAGAGTTTGAAGACGATGGAACAATTTGGCCTTATGAAGGAATACACAAAACAAATTATTTCCAACAGTGGTACACAGATGATGGATGGAGAATTTCCTATTAGTCCCTATCAAAAGGATAAACGGCGACCATGTGAATTTTGTGAGTTCCAAGCCCTATGTCGCTTTGATGGAACACGCAACAGATATCGCTATATTAAGACCATGACCGAAGAGGAAGCATTGGAGAAGATGGAAGCATTACAAAGAGGAGGGGCTACCTATGAAATGGACTGATGCGCAACAGAGCGCTATTGATGCACCTAGACCAGGGCAGTTACCATCTCAAACTATTTTGGTGTCTGCTGCGGCGGGATCCGGTAAGACGGCAGTCCTCGTAGAGCGTATGATACAACGCCTGAAACGGCGAGAACTAAGTATTCAAGAACTGATGGTGGTGACTTTCACAAAGGCGGCAGCAGCGGAAATGAAAGCCCGTATCGGGGTGAAACTAGCAGAAGAATTTCAAGCCACAGGGGATGCCTACTTAGAAGAACAATTGAATATGTTGCCGTCCGCCCATATTTCCACATTGCACTCCTTTTGCCAATGGGTCATCCGCAGTTATTTTTATAAACTAGATATAGACCCGTCTTTCACCATCGGTAATGAAGGGGAATTGGCGCTTATGCGCTACGATGTTCTAGATGCCATTTTGTTAGAAGCCTACGAACAAGGTTTGTATAATATTTACGATGTGAGCGATATGTTTAGCACGGAACGGTCCGACCAGGTTTTGAGGGAGACCGTGTTTCAAATTTACAACTTTGCCTTGGCGCAAAGTCAGCCTATGCGTTGGTTAGATCAGGTCTGTACTACCTATGAAAGTGCTTTACACCAAACCTTGTTAGAAACTACTTGGGGCACATTATTTTGGAAAGAACAACAACGACAAATTGAGTATCTTCTAGAGCGCTATGAAGAGGCACAGCGGTTGGCGACGTTAGGTACTGGGTTCGACAAATGGATGGAGAAGGTCAGCGAATTGCAAACGCTGTTACAAGCCATGCAAAAAGCAGACACCTGGGATGCTATGCATGTGGGTGTAGTCGGTATTGGGGGATTTAGTTTCCCCGTACTCCGTGCCACTAAGGCTATGAATGAAAGCGACCCAGCTATCTTGAGCGAAATCAAAGCTATTTTGGCTGAAGGAAAAGAAATACTGCAAGCCATGCCGAAAGGTGTCTTTGCTATTACGGAAACAGATTGGCGAGAGCAAATGGAGTACTTAGTGCCGTTGGTACGAGGTATTATCGAGTTGGTGAAACGATTCCATGAGGACTTTCAGAGGGCAAAACAAGAAGCGGGTATGATCGATTTCTCCGACTTGGAACATCTATGCTTAGCCTTGTTAGTAGACCCAGAATCTACAGAAGAACTCAAGCCATCTGAGGTGGCGCTGGAGTTACAAGAGACCTTCAAGGAAGTGATGGTCGATGAATACCAAGATACGAATGGCGTCCAAGAGGCCATCGTGAATTTAGTATCTCGTGGGGACAATCGATTCTATGTAGGCGATGTAAAACAGTCGATTTATGGATTCCGCATGGCAGATCCGCAGCTATTTATGGAAAAGTATCATCGTTTTAACCACGATGTGAACGGTGTGGAACGGCGCATCGATTTGTCCCAAAACTTCCGTTCCCATGAGGCGATTCTAAATGTGACGAACTTTATTTTCTCTCAAATTATGACTGATGAAGGGGCGGGGCTTACCTATGGTGAGGCAGAGGCGCTCCACACAGGTCGTATCGTAGAAGAGGCGCCACCAGAATGGGTAGGTGGCGATGTAGAAGTACACGTTCTCTGCTGTGATGAGGATAAAGCTCAAACAGAACTAGAAGATGGAGAAGACCTAGAGAACGATGAAAAAGAAATGCTCTTTGTCATCCGTAAAATTCAAGAGTTGAAGAACAATGGGGCCATGGTGCAAGATAAAGATGGCACCTTCCGTCCTATGGAATGGCGGGACATTGTGCTCTTGAAACGGTCTATCTCCGGGTCCGCGAGTCGTATGATCGACCTACTACGGCGAGAGGGCATCCCTGCCTATGCAGAAGAGAAATCCGGCTATTTCAGTGCTATGGAAGTGCAGTTTGTACTGTCCTTGTTGCAAATTATCGATAATCCAGAACAGGACTTGCCCATGGCCATCGTTTTGCAATCGCCTTTGATCGGGATGGATGCGAACGATTTAGGGCGCCTTCGCCTATCCGTAGGGGAGGACAGCTTGTGGAGTGGATTGCGCTCATTTGTAGAAACATCCCAGAATGCAGGCTGGATTCGCTTTGTGGACTCTATGGATACTTGGCGGACTATGTCTCGCCGTCAAGGCATTACGGACTTAATTTGGCACATCTACGACACCTTGCATGTGGTGGAATACGTGAGTGCTATGCCGAATGGTTTGGTGCGCCGTGGCAATGTGCTAGCCTTGTATGAGCGCGCCAAACAATATGAAAATGGCAATTACCGTGGCTTATTCCGGTTCTTGCGCTTTATTGAAAGCTTACAGGCATCTGGAGAAGACCTCAGTGTCGCTAAAACAGTGAGTGAAGCGGACAATGTGGTGCGCATTATGACCATCCACAAAAGTAAGGGCTTAGAATTCCCTGTAGTATTCCTTATGGGTACTCAAAAGGGCTTTAACAAGATGGATTTGAACCGATCCTTGCTATTGCACAAGGAATATGGAGTGGGCTTAAAAGGGTATTTCCCAGACTTGCGTGTGATGTATAACTCTGTGCCATGGATTTTTGTGCGCCAAGCCTTAGAAGAAAATTTGAAAGCCGAAGAGGAGCGTATCCTCTATGTAGCATTAACTCGGCCTAAAGATAAGCTGTATATCACAGGCTATCGAAAGGGGTCTATCAATGGCTCTACGGACCGACCGGCGACGAAGAAAATGGGCGAATGGGTAGCCCCTGTCTTGCAGTGGGGTGAAAGTGCTTTCACAAAAGAACAGATTCTAGGGTGTAATTCCTATTTAGATTGGATTTTGCGAAGTTTAGCTCGCCATGTTGCAGGAGGCGCGCAGTTACGTCAATTTGCGGAGGTAGAAAGCCCGCAATTCCCAGATATACCATACAAAAATTGTCCTGTATCCTTCCACGTTCATGATGGAAATGATTACAGTGTTTCACAGGAAACACCGTCCGTAAAAGTAGATATTCTGGAGCAAGTACGAGCCCAATTGCCAGTGGAAGCGCCACCACTAGATCCTATCGTGGTGGACCGATTGACCTCTGTGTATCCTTATGAAAGTTCTACAGAGCGGGCAGGGAAAATTTCTGTGTCTGAAATCAAACGTCGCTTTGTGGAGATGGAAGAATTGGCGAAACAGATGATTGAGCCGGACTATCGAACAGAGCAACATAACAGTAATATAGAAGGAGAATCTGGGACACCAGATGGGTCTGAACTACTCGTAGTAGACGCTAGTAAGGACTTAGATAGTTCCGTAGAAGGTATGTTAATAGGCGATAGTATAGTAGACCTAGGACCCTTCGACGTAGGCTTATCTTCCATGAATGAATCTACGCCGATTCGCAGTGGTGCCCGTTGGGGTACTCTCATGCATGAAGTGATGCAGTGGTTGCCATTGGAAAACTACACACGACCATCTTTGCGAGAAACTTTGGATTCGCTAGCATTACAAGGATACTTGACGGATGAAGAACGGAAGGCCATCAGTGAAAAACGGATTTATGATTTCTTTCAGTCTGACCTAGGACAACGATTGCTAACAGCACAGCGAGTGGAACGAGAACTACCATTTAGCATGCTATTTCCAGCGAATCGAGTGTATCCAGATATGCTAGATGGAGAAGAACTATTCCTACAAGGGATCATCGATACAGCATTCCTAGAAGACGGCACTTGGGTCCTAGTGGATTATAAAACAGACCGACTAGACGAAGAAGCCTTGGTAGAACGCTATCGCATTCAGCTCATGCTCTATAAAGAAGCCTTGGAACGATTGACACCATACCCTGTGAAAGAGGTATACATCTATTCCTTCCGATTGGAGCGGGCTATACCTGTATAGAGTTCTTGTTATAAGAAAATAACTCATATATACAACAGAGGAACGTTGATTCTATAGTGTCAACGTTCCTCTATTTTTGCACAAAAAAAGGGTCCCTTCGGGACCCTTTCAGTATGCTATTATTCGTTTTCGTGACCTTTATGCCACCAAGATATGCCTTTTTGAGTTGGTAAAATAGCACGGTCGAAGATTGGATCTTCAATACCACGAGATTTTTGTTCAAAGTAATCTTTCAGTGCAATTGTTACCAGTTTGCCAAGTCGAAGAATGGAGGTAATGTTACAAAGCACTAGGAATGCCATGAATAAGTCGGCCAAGTTCCAAACTAAGTTTAACTCAGAAACACAACCTACATAAACCATAATAATGACACAGATGCGGAAAAGGTTCACAGCAAACTTGTTATTCTTTGTCATATGTGCAATATTGACTTCCCCATAGAAATAGTTGCCTAAAATGGAGCTATACGCAAACATGAACACGAAGAGAGCGATTAAGGCAGGAGCCCAAGAACCTAGTTGTTGACCGATACTGTGTTGCACCAAGGCGATACCAGTTAAATCAGTATGCGCGTAGTCTCCAGATACAAGGACGATGAATGCAGATGCAGTACATACAAGCATAGTATCCACAAATACACCGAGAGCCATGATGAGACCTTGTTTAACAGGGTGGTTTACATCGGCAGAGGCGGATGCATTTGGTACAGAACCTTCACCGGCTTCGTTAGAGAACAAGCCCCGTTTAATTCCTTGCATAACTGCAGCACCGATGAAACCGCCAGTAGCAGAATCGATGGTGAAAGCATTGGTAAAGATAGCAGAAATAACTGCTGGTAATACGGTGATATTAGCAATCACGATGTACAAGGCGATGAGGAAATATAAACCTGCCATGAAAGGAACTAAAAATTCTGCTGTGTGGGCAATACGCTTAGCCCCACCGAAGATAACTAAGGCGGATAAAGCAGCTACAATCAAGCCTGTAGTAGAAGCATCGATATTCCAAGGTTGTACGGCAATAGCAATCGTATTAGCCTGTACAGAGTTATAGATTAAGCCGTAAGTAACGCTGATTAAGATGGCAAACAAGACTGATAAGAACGGGCTATTCAAGCCATGGCGGATGTAATAGGATGGACCGCCACGGAAGGATCCGTCAGGTAAACGCTCTTTGTAGATTTGACCTAATGTATTTTCGATGAAACTAGTAGCCGCACCGAGTAGAGCGATGAACCACATCCAGAATATAGCACCTGGACCACCTAAGGCGATAGCAATAGCGATACCAGCGATATTACCAACCCCAACATGAGAGGCAACACTGATACAGAATGCTTGGAATGGTGAAATGTGATGGTCTCCTTTACTTTTTTCGCCAGCACCAGATTTTAAGATGCGGAACATTTCAGGTAGTTGTCGTAATTGTACAAAGCGAGTAGTTGCAGTGAACCAAACGCCAGCGATGATGAGGAGTGCAATGATGATATTGTTCCATAGGAACCCATTTACATCCCCCAAGAGTTGAATGATTTGATCTTGCATAAGGACATCCTTTCTTTTCACATGGACAATGTATATATTCTATAGTATATCATAGGATGATAGAGAAATGGTAGAAAGTTATAGGAATCCTAGAAAAATTGTAAAAAAACATCTATCCATGAGGGGTAAAAGGTGTTACAATAAGGCGATAAATGAATGAAATTGCGTAGCTACATCCGAACCCATTCCGTACGGACTAGTTGCGCTAGCGGTTTTGATGACACGGATGCTTGCAACGTTTGCAAGCGATGTATGGAGAGGGGCTTGATACATGAAAACCACCGCTAAAAAAATGTCTGTATTCCAACTGACGTCCATCGTGGCAGCCAATATGTTGGGTGCTGGAATTATTATGCTACCGTCGCAATTAGCACAGGTAGGCACCATTTCTATCCTATCATGGATTATTACGGTACTAGGGTCCTTGACCTTAGCCTATATTTTTGCCCAATGTGGTTTATTTACAAAGAAAGCTGGTGGCTTAGGAGGCTATGTAGAATATGCCTTCGGGAGGACTGGTCATTTTATGGCGAACTACTCCTATGCAGTATCCTTGGTCATTGCCAATGTTGCCATCGCCATATCCATCGTAGGGTATGGGGCTGTGTTATTTGATGTACAGCTTTCACCATTAGAAGTGAGTGTAGCAACTATCGTGCTGCTCATGGTGGCAGCCCTAGTCAATGTGCGAGGCAATAAGAGCACAGGGCGCATTAGTAACATTACCATTTGGGGAACGATGTTGCCAGTCTTGTTTATTGGCGTGTTTGGTTGGTTTTGGTTCGATCCAGACATGTTTGTATCTGTTTGGAATCCACAAGAACTGCCCGTATTTGATGCGGTCAGTCAGTCCATTTCCCTCACATTGTGGGGCTTTTTAGGCTTTGAATCGGCGGCGGCCAATGCAGATGCCGTTGAGAATCCTAAAAAGAATGTACCTATAGCGACATTTTTTGGCACTTTGGCAGTAGCCGTGGTTTATATTGTATCTACGAATATTATGGCGGGTATTATTCCTAACATCGAGTTAGTGAACTCCACCGCGCCTTTCGGTCTCGTCTTTGCGTATATGTTCAATGGCACAGTAGGTAAAATCGTGATGGCACTCATGGCGGTGTCATGCTTCGGAGCCATCATGGGATGGCAATTCACTTTGAGCCGTGTGTTTAAAAGCTGTGCAGAAGCAGGATTCTTTCCAAAAGTATTCGCTCGTGTGAATCGAGTAGATTCTCCGGTGCGCGGTATTTTCATTCTCTTGGCATTGCAAGCTGTCTTAGCGTTGATGACTACCGATGAAAGTTTGAATGAACAGTTTGCGCAGCTCGTTAATCTAGCAGTAGTGACTAATGTATTCCCTTATATTCTGTGCTGCGTGGCAGTGAATAAGATGTTGTCCATTGAGGGGGCTACTATGGGATTGCGCCGTCTCATCTATGTGATGAGTGCAGTAGCCATTGCCTATGATAGCTATGCTATCTATGCCTGTGGCGAAGTTCCTATCCAAGGGGGCTTGGCGGTGATCATCTTTGGCTATGCAGCGTACCAAGCAGCATTCCATTGGAGACCACGCCTCGTGAAAGCAGTGGGGAAACATCCAGCCCATAAAAAAATAAAATCAGAGTATACATTATAATATGTGAATGAAAGATGTACTTTGAGAAAGATGCTCCTTCATTCTACGAAATAAAAAAATAATATAGAATACATAGAGGAAAGTTGATTTAAAGTGCATCAACTTTCCTCTATTGTATTTTAGAACTATTTTGTTACAGCCCCTTATAGTTAGAAGGGGGGATAAGGTGTTTCTACTCGAGGTAAAATCAAGATGATAATTGTTTTGCATATTACCTAGATTCTATGGGTGTATAGCACTGGTAGCAACCGTTTTAACGAGACAGAGAATCCTTTATATTAAGGGATTTATTAGCATTTGCGAAATGAATACTTTAAAACTTGATTTCAAATATCTAGTTATGCTATATTTGAAAAGCAATATACATAATAAAAGTATATGCTAGGTTTGTTGTGATCATGCATTATGCATTTCACATAATACTAATTATAGGTAAGGGACTTATGGCTTCGGCTCTGAGTCCTTTCCTATTACAGCAAATCGACATTAAAAATCAAGAATAAAATAATTTTCATTCGATTGAAGATAGAATGAATGTATACCTTAAAATATTGGTAGTTATGTCTTACTTTTAGCTGGACATCCAAAGCTATAGTTAATGCATAGGGATATGAAATATTTGCATAGGAAATGAATCCCATAGAAAAAAAGCTGTCATACTATTAGACTCATAGGTCTAGAGATGACAGCTTTTATAATTAACGATAATGATCAACTTCTTGAATATTTGCATAGTTCCGATATAATTCATTAGGTAATTTCGTAGTAATAATAGATGCTTTATCAATGGTGGCGAAGGTAACGGATGAAATACGATCAAATTTAGATGGATCCGCTAAGACGAAGGCATTGTGGCATTTTTGCAATGCTTTTTCTTTTACAGAGGCATCAAGAGGATCTTCTGTAGTAAAGCCAGATTTAAAACTAATACCATGGGCACCAAAGAACCCTTGAGTAAAGTTATACGAATCCAATTGATTGAGGGCTACGCTACCAACGATGGAAGACGAGATGGGATTGACGGTGCCGCCTAGTAGGATGACTTTCAAATGGCGTGATGCCAAATGGGTAGCATGGTGAATACCATTAGTCACAAAGGTTGCATTCGTGTGCTGTAAATAATGTAATACCATTTCGGTGGTACTGCCAGCATCAATGAAGATAAAACCAGAAGGACTAATTAATTCTGAAACGGCTAAGGCAATGGATTCCTTCGCATCACGATACATAACGGATTTAGGGAGCATATCTATATCCGTTGTGGTATGGTCGATGGTGAGGCTCGCAGCACCGCCATGGACCTTTTGCAATAAACCTTTGTTGTGGAGATAGGCTAAATCTCTGCGTATTGTTGGCGCTGAAGAAGACAAGGCTGTCACCAATTCGTGTACAGTGACCACCCGATTTTGTTTCAACCGTCGTAAAATAGCAGAATAACGTTCTTCAGGAAGCATAGTGAAATCACCTCCAATATATGATTAACCTAATACTGCTTAGGAAAACGTACCTATTATTTTTCTTATATTCATGGTAATATAAATGACAAATAAATTATAGTAGTCTAAGGTAGATTTCATCAAAATGTATAAAAGTAAAGACTATATTTTGCGATAAATTAAATATCCGCTCTGTGCGGATAGGAATTACATACTATAAATGAGGAGATACGTATGAAAATAACAAAAATGCACGGTTTAGGAAATGATTTTATTGTTTTTTTTAATGATGGTACATTACAATTTGATGTAACGGACCTAGCGCAACGTCTATGTGATCGTCATACGGGTATCGGAGCAGATGGTCTGGTCATCGTTATGCCTTCTGAGGTGGCAGATGTGCGCATGCGCATTATCAATTCTGATGGCAGTGAAGCGGAAATGTGTGGCAATGGCATTCGTTGCTTTGCGAAGTATGCCTATGACCGCAACATCATCAATAAAGAAGTGTTTACTGTAGAAACGTTGGCTGGCATTATGACGCCAACGATTATTGCTGAAAACGGAGTGGCTAAACTGGTGAAAGTTAACATGGGGAAACCAACGTTCTCGGCAAAGGACATTCCTATGGACGTAGAATTAGACAAAGTTATAGACTATACCATTGATGTAGATGGCACATCCTATGTGATGAGTTCCGTCTTGTTAGGCGTACCACATACAGAAGTCTTTGTAGAGGATGTAACAACAGTGCCACTTACCGTATTAGGCCCAAAAATTGAAAAACATCCACTCTTCCCGAAAGGAACAAATGTAAACTTTGTACAAGTGGTGAATGAAAACACTGTGAAAGTCCGCACGTGGGAACGTGGTGCAGGAGCGACCTTAGCATGTGGCACAGGCTCTTGCTCTAGTGCTGTGATGGCTCATGAAAAAGGACTTACTGGACGTTCTGTAGATGTAGAGTTATATCTTGGCACTTTACATATTGATTATGATGAGGATGGAACCGTGTATATGACGGGACCTGCTACAGAAGTGTTTACCTTGGAGTTGGAGGATGTAACTTGTTAGATAGATGCTAACATGTAGGAATATAAAAGAAGTGTAAGCACCTAAACTATATCAACAATTAAGCTATTCTAGTGTCTTGATGCGGGGATCGCCATACAACGAGATTTACATACAAAAGAGGAAAGTTGAACAAAGGCTATCAACTTTCCTCTTTTTGTGTAAGTAATTATGAATTAGTTTTAAGCTGAATTTTTTTACCAAACTTTTTCACAAATGCTGTGACAGTAGTGGCTTTTAGTGTATCTACTGTAATCATCAATCCATCTACATTCGGTGTTGGTATCACAGCTAGGATGGTCCCTTGCGGTTCTAATTGACGATACAAGTAAGCAGCATCGGTTTGTAAATTGTCAAAGTCACCTAGGCTATAACTACCTGTGGTAATGATGTGATTATCTAAGAAGTGTTTGTCCTTAATGTAGGCAGTTTCTGCACTGATGGCTTTTACATCTTTCGGTGATGTGAAAGAAATGACTAATTTCCCATCACGCCAGAACATAGCACCACGGTTGTGGAAATCGTAATTCTCGCCAAATGTTTTTTTGATCAGAGCCCGTGCCGTTTCTTCCATTTGTTGTTGCTGAATTGTGTGCTGAATGGCAGTAGCTTCTTTAGAGAAGAGTAAGCGATAGGTAATTTCTGCAGCCTCAGCACGAGTTATATACTTTTCAGGATTGAATAAACCTGTTGTACTATAGTTAATAAATCCTAGGAAAGCCAATTCACGAACGGATGATTGTGCCCAAGGGGCGATGAACTTCTGATCGCTAAAGTGAATGCTATCTAATGCTGTTGGATCCTCCGTGTGGTATCCTTGGTAATGTAAAAATTTATTGGCAACAACGGCAAACTCTTGGCGAGACATATATTGTTCTGGACGATAGGTAGAATCTCCATAGCCGCTGATAATATTAGCCCTTGCTACACTTTCAATAGCCAAGGAAGACCAACGGTCAGAGGTGATGTCCGAGAAAGAGCTGGCTAGCATGATGGACGGAGTGTCACCAAGCATATTGCTAAATAAGGAGGCCGCCTCTTCACGAGATAGGGGTTCATTCGGCTTAAATGTGCCATTACGATAGCCACTCATAAGCCCTTCTTTTGTCATTTGAGTAATCGATTCATAGGCCCAAAAATTAGTGGGTACATCGGTAAAACGATATTTTTGTACGCGATCAAAGGTAGAGGTACTATTTGGCTGTGAATAGGTGTAGGTGCTAGGACTCAGTGTTGTCGATGAGGGTAGCAAATTGACGGCCTCAGCGTGTACGAACAATGCGGACACGATAGTAAGTAATACTGCTGTCGATATACGGTTCATAATATGCCTCCAAATACAGAGAAGTGAATTGTGTTTTGCTATGCCTATCATACCATATTTGAAAGATTCACTCCATGCAAAAAGAGTGATATATATCAATGAATTTACTGTAGAAAAAGTTGGATTATACAGTGATAGTTATCTCTTTCATGAGTTTTGGTTATAGCAGTAGTTTTAAGTAGGAATTAGAGACTGAAAAGATATGTGTGTTTTAATAGAAGATTTGATATGTATTAAAATACATAAAAATTATAAAAGCCTTGATGCTATACGGCTTGATAAGACTAGGAAGAGGTGTGATTTATGGCACAATAGAGGTGATTGATAACGACTACCAAAAAGGTATAAAATAGGCTTCTTGCTAATATTGCAAGTCTTTTGTAATTATAGAAAAATTACTATATAATAAAATCATCAAAATACTATTTAGAATATACGATTCTAAATAGTGCATAGATGGAAACGATTGTTGCAATTAGCCAATCAAGTGATAGTAGTTTACTTTAAAGTTGAGGATGTGAAAAAATGAAAATTCATTTATTTCAACAATGTTTGATTGATATGTTCTACCCTCATGTAGGCATGGCAGGTGTAAAGGTTCTTGAAAACCTTGGCTGTGAATTAACAGTTCCTAAAAAGCAAGTGTGCTGTGGTCAGATGTTTGTTAACTCTGGTTACAATGATGCTGCCAAAGGCGCTATTAAGAACACAATTGAACAATTCGAGAATGCTGACTATGTGGTGAGCATGTCTGGTTCTTGTGCATTTGCGATTCGCGATGAATATCATCATATTTTAAAAGATGAACCAGAATGGTTAGCACGCGCTGAAAAATTGAGCTCTAAAATTTATGAGTTCACGCAATTTATCGTTGACGTATTAGGTGTCACTGATGTGGGAGCGCGCTTTAATGATAAAGTGACATACCATAAATCTTGTCACGTAACACGCTTGATGGAAATCAAAGAACAACCTATGAAACTGTTAGCAGGTATTCAAGGTCTAGAATACTTACCATTGTATCGTGCTGAACGTTGCTGTGGCTTTGGTGGTACTTTCACAGTGAAAAATCCTGAAATTTCAGCTGCTATGACAAAAGAAAAAGCATTGAATATTGCTGATTCTGGCGCTAACATTGTAGCAGGATCTGATATGGCTTGCTTGATGAATATTGAAGGTATGCTAGATCGACTTTACAAAGAAGGCGAAATTGATCGCCATATCCGTGTAATGCATATTGCGGAATTGTTGAATAGTCGATAGGAGGAGTCACCATGAGTAATATTATGTACGATAAACGCCCGTTTAAGACACGCGTTAATGATGTGCTTGCTAATGACTTCAAAGTAAAAGCCATTCATACGGCACAGGATGTATTCTATGAAAAACGTAAAGTTCTAGTGGATCAAGTAGCAGAATGGGAAGACTTCCGTAATGAATCTGCTGATTTGCGTGACCATGTATTGGCTAATTTGGATTACTATTTAAATCAATTTGCTGAAAATGCTGAAAAAGCTGGTGCTCATGTACACTTTGCAGCTGATGATAAAGAAGCAACAGCAATCTGTATGGAAGTGCTTCGTGCCAAAGAAGCAAAAATGGTTGTTAAATCTAAAACCATGGTTTCTGAAGAAATCGGATTAAACCACGAATTAATTAAAGCGGGTATCGAAGTAAACGAAACTGACTTGGCAGAATTTATCCTTCAAACAGCAGACTTTGATCCTCCGTCTCATATCGTAGTACCTGCATTGCACTTTGAACGTAACCGTATTCGTGATACATTTGCGAAAAAATTGGGTTATGAAGGTACTGAAAATCCAGAAGAAATGACTCGTTTCGTACGTCGCTATATTCGCGATCGTTTCTTGCGTGCTGACGTAGGTTTCACTGGTTGTAACTTCGGTGTAGCTGAAACTGGTACTATCACTATCGTATCTAACGAAGGTAATGGTCGTATGGCAAGCTCCATGCCTAAAACGCAAATCGCATTGATGGGTATGGAACGTTTGGTACCTGACTTTGCATCTTTGGATGTGATGATGGAAATGTTAATCCGTTCCTCTGTAGGTGCTAAGATTTCTAACTACTTCTCCATGATTACAGGTCCTGCTCGTGAAGGAGAAGCAGACGGTCCAGAAGAATTACACATCATTATCATTGATAATCGCCGTTCTGGCATTTTAGGTGGCGATTTTGTGGAAATGTTACGTTGTATCCGTTGCGGTGCATGTATGAACATTTGCCCTGTATATCGTCATATTACAGGTCATGGTTATGGATCTATCTATCCAGGTCCAATGGGTGCTGTATTAACTCCACTATTGGTTGGTTATGAAGAAGCTGGGGATCTTCCTTACGCATCCACATTGTGCGGCGAATGTTGGGAGCACTGCCCAGTTAAGATTCCATTGCATGAATTACTATTGAAACATCGTCAAGTCATTGCTGATAAATTACAAATGCGTCCAGCTATTGAACGCAGCATCTTCCACACAGTGGCAGGTGTATTTGCGAACTCCTTCTTGTTCGATATGGGTACTAAAATGGGTGCAATCGGCATGAAATTAATGAGTAATAATGGTCATATGGCAGACTGGACAAAAGTATTACCAGTAGTTGGTGGCTGGGTGAAAGCAAAAGACATGGGCTTGCTCAAAATGAGTAAATTCCGTGATGAATATGCAAAACACGTAGCACAAAAGAGAAAGGAGAAATAAAATGGATCAAGCAAAAAAACAAGCCTTTTTAGGTCGCCTATCTCGTGCGTTAGGCCGTGACTCAATTCCTACATCTGTAACACCTTTTGATTTTTCAAAAGGACCTCAAGAGACAATGTATTCTGAACTTAGCCATGAGCAAGTAGTAGAGATGTTTAAAATAGAAGCAGAACGCTTAGGTACTAAACTTATCGAAGTAGAAGAGTCTCAACTAGCTCAAACATTAGTGGACGAAATCGTGGCTCGTGGTGGTGGCAGCGTTGTGTACCCTAAATCTGCAGAAGTAGAAAACTATGGTTTAGAAGCTGCTTTCAAACAATTGGGCGAAGACCAAGCAACATTCTATCAATGGGATGCTACGAAAGGTCGTGAGGCAAATATCAATGTAGCGAAAGATTCTAATATTGGTATTACATTCCCAATTTTGGGTATTGCGGAAACAGCCACAGTTATCCAACCAAGTACAGAAGAATCTGGTCGTTCCCTAGGGTTATTGCCATTGACTCACATTTCTGTGTTACGTACTGAAAATATTCATCCACGTATGACACAAACGATGGCAGAATTAGCGAAAATCTATCGTAATGATCCAGCTAAGTTCCCTACCAACGTAGTTCACATCTCTGGTCCATCTAACACTGCGGATATCGAATTAGTTCGTGTCGTTGGTGTTCATGGTCCAATCAATGTAACATTCATCTTAGTTAAATAAGAAATATAGTTCACACACAATTAGGATATAGGGTAGTTGATAGGTATATCAGCTATCCTATATTTTGGCTCTATAATAAATGTTGGGGCTACTCATATAAGAGTAGTCGCCAACATTCTTTTTTTGCAATAAAATAGACATATACAAACTCAAACCGTATCATAAAAGTAAGCAAACCATTAAGAAAGGATGAGTCATATATGTCTAACATCAATTATACAGAAATTGTCTTTAAAATTAAAGAGGAACATATTAAATCTACGAAAATAAATGAGGATGGTTCTATTCATTTCACGCTTGAGATGCCAGTAACTGAGCAAGTATGTCCGCATTGTGAAGCAAGTACTAGAAAGTCTAAGGGTAAACGCCCTAGAGATGTTAAGTTTGGTGCTACACAGCATCACGTAGTGACTGCTACTTACTTACAAAGACGTTACAAGTGCCAGAAATGTAATCATACTTTCATAGAAGAGAATCCCTATGTTTGCCGCTATTTGCGACTTAGTAAAACTAATATGGAGTATCTATTTAGACAATTAAGCGAAAAAGGATCCTTCACCGAGATGGCTAAACGAAGTGATGTCTCTGTATCTACAGTTATTCGGTATTGCTCTAAATTAGCTATTCCAAAGCCTAAACAATTACCTACAGTACTAGGTATCGACGAATATAAAGGAAATGCTGAAGGTCAAATGTACCAAGTTATCATAACCGATTTAACCAATCATTCTATCGTAGATATTTTGCCAAAACGGGATACACGAGCTCTTATTCAATACTTCAAAACATTTTCTAAAGAAGCTAGAGAACAGGTTAAATACATCGTTATGGATATGTCTCCACTATTTAAATTAGTGATGCAAACTATGTTCCCTCATGCGCATATTGTGGCAGATCGCTATCATGTGTGTCGCTTGGTGGATTGGGCTCTAGAGCGTGTACGAAAGCGTGAGCAAAAGAGGTTAGTAGCACACTCTAGAATGCTCAAATATAACCGAAGGATTCTTATGAAGAACCCTGCCAAATTAACTGAAAGCGAGCGCATAAAGCTGTTAGAAATATTGCGTATATCCGATGACCTACGACGTACATATGGGCTTAGATTAGCCTTTAGGAGGATATTTAAGACATACAGCATACCTAACATAGAAAGGTACCTACAATTATGGTTAAACGCAGTAGAAAGCTGTCATTTACCGGAGTTTAGTAATTTTAAAACTTCCTTTGTTAGTTGGTTCCCTCAAATTGTTAATGCCTTTGTATTACCATACTCCAATGGGTTTACCGAAGGATGTAATAATAACATTAAAGTATTAAAGAGAATAAGTTATGGGTTGCGTAATTTTGATCGTTTCAGAGCTCGTATACTTCTATTAAGCCAAAAGAATAGCACTAGCTATTTAGATAGCTAGCGCTAAGAACTTTTTATATGAGCAGCCCCCACATTTGACAAAGAGCCTATATTTTTGTTCTATAATATATTTGGGGGACAGTAAGTAAGGTTCTATACTAAATGGAGATCTATCCGTATAGGACCGGATATGATATTTGACAAAGAAACTTTTTTTCGTATACTTAAAGATGATATATTTACAAGTTTAGTTTTATAGCTATCATAGAATGTAATTGTATGTGGGCTAGCTAGTATATACTGCAAGTTAGTTATAGGAAAGGAATCATGTATGTTATTAGCAGAAGAAAAAGTTTCCACAGCCACAGCGGTAGGTGCTGAGAAGGTGGCGGAGCATGTAGAGGAAAGCATTACGTTTGTGGGTCATATGCAAGCCTTAGTGATTGAATATTTACCAAGCATCATTTTGGCTATCATCGTGTTGATTGTAGGTCGTTATTTCGCTCTATTTGTAAGACGTGTATCAGTACAATTGATGAGTCGCACCGGTTATGATCAAACAGTGCGCAGCTTTGCGTCTCAAATTATTTATTACACTATTTTGTCCGTAGTCGTGCTATCCGCGTTGTCCTTAGTAGGATTTCCAACAAATAACTTCTTGGCAGCTTTTGGAGCCTTTGGTATTGCCATTGGTTTAGCCTTACAAAATAATATGTCTAACTTAGCGTCAGGGTTAATTATTTTGGCTTTCAAACCGTTTAAAGCTGGGGATTGGATTTCTGTGAATGGTGTGGAAGGGTCTGTGAAAGCCATTCATCTCATTAACACCGCTATTGCGACGAAAGAAAATCGTATTGTCTTCATTCCGAATTCGGCTATCACGTCCAATAACTTGATGAATAGTAACTATGAAACAACACGGTATATTACATTTGTGTTTGGTATTAACTATAATGCGGACCATCATCGTGCCATTGAGATTATCAAAGAAATTTTTGTGAGTACAGGCAAGGTTCATAATATGGATACTTTAGAAATCGGTATCAAAGAATTTGGCGATAGTTCTGTGAATATTGTGGCATATCCTTTAATTAATGCTAGTGATTTTAGAGAAGTTTATTATGGTGTTATGTCCGATGTGAAAGATCGCTTTGATGCAGAGGGCATCGATATTCCATATCCACAACGTGTGGTACATATGGCCAACTAATTATAATGAGGCATTAAAGTAAGAACAGTGAGGTAATTGTGGAATTTTATACCTATGCCTATGTGGTGGAACGAGGAGAGTTTCGCTCACTTTTACAATATATAGTGACATCTATATTACTAGTTGCATTACTAGTTGTGGGGGTGAAAGCTATGTACAGTCGATTTGATACTAAGTTCCGTGACTTGGGAATTATCATTGTATTAGGGCTTGTGTTTTTGTTGGGCATACAAGTCAATGATTACACTCGAGACATAGATAGTGCAGAAGAATCGAACTACATGGTGCAATTCTTGAATAGTTTAAGTGAACGTGCAGATGTGCCCAAAGATAAGATTCGTGTTAACACATTGCGGGTACAGGATCGTATGATTGTTAATATCGAGGAAGCCTATTTTGAGGTGACTTTCACCATGAATAAGGATGGCTATTCTTTGCGACCAGTGGAGATGATTAACGGCAATCCTAAGGTGATAGATGTGAAGAAGGACGGGCGATAATATGTTATCAGGATATACATTAGTATTTATCAAGCTAACCCTTGGTATCCTAGCTCTCATTTTGCAGATGAACTTGATGGGTAAAGGAAATTTAGCACCGAACTCGGCATTAGATCAAGTACAAAACTATGTGCTAGGTGGTATCATTGGTGCCGTTATCTACAGTGAAAGCATCGGCATCTTGCAATTTTTCCTAGTCTTGATTGCTTGGACTATCGTGGTGATGGGGTTGCGCTTTCTTAGTGCACATGTAAGATGGATTAAAACCCTCATTGATGGACGCCCAAGTATTGTTATTGATCGGGGACGGATTCGTGTGGGTGAATGTTTAAAGCGTGGTCTTCGTGGCAGTGATTTGCAGTTGAAACTTCGTAGTGCAGGGGTGACCCTCGTTAGTGATGTGCGTCGTGCAGTGTTAGAACAGAATGGTCAATTAACGTTAGTCATGAATGGTGACGATTTAATTCGTTACCCTGTGATTGTAGATGGCGTAGTAGATCCAGATATTCTAGAGCTAGCCGATAAAGATATGGCTTGGTTGGAAGAAGAAGTGCGAGACCAAGGATATTCCATTAGAGATATCTATGTGGGAGAATACTCCAAGGGACATCTTATTCTGCATCCTTATGAAGGGAGTAAAGGGTTAGTGTAACATATTTGTGAGGAAATAAAATAGCAAAAAACCTATGTAGAGCGAATGAAAGAAATCTATCCTCTCATTTGTATTGCTATAATGAGAGTATATTGAAACAAGGAGTGAAATTTGCATGAAATCTGTTTTATATACGATGATGATAGCCGCGTTTTTGAATCCTTTTGCATCGAGTTCGCTGACTATGTCCTTCCCAGATATGATGCAAGAGTTTGGAGCTACTACAAATGATATGGCATGGGTAGTGGAAGCCTTTTTGCTGTGTTGTACTGTGGCGGTAATTCCTGCTGGTAAGTTAGCGGATATCTATGGGAAACGCAAGTTGTTTTATATAGGTAGTGTTGTATTTACGATTATATCTGCATGTATGTGCTTTGTGGGGTCGGTAGAAATGTTAATGTTCTATCGTGCCTTGCAAGGGGTTGCCTTAGGGATTGTGTATACTACATCTATGTCTATATTAACCTTGTCCGTACCAGTAGAGCGGAGGGGATATGCGTTTGGTATGATTGGAGGCATGGTATACTTAGGGCTATCCTTAGGACCTGCCTTAGGTGGATTTCTAAATTATTATTATGGTTGGCGTAGTATTTTTGTGTTTACTGCTTTATTAGGAGTTGTGGCAAACATGATGGCTTTTCGCTCTTTGCATAAAGAATGGATACATACACCGGATAGTAGTATTTCCATAAGAAGTTTGCTTTTATATGCCTTTGGTATCGGTGCAGTGATGATTGGTATTACCGAATGGGTTCGCTTTTGGTGGAGTGCATATGCTTTTATAGTAGGACTCATCGCATTAGGTGCTTTAGGATATGTAGAATGGCATAGTAAAGATCCGCTCATTCCAGTTAAGATATTTGTGTCAAATCTAGGATTTACTATGTCTAGCGTAGCTGCGATGATGAATTTTAGTGCCACCTTTGGCGTAGGATTCGTATTATCTTTATTTTTACAAATGAGTATGGGATTTGATTCTCGAATGACTGGATTAATTTTGTGCATACAAACGGGAATTATGGTCTTCTTGGCGCCACGAATGGGGGCCTTATCGGATCGACACAATCCATCTCAATTTGCTCGATGGGGGATGGTGCTCATTGGTGTAGGTTTACTAGCTATGGCCTATGGTACTTTCACTGAAAGTCTGCCAATTATTATGAGTAGCTTAGCCATTGTTGGTATAGGGGTTAGCAGTTTTGCACCGCCGAATAATAATTTGATTATGAGTTCTGTACCAAAAACATATATCAGCTTTGCGTCATCTACGATTTCAACAGTACGTCTCTTGGGGCAAACCATGAGCATGGCTTTGATTGGAGTCATTTTAGCTTATACCATAGAAGGGATGTCCACACTCCAAATGCTAGAATACAATAGCACCGTCGCATTAGTTGTATTTGCAGTAATTTGCTTGATAGGAGCTATCCCAGCGGGCATCGGTAATATGCGTAAGTGAGTTGTCAACTAACAGTTGACAGTTCAACCAGTCATTAGCAACATATAAAGGTAAGATTATTCTATAAAGTACTTACATCATAGAAATGATCAGTACAAGATACGCATAAAAAATATACCTTAGAAGGTGGCTTTTGCTGCCAAAAAATATAGTATAGAATCAAAAATGGGGTTACCAATTTAAATGCATATATAGAACAGCTACATCGCTTCTAACAACGGCTCTTCGTGAAAGTTTTTAGAAACGACGTGGCTGTTCTTGCAATATGCTGGTTTGATATAGTTAGAGAGTTGATAAGGAGATTTCTATAAGGAGTAGTTGTAAACCATTAGTTGACAACCACTTAATAGTTGTTGAACTGTCAACTAATAGCTGACAGTTGCCCCTGATTTTTGTATAATGATAGGGTAATAGGTGACATCTAGTAGTAGGTTTTGCTTTCACTATGAACACTAGTAGTTTCCCTATGGGGATAGGTTTAATAAAGGAGTCAGGTTATGATCAATCGCTACACTCGTGAAGAGATGGGACATATTTGGAGCGAACGCAATGAGTTCGATACGATGTTATTAGTAGAAATATTAGCATCTGAGGCGCAAGCTGAGTTGGGAATTATCCCGAAGGAAGCGGCGGTAGCGATTCGTGAAAAAGGAAATTTTGAGGTGGAACGTATTCGTGAAATCGAACGTGAAACGAATCATGACATCATTTCCTTTGTCACTGCTGTCGGTGAATACGTAGGGCCTGAGTTTGCCAAATATATTCATCTTGGCTTAACGTCCACAGATGTAAAAGATACTGCCTTAGGATACATGATGAAACAAGCTTGTGATTTATTGTTAAAAGGCTTGCGCAATTTCCGTGACGTCTTGGCTCGTCGTGCGGTAGAGTTCAAATATACGCCGATGATTGGCCGTACGCATGGTATTCATGGGGAGCCTATCACATTTGGGGTGAAGTTAGTGAACTGGATGTCCGAAATTGATCGTGATATTGCTCGTTTAGAACAGGCTCGCCAATCTGTAGCAGTAGGTAAATTGTCTGGTGCTGTAGGAACATATTCCAATATCGATCCATTTGTGGAACAATATGTATGTGAAAAGTTGGGCTTAGAACCTGTGAAAGTAGCAACACAAGTGGTATCTCGTGACCGTCATGCAGAATTGTTGTCCATGATTGCTGTTATTGGTGGAACATTGGACCGTATTGCTTTGGAAATTCGTCATTTACAACGGACCGAAGTGCGTGAAGCGGAAGAATATTTCAGCCCGAAACAAAAAGGTTCCTCGGCGATGCCACATAAACGGAACCCTATTACTTGTGAAAGAATCTGTGGCCTAGCACGTGTATTGCGTGGTCATGCACAAGCAGCCTTTGAAGATCAAGCCTTATGGCATGAACGAGATATTTCTCATAGCTCTGTAGAACGGGTGATTTTACCAGATGCAACCATCACATTGGATTACATGATTCATTTAGCCACACGTACGGTGGATAAATTATTGGTATATCCTGAAAATATGATGAAAAACTTGAACTTAACAGGTGGCCTTGTATTTAGCCAAACAATTTTAACCCATTTAGTGGATAAGGGTGCTGTTCGTGATGAAGCGTACCGTTGGGTACAACGTCATGCTATGGCTCGTTGGTTAGAAGGTAAAGACTTCGCTACAGGATTAAAATCTGATCCAGAGATTGCAAAATACCTAAGTGCAGAAGAAATTGATGCTTGCTTTGATCCAACACCATTATTACGTCATGTAGATACCATTATGGCTCGCTTTGGATTATAATCTGCTGCAGAGAGTAATACCATTGTATTTTAGGATAGAATGGTGTATACTTGGAGTAGAAAGATATAAGAAGTTAGAGCATTCTTTCATAAACTCAAAAAAGGACGGCGGCCACCGTCCTTTTTTCTTTCTATTTTCTATTCTTGTAATATTGCAGAATTGCATATGTCAAAAAATTAACAATCAATCCTTGTAGAATAGGGGTCAGAAAGTGACCAGATAATAATGAAGTTAGAGCCTCGCACATAAACTCACCTCCTTTCTATCAAAGAGGATACCTAAAGTATAGCACATTTTGTGATAGAAAGGGGTGCAAAGTCTTGAATAGGGATAAAAAAACATGTATAATAATAGGGTGATAACATTGGAATATGACAGTTCTATGGGGCTTGTGCAAGGAGAGCCTGTGAACCATGTCAGGCCTTGATTGGAGCAGCATTAAGCGGTTACTCTCTTGTGCCACGAGGAAACCTATAGGGCTGTCAGATTCGAGTGCTATGGTAAAGCAGCTAGCTTAGCTGCTTTTTTTCATATCTTAAGGGAAAGGAGGGGCTATGAGTTATTTAGCATTATATAGACGATGGAGACCGAAACAGTTTACCGATGTTGTGGGTCAACATCATGTGTCGGATACATTACAACGAGCTATTCGGGAAGATAAAGTGGCCCATGCCTATTTATTTGCTGGTCCTAGAGGTACCGGCAAAACGAGTATGGCAAAGATATTTGCTCGTGCTATTAACTGTGAGCAAGGACCAACAGACACGCCGTGCGGTGTGTGTGAATCCTGTCAGCAAATGCTACAAGGGCAGGCCTTGGATGTGATAGAAATTGATGCGGCTTCCAATCGTGGCATTGATGAAGTGCGTGCCTTGCGTGAACAGGTGAACTTTTTGCCTGTGGTAGGTTATAAAAAAGTGTTCATCATCGATGAAGCCCACATGCTCACCAATGAAGCTTGGAATGCCTTGTTAAAAACCATCGAGGAACCGCCAAGTCATGTGATGTTCATTTTTGCCACTACAGAATCAGAAAAATTGCCGGTTACGATTTTATCTCGTTGTCAGCGCTATACATTCCGCCGTATCACCGCAAAAGATATTACAGCCCACTTATTACATGTGGCGAAGGAGAGCAATATCTCTCTTGACCCTGCGGCGGCACAAGTGATTGCAGTCCATGCAGATGGTGGTTTACGGGATGCCTTGAGTATTCTGGATCAATGTTCCGGTATGACTTCGGACATGATTACAGCACCTTTAGTAGAGACTATGATTGGTTTAGTGAGCAAATCCTGGGTGCTAACTATGGTAGATATATTGAAATCCGGTAATGGAGCGGCTTTATTGCAAGCTGTAGATGAAGCGCTACAAATGGGGCGTGATGCTCGTCAAATTGTAACGGCTTTAGTAGAACATTTGCGGGCTATGATTATAGCAAAAGTATTGCCAGATGCAGAAGAATTATTGGCTTATGATACGCATAGAGAACGCTTATTAGGACAGACAAATGAGTTATCTATGGAGGAAATCGGGCGCTATATCAATGTATTACAAACGGTACAAAATAACGCAAAGCAAGTAGATAATCCGCGAGTGATTGTGGAAATGGGATTACTTTCACTATTACAATTAGGCGGGGGGACCTATCAAACCTTAGAGGGACGCATGACGACGATGGAACAATTTGTGAATCGTCAAGAAGATACCTTGCTCCAGAAGCTGAATGAATGGGAGGAACAACGTCCAGCAATAACTATGAGCGGTTCGGCAGATAGTGCAGCTAGTATTGGCAGCGGTGTAGCTCATAATGCAATGATACATACAGTAAAGGCGGAGATGCCACAGATACCAGAACACGACATGTACGAAGGTATTATGGAAGATGTACCACCGCCTCTTGAGGATGATGAATTTTCGCCTCCAGTGCCACCTTCAGGGACTGTGAGGAGAACAGCACTGCCACCACTGGGTATAGCGAATGGAAGGGGAACAACAAGAGCTAAAGGGGCAGGTATGGCTTCTACTATAAAAAGCTCCTTGCCACCACCATTACCGAAGAAAGCATCTCCAGCGGTAACACCTAAAACGGCGACATTTGACACGGCGCAAGAGCTAACTGTAGGACAGGGTATGGTCAGTCCTCATGAATATAGCACGATTTTAGCAAACGTGATAAAATGGTTGAGAGGCAAGAACTATGGATTGCTCAATACGATCTATCAGCAAGGGACCTTGGTGTACTTAGATCAAGAGCGAGCCATATTGGTATTCCCTACGCCTATTGCGGGACCTATTCTGGTACAGCAGCAACATGTAGAATGTGGAAAGAAAGCGTTCCAACAAGTAATAGGACGACCGATTGTGGTGAAAGCCATGGATAAGAAGGATCCTAAACTGCAGGTGTACTTAGAGGCAGCGAAATCCTTTGGAGAGACTTCACAGCAAGGCGTGCAGTCGCAGGTACAACCGATGGTAACAGAGCCGATACCTGTGGTGGAAGCTCCTAAAGAAACTGAAGGGATAGGACAACCAATTGTTGCGGCGCAAGTAACGCCCCTGGTGACAGCTGATGAGGAGATGCCAACTGTATCTGTAGAAACGTCGAGGCCTGATGATGGTAAACCTACCTATATAGGAACAAACACCACTGCAAAGGTAGGTGCTGGTAGTGATCCGACCAATGTAGATGGCATCATTGATGACTTTCTCACAGTCTATGAGAATCCAGAGAAAGTATTAAATCCCTACTATCAAGAAACAGGGAATGGCATGCTTTCAGAAGAAGGTATAGACGAGATACGGAAGTTGCCGAAGTGGTCCTCAGCAGAGGCCAGTGATGAAGAAAAACAAGAAACTCTACTCTATGATGCTTTACAACATATGGAGGCTAATGGGTATGATATTTATGTGAAAGAAGTAGACGATACGTCTAAGTAATGAAGGAGGTTCACTATGTTTGGTGGCGGTAATATGCAAGGTATGTTGAAAAAAGTTCAAAAAATGCAAAAGGATATGGAAAAAGCACAAGAAGAAATTAAAAATACCGTGGTGGAAGCATCTATCGGTGGTGGTGCTGTATCCGTTACTATGAATGGAGAGCAAGAAGTGTTGTCCATTAAAATTGCTCCTGCGGCAGTGGATCCAGAAGATGTGGAAGCATTGGAAGATTTAATCTTAGCAGCTGTGAATGAAGCAAACCGTAAAGCAAAAGAAGTGGCAGAGAAAAAATTAGGTGCTGTCACAGGAAACTTGAAACTTCCTGGAATGCCAGGTATGTTCTAATATGACAAATCCTTTAGAACGATTAGTAGAAGAGTTGCGTCGCCTTCCAGGGGTGGGGGCTAAATCGGCTAGACGATTAGCATACCATTTAATTGAGGCTGATGCAGAGGATGTACAACGCTTGGTAGAAACCATCATTGCAGCGAAAGAAGCGACCCATAGATGTTCCCAATGTTTTAATTTATCGGCGCAAGATCCTTGTGAGTTTTGTGCTAGTTCTAAACGGGATCGGTCTATGATTTGCGTGGTGGAAACATCCCGCGATGTCATCGCCATCGAACGCAGTGGTGACTATAAAGGGCTATACCATGTATTGGAAGGGGCTTTGTCCCCTATTGATGGGGTTGGCGTAGAAGATATCCGCTTGAAAGAGCTCATGTTGCGACTTCAAGATAATACAGTGCAAGAGGTCATCATCGCCACGGACCCAGATGTAGAAGGGGAAGCAACGGCCCTATACATTGCTCGATTATTGCAACCTACGGGGATTAAGGTCACTCGTATTGCCCGTGGTATTCCCGTAGGCGGGGATATTGAATACGCTGATGAAGTGACCTTGAGCGGTGCTGTATTACATCGTCAAGAAATGAGGTAATGATGGATTACATATTACAAGCTATAGTAGCTATTGTTGTAGCTTGGGTGATTATCAAAGTAGCTTGGTTCACCATCAAAAGAGTGGCGACAAATGTCTTTTTAGGCATCATAAGCTACGCTGTTATCACAGAAGTGTTTCATGTATCATTAGATATGAATATTATGTTGTGGGCACTAACAGCCGTGTTAGGGCCTATACCAGTGCTAGGCTTAGCGTACTTTCATTGGTAAAATAAGGAGCAACTATGCAATCAAATACTGTGGTACTTAATGACATTCAACAACAAGTTGTACAGGAATTAGATAGAAATATTGTATTGTTAGCTTCTGCAGGAACGGGAAAAACAAATACATTGTCCTATCGAGTGGCACATATCTTGGAAACGGGACGTGCCACTGGTGAAGAAATCTTGTGTCTTACATTTACGAACAAGGCTTGTCGTGAAATGAAAGAACGCATGATTGCCATTGTAGGACAAGAGGCGCAAGCTGTGAAAGTATCTACATTTCACAGCTTTTGTTATACCATTTTGCAAGAAGAGGCAAAATTACAAGAAGATCTATTTAAAGAATTTCTCATCTTTGACGAAGAAGATGTAGAGGAATTGTTGAGTGAATGTTTGCCGAATCTTGTGAAAGCCTATAGTGAAGAACCAGGTGTTATGGCACCTAAAATACATGCAAATACGATTCGTCAGGTTATCAGTGCAGTGAAAGAGCATCGAACGAAGTATCAATATTATTCTTCTAGTATAGAAGAGGATTATGCACGGACAATTAAGCGTATGCAACAGGAAGAGTCTGTTTGGTATAGCATCATGTCAGAGGATACGGCTGCATTTTTAGCCGTAAAAGGTATGCAAGTACTGATGGAATACGAATGGCGATTGCGTTCGTTGAATGGGTTAGATTTTGCTGATTTGATTACAAGGGTACATCAAATCTTTCAGCGTCCCGAAGTGGCTAATCGTTGGCGCCAGCGCTATTCCTATATTGCAGTGGATGAAATGCAAGACACTAGCGAGTTAGAATATGAAGTGATGAATATCATGTGGAAGGGGAACCATATTTTGCTTTGTGGGGATTACTTTCAAACCATTTATGAGTGGCGTGGGTCTAATCCGATTACCTTAATCGATCGGTATCGCAGAGAGTATAACCCCATAGAATTGGTGTTTGATACAAACTATCGGTCTAATCAGATGTTGTTTAAGGGAGCTTTTTCCATGCTGAAAGATATGTTCCCTCAACGGGTGCGACAGTTGTATCAAAAAGAACCGAAAGTGATAGCCACACAGCAAGGTGAGCCTATTTCCATATATGCTGCTGCAGATGCTCAGGATGAGGCTAGATATATATTTCAATCGATTCAACAGTTGAGAACGGGCGAAGAGATGCCCCCTGTAGGCATTTTGGTGCGTACCAATAAGCAGGCTATACAATTGAGTGAGCATTTCAAACGATGTAATCGATCCTTGCCAGAAGAGAAACAATTGAAGTTTATTTTGGCAGATGAATTAAAATTTTTCCGGCGTTTGGAAATCAAGGATGTGTTGGCATTTTTTAAATGCTTAGTGAACCCTTGGGATTTAATGAGTACAAAACGAATCATTCGCACCTTTGTCAAAGGGGTTGGTGATAAACGGATGGAGGAATTAGAAAGCACAGCAGTGAGAAAAACGGGGTTACGTCTCACTGATTTTATGAGTACGAAAATCTTTACACGAGAGCCTTATGAACAATTAGAAAAAGGGCTCATCACCAAAGATATCGTTGTATTTGATGTGGAAACGACAGGTGTAAACATCATGGAAGACCGCATTGTGCAGATGGCAGCTATTCGCATTGATGAAGAAGGCAATACCATTGACACCTTTGAACAATTTATCAATCCTGGTGTGTCTGTTAGGGATTCAGAATTAGTCCATGGGTTTAGCGATGCCTATTTGCAAAAGGTTGGGGGCGATGCAGGAGCTGTCTTAGAAGCATTCCGACGATTTGCTGATGGGTCTATGATTGTAGGCCATAATGTACAGTATGATATGGGTATATTAGAACAAGAGTGCAGTCGTCACGGAGTACGGATGCCAAGAATACAGGCCATCTATGATACCCTAGACATATATCGTCGGTTTTATCCAAATTTGCCGAATCATAAGCTAGAGTTTTTAAGTGGATACTTCCCGATTGATTATCAGTCCACTCATAATGCAATGGATGATATTATAGCAACAGGCAAATTATTGGTGTATGCTATGAAAGAAAATATTATTCCTACGAAAGCACAGCGCATGGCATTTGTCAATAAATATAGAGATACATTTGCCAATATTGCAGCCTCTATGGATGCTTTACGAAGTAAGTGGACTACGAGCAAGCCTACAGAAATTCTTACCTATATTATGAAAGATATGGGGGTAGTAGAACATTATCAAAAGAAGGTAAAAGAAGATCCTACTGGGGAACGTAGGTTAACTAGTATTCGTGAATTATATCGTATCATGAAAGAGTTAGAAGGAGAACATCCACATTATGTAGGCCGTGATGGAGTGAAAGAGATATTAGAAATGTCTGCTCTTCACTCGGGAGAGGGCATGTTCCGACGAAAAGGAGACAGCCGTATCCCCATCATTACAGTGCATCAAGCCAAAGGTAGTGAATTTGAACATGTCTTTATTGCTAGTGCACATGATGGGGGACTTCCTTTCTATTTTGCTGTTAAAGATGGTAAATTAGAAGAAGAAAAACGTATTTTCTATGTGGCGTTAACTCGTGCTAAGAAACACTTGACCATAACCTATGCAAGGGTTAATGGAAAAGGATACTTTCAACAACCAAGTCGATTTCTATCTTCTATTCCAGAAGAATTTATAAAGTGGTTGGGTCCATCATAAAGATATGGGAATTTGGGGAATCTCTACCCCAATGTTTTCAATCTATGCTATAATAGAGTGTAAATAGTGTACGTTAGACGCCTATTTACGAAGGTAATACTAATAATGGAAGAACTTTCAGAGCGATGACTTAATGTGGTCGTTGCGATAGAAAGTTCTATGGTGTAATGGAGGCAATTCATATGGGAACCAATGTAGCAACAAGTATGGTAATTGGCACACAATGGGGCGATGAAGGGAAAGGTAAAATCGTTGATTATTTATCTGAACGGGCTGATGTGGTAGTACGTAGCCAAGGTGGTAATAATGCAGGTCATACTGTAGTCGTAGACGGTAAATCTTTTGCATTGCGTTTATTGCCTAGCGGTATTCTTTACGATGATAAAATGAATATCATTGGTACTGGTGTCGTTGTGGACCCTAAGGTATTGTTGGAAGAAATTGCAAACCTTGAAAAAGAAGGTAAAAGTGCAAAATCCTTATATATTTCTGATCGTGCGCACGTGATTTTACCGTATCATAATCGCTTAGATGAAGCGGAAGAATCTGTGAAAGGTGATGCTAAAATCGGTACTACAAAAAATGGTATCGGTCCATGCTATGCAGATAAAGTAAACCGTATTGGTATCCGTATTTGTGATTTAATGGATCCAGTTGTATTTGAGAAGAAACTTAAATTCAATGTAGAATTGAAAAATAAAATGTTAACTGCCGTATATGGATTTGAGCCAGTTAACTTTGAAGAAATTTTAAAAGATTATTTGGGCTATGCGGAACAATTGCGTCCATTTGTAAAAGATACAAACTTTGCCGTTATCGATGCTATCAAATCTGGTAAAAAAGTATTGTTTGAAGGCGCGCAAGCCACAATGCTTGACCTTGATCATGGTACATATCCATTCGTAACTAGCTCTCATCCAGTGGCAGGTGGTGCGTCTGTGGGCGCTGGTGTAGGTCCTAACTACTTAAAAAATATCTTTGGTGTAGTAAAAGCGTACTCTACTCGTGTTGGTGAAGGTCCATTCCCATCTGAATTATTAGATGAAACTGGTGAATACCTTCGTCAAACAGGTCATGAGTTCGGTACAGTTACAGGCCGTTCCCGTCGTTGCGGTTGGTTGGACTTGTCCGTAGTATCCTATGGCGCAGCATTGAATAGCTTGGATTATTTGGCGATTACTCGTCTAGATATCTTGGATGGCTTAGATGAAGTGAAAATCTGCGTAGGTTACACACGCAATGGTGAGCCTGTACAAGGCTTCCCTGCTAGCTTAGATGTATTAGCTGAATGCGAACCAGTATACGAAACATTCCCAGGCTGGAAAACAGATATTTCCGGTATCCGCAAGTATGAAGAATTACCAGAAGCAGCACGTCGTTATGTAGAACGCATTGCAGAAGTAACTGGTGTACAAGTAGGTATTGTATCGGTAGGTCCTGGTCGTGATCAAACGATTGACTTAGTGAATGTATTTGCCTAATAGCAATGAACCATGTAGAGACCCGTTTTGGGTCTCTATTTTATTTATTGTGCAAGAAAATTCCAGAAGATTCAAGAAGATATTCCTCCAAAGCCGTTGCCTATACTTGCAAGAGTGATATCTCTCATATATTGGATGATAGAACTCTATACAATGGTATGAGAGGTATAGAAACGGTGTATGATACTTGTATGATAGGTCGTTTTTATATATACTTGTATATGAATGCTACTAACTATTTCATAGCGTGTAGACCGTGCACGATGCCTATAGGCTATAAAGTAGTTACAGAAAAAATATTCTTACATAGGTATAGAAAACTTGAGCGAAAAGCTCACTAGATTAAATAGGAGTGTATATGTTAATACAAGATAAACATGCAGTAGAGCAACGGTTGTTGATTCAATCAGCCATACTCATGTCATTTGTGGCCATCGGCGGCACTATGATGGGGGTCTTTAGCGGATCCAGCGCCATCTTGTTAGATGGGGTCGTGTCCTTTATCGCCGTGATTATTAAGGTGATGATGATCATTACATCCAGATTGGTGTCCAATGAGACGAGTAAGCGCTTTCAGTTTGGCTATTGGCAGTTTGAACCGTTGGTGCTCATTGCGGAAGGTAGTTTTACCTTACTGATTGTAAGTTATGCCTTTTTATCGGGACTGACGGATTTATTGGGTGGCGGTCGTGCTGTTCATGTGGGTCCGGCTATCATTTATGCTACGATTTTTACCATTGCTGATACGTGCTATTATTTCTATGTGCATCAAATCAATAAAAAATTGCAATCTAATTTGGTAAAATTCGATAATATTAGCTGGTCCATTGACGCTATGTTAGAAGCTGGGATTTTAGTTAGCTTTTTAGTGGATTTTGGATTAGAACATTTTGGCTATGCAGAATGGGCGGTCTACGTGGACCCTATTGTGCTCATCATTTTATCCTTACAAATGATGCCCTCTGCTTTAAAAATTATCATTCCATCGGTAAAACAAATTATGGGTGTAGCGCCTTTGAAATTACATAATCGAATCCAATTTATTATGGATTCTTTCATGGAAAAGTATAAATTTAAAGATTATGTCACTAGTGTACAAGCTTATGGGAATGTAAAAATGATTGAAATTGATATTTTAATTCCTAAGAATTTCCCGAAACAAACCATTGTGGAATTAGATGAAATTCGCAATGAAATTGATCTTGCCATTGGTGGTGACCCTGCAGAGAAATGGGTGACAATCACATTTACAGCTACGAAAAAGTGGATGGCAAAAGATTATTTATTAGATGAAGAAGAGGAAGATTAATAACTATCTTCTCATGAGGAGACAACAGTGGATTATGTATTGACCATCATGGAGACATATGGGTATGCAGCCATGTTTATTTGTATGGTGCTAGAAAATGCGAACATTCCCATTCCTAGTGAAATTATTTTAGGGTTCGCAGGGTATTTAGTATTTCAAGGCGTATTTGATTTGAATACAGCTATTATTGTAGGTGTTGTAGCAGGTATTGTGGGTTCTGTATTGTCCTATTGGCTCGGGGAATATGGAGGCAGACCTGTATTGATGAAATATGGGAAATATATCTTATTTAATGAAGATAAATTTGGTGCTGCAGAAAAATTGTTCAATCGCTATGGCGGTGCCGCTGTGTTTATTGGTCGTTTATTACCAGGGGTGCGTACATTTATTTCCTTTCCTGCAGGTGTGGCTAAATATCCCATGACACCCTTTGTGATTTGGACTACTTTGGGCACTATCCCTTGGACTATCTTGTTAGTTTGGCTAGGTATGAAATTAGGGGAACATTGGAAAGACTTAATTGAGTATAATCATGAACTATTAATTGCTATGATTGTAGTGTTTGTGGTGGTTGCTGTAGTGTATGGTTTGAAATATTGGAAACGTCGTAAATAATAGGGAGATGCTTATGAAATTACATCGTGTAACCTATGTAGTATTTCTCTTTTTCTTAGGAGTTTATGTACTAGGGAACCATATATTACCAGTGTCGGATCCAGTAGAGTCGAATTACGCTTTAACCGCAAAAGAGATGGTACTTTCCGGAGATTGGTTGTCCCCACAAATTTATGGGCACTATTGGTTTGATAAACCAATTATGATGTATTGGCTATTAAGTTTGTCCTATTCTGTATTCGGCATGACAGACTTTGCAGCGCGTTTTCCGTCAGGTCTTTTTGGTGCTTTGTCAGTAGCTATGGTCTACCAAGGAGTGCGCACCTTAACAGGGCAACGAGTGGGATCTTTGCTATCTGCATTTATATTAGGCACATCTCTCATCGTATGGACCATTGCCCATGGTATCATCACAGATATGGTGTTGTTATTTGCCACGGTAGGTACCTTTTATTATGCTTATCGTGGACTACTAGTTAAGAATCCATGGTATATAGCAGTAGCCTATGGCTTTGCGGGGATTGCAGTATTGACGAAAGGCCCTGTAGGGCTGGTATTACCGGGATTATTGTTCCTGATGTATGCAGGGGTTAAACGATCTTGGTCTATGGTGAAAGCTTTATTTCCATGGCAAGGTATCCTCGTATTTTTAGCTGTGGTATTGCCTTGGTATGGATATATGTACCATACTCACGGCATGGAGTTTATCAATGGATTTTTAGGACTCCACAATGTAACGAGAGCCACCCAATCTGAACATCCCGAGGTGAATTATTGGTGGTACTATCTACCTATTTTTCTAGGCGGCTCTCTCCCTTGGACGGGGGCTATTCTATATGGTATGTATCGAGGCTGGAAAACAAAATCAGATGCCTATCTATATACCATGATTATGGGTTGGGGCACGATTTTGTTCTATACAATGATGGCTACGAAATATCCAACTTATGCTTTTATTTCGGTGATTCCTTTCAGCTTGTTAGGAGCTTTTGGGATTCTTTCTATGAAAGATGCCAGTCACCGTGCTTGGTGGTGGATATTAGGACCGACTTTAGTGTTATGGTGGGTTCTTGGGATTGGAACATTCTTTGCACCTTGGGGTTTTTGGTGGATTCTTCGAGCTGTTGTCGTAGCCCTTACCTTATTCCTAGGTGGGTGCTATTGGTATCGGAAACGATTGATGATGCCTTTCACGGTGGGGATGGGTACCTTGGTAGTACTAGGCATTGTGCTGATGGAAGGATTGGCACCATTCTTGGCCTTGCGTTCTTCTGTGACGTATCATGAACAGATACGCAGCTTTCATGGACCTGTGTATTATTATGGGGAATATGCGGCGTCAGTGCCGTATTATTTAGATGTGACACCAGTGCGAGTAGAGCCTAGTCCAGAACGATTGGCGAAGTATAATGTGCAGCGTAGTGCGAAGTGGAATGGCAAACATGTGATGCCTCAAATTGAGGAACAAGAATTATTTAAACGCTTGCAATCTGGGGAGCGGATGCTCATAATTACCAATAAAAATTATGGTAAAGAATTAGAGGAATCTTCAGTAGGTCAATACTTAGAACGTGATAAAAGTAGTGATAAAGTAGTGCTATTGCATTCCAAATAGAGAGGTGTCTATGTCAGTAGAACGGTTGATGCGACAATTAAAAGGATTTTCTAGTCCTCATGTGTATAATCCTTGGAATGATTTTGATGAACGCTATGATGCGAATCAACGAGCGAGTTCTATTCGTAGAAAGCAGTTGCAGGCTTATTTGGAGCAGCGATTAGAGCGTGCTAACATTCTCATCATCGCAGAAGCGGTGGGCTATCAAGGAGGGCGATTTACAGGGATTGCCATGACCTGTGAAAGAATGCTCTTAGGGCATCACCCTACGGTAACCCCATCTATGGTGTTTACTGGATTGGAGCCGAAACGAACTAGTAATCCAAAGAGCGAGTATATTATCAAACCAACACAAAAAGAAAAGGGCTTCAATGAGCCTACTGATTCTGTGGTGTGGAATGCTATGTTAGAAGCTAATATAGATCCTTATGAAGTGGTGTTGTGGAATATTTTTCCGTTTCATCCTTATAAGGGCACAGATGGTTTGACAAATCGAACGCCTACAAAGCAAGAATTAGACTTAGGGTGGACCTATACAAAGCAACTGTTAGACCTATTTCCACAGGCTCAGATCCTTGGAGTGGGACAGAAAGCGAGTCTTACCTTAGCGGAGTATGGGGTAGAAGTACAAGCAACCTTGCGCCATCCAGCCAATGGAGGAGCGGGGTTGTATAAACAGCAGTTTAGGGAGTTTTGTAAAACCTTATAGAGTGAAAAGCCGTGGTGCTTCTGAAAAGACGAAAAGCCGCAGCGCTTCTGAAAAGTAGAAAAGCCGCAGCGCTTCTGAAAACTGCCCTACGCGAAAGTTTTCAGTAAGCACTACGGCTTTTCTTACGGTGTTTATGGGGATTGAAAATCTGACTGCTTTAAAAACGGTCTATGCTGATGGTTTTTAGTAAGCACTACGGCTTTTCTTGGCGGTGTTTTTGGTGGAAGTTAGTTTCCAATGTGCATTTTCGATGAACATTTTTGGGGACTACGGCTTTTTTGCGGTGTTTATGGGGTTGAAAATCTGACGGCTTTAAAAACGGTCCAAGCTGATGTTTTTAGTAATTACTACGGCTTTTATTGGCGGGGAACATTTTGTTTATTACATGCATAAAAATAGAGGAAAGTTGATTCTGTTAGATCAACTTTCCTCTTTTGTATGTTGTGGTATATTTTGTAAGTGGTCTAGTTTTTTAGATAAGTCATCGTCATCTTTGTCAAGTGTTCCATGCAGGTTTTTTCGTTAGATTACTTTATGTGTTGGTATTTTTTTAATACATGGATGACCTTGTCTAATTCTTCTTCTGTGTGTGCAGCGGTGACGGTTAAGCGCAATCGTCCTGTGTTGACAGGGACTGTTGGTGGTCGAATGGCGCTGAGGATGATGCCATGTTCTTCACAATATTGGCTAGCTTGTAGGGTATCTTCGTTGGAACCAATGATGATTGGGAAGATAGGTGTATCATCGCTGCTGGGGATTCCTAGTGATTGCAAGGCTTTGTGCATATATTCTGTATTGCTTCGCAGGTTTTGATATACACTAGGTTCCTCTGCTAATACTTCTAGGGCTCCGATGCTCGCCCCAATGTCAGCAGGGGACAAAGCGGTGGCAAAGATAAAGGGACGACTGTGATTGATAATGTAATCGATAACAGTGCCAGAACCGCAGACGTATCCACCGATGGACCCTAAGGCTTTACTCATAGTGCCGGTGGTGATGATGCGTGGGCTTTCACAGTGAAAGTGATGGGCAGTGCCACGACCCTCACCAATGACGCCAGTAGCATGAGCATCATCTACGATGAGAAGAGCATCGTAGCGCTTAGCTAGATCTAGTAGTTCTGGTAAGGTGGCTATATCCCCATCCATGCTGAACACCCCATCAGTGATGATGAAACGCATGCCATAGTGCTTAGATTGAGCGAGTAATGTCTCAAGGGTTTGCACATCTTTGTGAGGGTAGACTTGTACTTTAGCGCCACTGAGACGACAGCCGTCGATGAGGCTAGCGTGATTCAATTCATCACTAAAAATAATATCTCCTTTATGAACTAGGGCAGAGATTGTTCCAAGGTTTGCCATAAATCCAGCTGTGAAAGTGAGTGCCTTTTCACAGTCTTTCCACTCTGCTAAGCAATGCTCTAACTCTTGAAACAAAGGGAAAGAACCAGAGGTAAGGCGAGCGCCACCAGAACCAGTACCATAGTGTTGGATGGCATGTAAGGCTCGATCTTTCACGTGGGGATGATGGGTTAAGCCTAGGTAATTATTTGATGCCATCATCAGATAGGTGGAACCTTCATACATAACATGAGTAGCATCGATAGGAGTATAGGTACGAGGAGAACGAAATTGTGATTCCTCTTGGCGCTTGACTAAGGCTTCGGAGTATCGATTAAACATGGTGAATCCCTTTCGTTGTGACCCACGTAGGAGTGGATGTAAAATACTGTATTACTTCTTCTATCGGTGCATCGTCAGTAATAAAGAAGGCCCGACCACCGATGGGACTACCATAGACTTTCATAGGGCTTAACCGATGGTAGGTAGTGCCATAGGACACATAGCCCGTCGTATACTCTGGATCATCGGACCAACACAGTTCACCTAGTATGTAAGGCGATGCGAGGACCTTGCTTGCTAGGATGAGAGCCTCCCTAGAATGGATGGAAGAACAGCCATAATATTGCAAATGGTGGTGTATGTCTGCATCTGATTCGGCATCCATACGGGATACCCGTACTGTTTGGGGATACACCTCACCAGTAGTAGCATTGACGAGCCAAGCACCACTCACAGTTTCTGTATTTTCGCTGAGTTTTGTAAAAGCAGTTAGAATCGCCTGTTCGTGAATCTGCGCTTGTTGCAATAGTTGGGTAGCTACTCGATGAGATTCCTCGATTGTTTCTGATTCTGTAGTAGCCACCGTGAGAGCAGGGACTTTCATGATGGATTCGTCAGGAATCTCATCAATTTGTAAATTGATAAAATCTGGACGACCTTTGCTGTGCTGCAAAGCTCGTTGTAAAAATTCTTCTGAAATGCGTGATAAGGACTCTAGAGAAACGAGACGTTCAGCTCCAGAAATATGAGAACCTCCTTGTTCGTGAGGCCCGCCCTTAGCAGCGCGCATGCGAATGCTGTAGACCATAAGAGACTAACCTTGTTTTACTTTCAAAGTCGTAGCCAAATGAGGTAGTCGGTGTAAGATGCTGTAGAAGATAGGACTTACAATGACTGTGAAAATCATGCCAGGCACTGCCATCACAAGCATAGGAATGACCATTTTGCCAAAGGATAAACCAATGGTGATACGGGCAATAGCAGATGCAATAGGACCAGAGATAAGAATGGACCACATGCGGTTTTTACCAATCCATAAGATAAGACCTACGATGAGGCGGAATTGCATGGCAATGGCAACATTTAGCAAGTTTTGCGTGCCCAATACAAGACCAATCAAACTAGAAAGACAACCGCAGATGATGTATTTGCGGAACCCAAAGGCAGCACAAATCGCTACCGCCAAAGGAGCAGATAATTGGAATTCTACACCTGGAATTAAGTTGGGAATCTTGATGCCACCTAAAATTGTCATCATCGCTGTTAAGATACCGATTTCTGCAACTGTGTGAATACTTACATTTCTCATTCTCGCGACCTCCTATTGTAAACTTTCAAAAACCTTACTTCGTTTACATTATAAAACGCAATTGCAGTTAGTGCAATATTCAATTGCAAATTTTATGGATTAGGGAGTGTCCCCTTAGTTGCTTAGGGTGGAATTTCTATAGTATAATGAAAGTAATTATTTTGATCGGCTTATGAACCTTATAGGTTCCCAAATGTTTCACAGTAGAAGTATGTATAGCGGGTATATGCTTTGCTGTGTAGAAGAATGTGACATAGATAGTGAGAAAGGTTTCTCACAGTGTTTTGCTGTATGAATAGGAACAGAAATAGATACTTATTTGTGCTTACATGCCGATACATGCTCAACCATCTGAGGATGGGATTATATAGTCTTGGACTATGGTAGTATGTATAGACAGTACGACTATAGTCCTGTAGGAGGAAATTTTGAATACAAAAGAAGAAAGAACAATGGTAGCTTCTCCAACAGGTGAAGCTACGGAACAACGACCACGTTCCACAACACGTACACGTCGTACGACGGGTCAAAATCGTCGTACCACTGTGAAAGCAGAGGGAGAACGTACTGGTCGTCCACGTCCACAAGAGGACAATGGAGAACGTCGCCAATCTAATCGTGGGGCGCGTCGTCCACAACGAACAAATACAACAGTGGAAAAGCATGAACAAACAACACGTCCACATGTGCGAAAAGATAAATTACAAATCATTCCATTAGGTGGTCTTGGTGAGATTGGTAAAAATATGACCATCTTCCAATATGGCGATGATATTGTGGTGTTGGATGCGGGCCTAGCATTCCCAGAAAATGATATGTTAGGGGTGGATATCGTTATCCCTGACATGAGCTATTTAATCGAGCATAAAGACAAAGTACGTGCTGTGGTGATTACTCATGGTCATGAAGACCATATTGGTTCCTTGGCGTACTTATTAAAAGAAGTGAACGTACCTGTGTATGCCACAAACTTAGTATGTGGCTTGATAGAAGGCAAATTAAAAGAACATCACGTAAAAGCTAAAAAATTACAAGTGGTACAAGCTGGTGATGAATTTAAAATTGGTTGTTTTAAAGTGGGTTTTATCCAAACAAACCATTCTATTCCAGATGCATGTGCTATCTTCGTAGAAACACCAGTAGGCACAGTGGTGCATACAGGGGACTTTAAAGTGGATCAAACTCCAGTAGATGGTAAATTGATGGACGTTCATAAATTTGCAGAACTTGGTAACAAAGGGGTATTGGCGTTGATGTCTGACTCCACCAATGTGGAAAAACCAGGATTTACGCCTTCTGAAAGTACAGTAGGACCAGCGATTATGCGTGCCGTAGCAGAAGCAACAGGTCGTGTCATCTTGGCAACTTTCGCATCCAATGTGTCCCGTTTGCAACAAGCTATTGATGCAGCGGTAGCCACAAAACGTAAAGTAGTAGTATTGGGTCGTTCCATGGTAAATGTGACAGAAATCGCTCAAGAACGTGGTTACTTAACAGTGCCAGAAGGAATGATCATCGGTGATGATGAAATGAATCGCTATCGTGCCGATGAGATTATGATCTTAACAACAGGGTCTCAAGGAGAACCAATGGCAGGTCTATCTCGTATGTCTACGAACAATCATCGCACCGTAGAGATTACACCTAATGATACAGTGATTATCTCTGCCACACCAATTCCTGGTAATGAAGCGGCCGTAGGACGTACTATCGATAACTTATTGCGCCAAGGCGCTCATGTAGTCTATGGCAAGGATCGTGGTATTCACGTATCTGGTCATGGTAGCCAAGAAGATTTAAAAACTATGCTTAACCTAGTACGACCTAAGTTCTTTATTCCTGTACATGGGGAATATCGGATGTTGAAAAAACATGGTGAGCTGGCTGTATCCATGGGGATTGTAAAACCTAGCAATGTCTTGGTAGGCGATAATGGACAAATTTTTGAGTTTACTACTCGTACAGGTCGTTTAGCAGGTCGTGTGCCAGCTGGTAAGGTCTTTGTGGATGGATTAGGTGTAGGCGATGTAGGTAATATCGTTATCCGTGACCGTCAACAATTAGCGCAAGAAGGCATGGTTGTAGTTGTGATGGCTATGGACCGTGCGTCTGGTACGATTGTAGCGGGTCCAGATATGCTATCCCGTGGCTTTGTGTATGTACGTGATGCAGAAGAATTGCTGAGGGAAGCGCAACGTCGAGTAGATGCAGCAGTAGAGAGATGTGAAATGGATCATATCAAAGATTGGACAACCATCAAAACTGTGGTGCGTGATACATTAGGTAAATTCTTCTATGAAAAAACACGTCGTCGTCCAATGATTCTACCAATCATTCAAGACGTATAAAGAATGTGATATAATAGGCATATGACGAAAGTCATATGTCTATTTATTGTATTGACATAGAACTATGCACCTAGGTAAGGTAGCATAGTGTGGAGTTAGTATATGAATCAAACAAGTACAAAATCTGTCGTAGAGTCTGGTATCTTAACGGCATTTATGATTGTCTTTGCCATGATAGGTCTCAGTGTACCTATGCTTGGATTTTTTGGATCTATTTTTGTGCCAATGACGATTGCTATCGTAGGTGTACGGCATGGCTTTCGTTGGAGTCTATTATCTGTTGTATCAGCGATTGCCGCTATTGCCTTTTTATTAGGACCTTTGACAGCCCTAGTAGAAGGGGGAGTTTTCGGTGTGATTGGTATGTTCATCGGTTATGGGTTACGCAAATACTGGTCTATTTCTAAACTGTTGATGATTCCTGCTGTGGTATTAATGCTAGCAGTAGTCGTTCAGTTTTGGGCATCCGCCTTGGTGATGCAGGTAAGTCCTATAGAGATGTGGTCATCTTTGGAAGAACAAATCACAGTATCCATGCAAGATATGTATGTGCAACAAGGTCTTTCAGAGGAACAGGTGTCGACAGCGATGACTGCCTTGGAAAATCAAATTGATATGATGAAAAAAGTGCTGATTGCCGGTTTATTTTGCGCAGGAGTGGCTATTTCTTATATTATCAATCGCCTCACCTATATTGTGCTCAGTCGTATTGGTACCTACCATATTCCTGAAATGCCGACCATCAAAGATTGGCGTGTACCGGATTGGGCATTGCATATCTTTTTAGTGGGGCTCATTTTCTATTTTGTGAAACAATATATTCCACTCCTTGAATATGCAGGCTATAATTTGATGTACTTAGGTGGTATAATGCTATTTATACGAGGCATATCTTGTGCTTGGCGTATTAGTAAAAGTTATCATCCACCGAAGTTTGTACCGTGGATTGTACTAGGTGTATTTATTATGATGTCACAGTCTGCCGCTATATTAGGGGCCTTGGATGTATTCTTGCACATAGAGGAACGATGGGGCAGACGAAGTGAGTGAAATTAGAGGATGTAGTATGGATATACAAACTGAATACAGTTCTATTGAAATTACTGCTGCCGTTCTCATTCTTATCTTATTAGGTATTATTTTCTATTTGAATTGGCAACTAGCCATGTTGGCTTGTATAGTGGTATTTGCTGCGTACTTGTACGTGGGACGTACCATTCGAAGAGGACGACATTTTAGAAAAGCTCAATTTGACTGTATGGCAAAAGGGATTACGCAGGCATCGACCTTTGCGCTACAAAACTTGCCGGTAGGCATTGTCATCATCGATGAACACAATGTGATCTGTTGGAGTAATAGCGTATTTAGAGATTGGCTACCAAGGGATCCCGATAAAACAATGAAATTAAGTGGATTTATTCCTACCTTGCGAATTGATAAATATTGGGGTAAATCTGGATTCTTTCGCGAGGAAATCGATGGAAAGTATTATCGTGTACTCTACAAAACATTAGTGGCGCCAAAGTCTAACTATTCCGATGTGAGTAGCGATGAGTTAGAATCCTATATGGCATTCTATTTCGATGATATTACAGAGATTGAAATAGAAAAACATAAAGCCATTTCCATGGTGCCAGCTCTTGGCTTCATTACTATGGATAATATTGAAGATTTGCGATCAGGTTTGAGCGATATTGAATACACGCAATTGTGGTCCGATATGAACCGCTTGATTGTAACGGAAATTGATAAGCATGATGGATTTATTCGCAATGCCACAGAAGATACGTATACTTTTAGCATTAGTAAGGCGGCTATGTTGCACATGATGGATTCGAAATTTAGCTTATTAGATAAAATTCGGGCATTAACTACGTCTAAACATATCCCACCAACCATTAGTATGGGGATTGCTTTAACAGAAGATACGGTGAAAGTGCAAGGTGAAAAGGCGAAGGCAGCTTTGGAAATTGCCTTAGGACGTGGAGGAGACCAAGTTTGCGTCTATTATGGAGAAGATGTTAAATTCTTCGGGGGTAAAACTTCGGGAAATGAAAAAAATACTCGTGTTCGTGCTAGGGTTGTATCCCATGCATTGCATGAGATTATGCTAGATTCTGATCGTGTCCTTGTGATGGGTCATGATCGAGAGGATTATGATAGCATTGGTGCTTCCGCAGGGGTAGCAGCGATGGCAAGAGCACTTAAAAAGCCAGTTCATATTGCCTTGAGTTCCCATCCTACGGCAGTCCGTAAACTAGTAGAGGTCTTGGTGGATCATTCAGATTTTCAAGGACTTATTATTGACGAAGAAGAAGCTACACAATTTGTGACAGACAATACAGTTGTGATTGTTACAGATGTGCATCGATCTGAAATGGTAGCGGCTCCATCGGCATTGAAAAAGGCTTCTCGCCGTGTGGTCATTGATCATCATAGACGGGGGTCGGACTTTATTGAATCTCCATTGTTGACGTATTTAGAAACATCAACGTCATCTACGAGTGAGCTGGTGACAGAATTAATTCAGTATTTTCCACAACATGTGATAATCAAAGATATTGAAGCCAGTGGATTGTATGCGGGTATTGTAGTAGATACGAAAAATTTCGTAGTCCAAACAGGAGCGCGTACCTTTGAGGCGGCATCATTCTTGCGTCGATCAGGAGCAGATGTATCCTTGGTGCGGCATCTATTTATGGATAGTTTTGAAGGCATGCGCTTGCGATCTGCTATGCTAGCATCTGCGGAAGAAATTTCTCATATGGCTTTCACAGAAGCCCCAGAAGATGCGAAGAATGCTACAGTGATTGCGGCTCAAACGGGGGATAAATTGATTACCTTAGAGGGGGTCGAAGCAAGTTTCGTATTCTATGTACTGCCAGATGGGGGTATTGGGGTCAGTGCTAGGTCACAAGGCAAATTGAATGTACAATTAATTATGGAAGCTGTCGGTGGCGGGGGCCATCGTACCGTGGCGGGGTCTCAAATTTACAATATGTCTATGAAAGAGGCACGCCAATGGGTGACTGAAGTGGCCCTATCCCATATGACAGAATTACAAAGAGAAGGTAAGGAGGAATTATCATGAAAGTAATTTTATTAGAAGATGTTAAAAAAGTTGGTAAACGTGGTGAAATCGTAGAAGTTTCCGAAGCCTATGGTCGCAATGTATTAATCAAAAAAGGTGTGGGTCTTGAAGGGACTCCACAAAACTTAAATAATGCAAAACAGAAATTAGGTGCACAAGCTCATAAAAAACAAGTGGACTCCGATGAAGCTACAGTATTAGCTAGTCAATTATCAAAAGTATCCGTTACAATCCCTGTAAAAATGGGTGATGGTGGCCGTGTATTCGGTTCCGTAACAGGTAAAGATATTTCTGATGCATTGCAAGCGCAAGTAAAGGTTGATGTGGATAAAAAGAAAATTGACTTAAAAGAGCCAATCAAAACATTGGGTACTCATGAAGTATTAATTCGGGTGCATCCAGAAATTACAGCTAAGATTACTGTAGAAGTAGTGGCAGGTTAATAGAAAGAGGGGCTAGGCCCCTCTTTTTTGTATGGAGATAGGTAATTGTGAATAGGGAGAATGTATATGTCAGGACGGATACCACCGCATAGTATAGAGGCAGAACGAGCCGTACTAGGAGCTATTTTGCTCAATAAAGATGCCTTTGATGCAGTCAGCTCGATTGTAAAAGCAGAAGATTTTTACAGTGATAATCATCGTGTGATTTATGAGGCGCTCGTAAGCATTGTAGGAAAGAATCAACGGGCAGACTATGTATTACTCTCTGAAGAGTTGAAAAAGTCTCAGAAATTAGAGGCCGTAGGAGGTATTCTGTATCTTACGAATTTGACCACAGATATTGTAGATGCGTACAATGTAGAGGATCATGCGAAAATTGTGCGAGATAAGGCTCACTTGCGTAAACTCATTCATGTAGCGAATGCGGTGGAATCTATGGCCTATCGCGAAGAAGAAGAGACAGAAGATATCGTCAATCGAGCTGAGCAGATGGTCCTCGATGTGAGTGGTACCACAAAAGGGGAATCCTCTTTTAGTGCCATGCGAGACGTAGTGTATGAAACCATTGATCGCATTAATGAACTACAGCGACATAAAGGGATATTGACTGGCGTATCTACAGGATTTAAGGATTTAGATAACTTGACAAGTGGATTACAAAAATCGGATTTAATTTTGGTAGCTGCGCGGCCTTCTATGGGGAAAACAGCATTTACGTTGAATATCGCTCAAAATGTGGCTATGAAATCGAAGAAAAATGTAGCTTTTTTCTCCTTGGAAATGTCCAAAACTCAGTTAGTAGCCCGTGTATTAGCTGCTGTGGCAGGGATTAACTCTGGTCGTATCCGGAATGGTCAGTTGAGTCAGGAAGACTGGGGAAAAGCGATCAATGCTTTGAATGATTTAGCAGAAGCACCATTATATATTGATGATACTTCTGGGTTGACGCCGCAATTAATGAAGAAAAAGTTACGTCGTTTAATTCAAGAACATGGGGAACTAGGTCTTGTGGTGGTGGACTATATTCAGCTTATGGAAAATGGCGGTAAAAAAATGGCGGATAATCGTCAACAAGAGGTATCGGCGATTTCTCGACAATTAAAAATTATGGCGCGAGAATTTAATGTGCCGTTGATTGCCTTGTCGCAGTTAAGTCGTGGTGTGGAAAGCCGGGCAGACAAAACTCCGATGCTAAGTGATTTGCGTGAATCTGGGTCCTTGGAACAAGACGCTGATATAGTAGCTTTCTTGAATCGTGAAAACTATCAAGATACAGAAGATACTAGTGATGGTGTAGAAACACAAGTTATCATCCGTAAGCATCGTAATGGGGAATTAGGAATTGTAAAATTATGGTTTGAAGGGGCATATACTCGATTTAGAGATTTGGCGTATAGAGAAGATGATCCTGGCATTTAATAAAAGGAGAGACAATGTATGTTAACCCAGATGAAGATTTCAATTCTGGAGATTTAGGGTAAATTGCGGCGGGACTTACTGGAAAATATTTAGATAGTAAAGTGTTTACCATGTCGCAAGAGAAGAATGCTGATGAACTAGGGTTTAGTATCTTAGCAGATTCTTCATATAATGTAGGTGGTGCCCGTGTAGATGGATCTACCGTAGCAATTGGAACGACCTATATCGTAACTATGCCAGCCTATGATGCTGTCTTTGAAATAGCAAAACAAATGAATGTAGCTATTAGTGATAACTCAGGTGTAGTAACAGATAAGAATAAGAAAGACAAAAAAGACAAAAAGTATAAAAAAGATAAAAAAGATAAAAAATAATTAAAATAGTAAAATAATAAGGATACATACAACTAGTCGTTATAGTAAACTATACATTACAGTCGGATTATCGATGAATATCGATAAAGAAGAACGATAAACCTAGATATCCTTTCATAAAATTCGATATAGTTGTGAATGTTTATGATTTTATGATGAAGAAGATAGATGAAGTATAACTAAAAGTAATAATTGGTTTATCCCTTTAAAATAGCTATTTACAGACTATTTTTTAAAGGAATTAATTAAATTAACCCTTAACTATGCATATATGATAAGGTTAAAACGGCGATAGCAAAGGGTTTTCTATTCCATGTAGTGTACATGTGTGCTATAATTTACGTATCAAGAGTAGTGACAATTTATTGAGGAGTACTAAGAGTTGTCACAAGTATTTTTATGGTTAGGGAAAGAGGTTTTAACGATGGGAAATTTTGTTTACATCCAAGAAGAAAAACTTAACGCATTCTGTCAAGACGCATTCGAAGGATTTGGTTTCACTCCTGAAGAAGCAGGCATCATTAAAGACGTATTGATGATGTCCGACATGTACGGTATCCAATCCCACGGCATGCAACGTGTAGTTCGTTACCACAAAGGTATTGAAAAAGGTCTTATCGACATCAATGCTAAACCAGAAGTTGTTTTCGAAACTCCAGTATCTGCAGTTATCGAAGGTCATGATGCAATGGGTCAATTAGTTGGTCACTTCGCTATGGAATTGGCAATTAAAAAAGCTAAAGAATCTGGTATCGGTATCGTATCTGCTCGTAACTCTAACCACTATGGTATCGCTGGTTACTATGCTGATCTTGCTTTAAAAGAAGGTTTAATTGGTTTCTCTTGCACTAACTCCGAAGCAATCATGGTTCCTACATTCGCTCGTAAAGCAATGCTTGGTTCCAACCCAATCGCTTTCACAATGCCAGCTGAACCATACAACTTCTTCTTCGACGCTTCTACAACAGTAGTAACTCGTGGTAAATTAGAAATGTACAACAAATTAGGTAAAGAATTACCTAACGGTTGGGCATTAAATAAAGACGGTAAAGCATCTCAAGATGCTGGCGAAGTATTAGGCAACATCTCCGATCACGTTGGTGGCGGTATCATGCCTCTAGGTGGCAACACTGAACAATTAGGTTCCCATAAAGGTTATGGTTATGGTATGCTTTGTGAAATCTTCGCATCTATCTTCTCTCAAGGTGGTACATCCAATAAATGTATGACTGGTGGCCGTTCCAATATTTGTCATGGTTTCATGGCTATTAACCCAGCTATCTTCGGTAACCCAGAAGACGTTAAAAAACACTTCTCCACATTCTTACAAGAACTTCGTGAAGCTCCTAAAGCTGAAGGTGCTGACCGCATCTACACTCATGGTGAAAAAGAAGCAGAAGCTATCGAAGTTTGCCGTAAAGAAGGTGTGCCAGTTATCGACAAAACTGTGGCAGAATTGTTCGATGTATGTCACTTGTTAAAATTGGATCCTAAAAAATACTTCGGCGACTATGAACCACCTAAAGCAGTTGCATCCAACTACTAATTAGCAGGTCAGTAGCTGACAATTACAAATCTTTATCGATGCAGAATCAGTAGTTTTGTATCCCTAAGGAATACTTCTTAGAGACTGGCAACAGTCAACATCTTAGAACATATGAGAGAGGGGATCTATGGATTTCCTCTCTTTTTGTTTATATCACACTGTGCGTATGCTAGAATTTGAATTACAGTGATTCACACTATAGAAAGGGATTGTTAATATGGATATATTTTTAGCAGTCTTGCCGATCCTATGGCTTATCGTAGCATTGGCAATTTTAAAAATGCCTGCATGGAAAGCATGTTTGGCAGCAGCAGTTGGTTCTTATGTACTAGCTGTAGGTTATTATGGAAAAGATGCTTTCATCATGGCAACAGGTGCCTTGGAAGGTGTAGCTCTTGCAGTTTGGCCAATTCTTTTGGTTATTACAGCAGCAATTTTTACATACCAATTAGTAGTTCATACGAAAGCGATGGATACGATTAAAATTATGTTATCTTCCGTAACTAGTGATAAACGTATTTTAGCATTGTTATTAGCTTGGGGCTTTGGTAATTTTATGGAAGGTATGGCAGGTTTCGGTACAGCCGTTGCCATTCCAGCAGCAATGATGGTAGCAGTAGGTTTCGATCCATTGAAGTCTATCTTGGCTTGTTTAGTAGCAAACTCCGTACCAACTACATTTGGTTCTATTGCGATTCCAACGACTACATTGGCATCATTAACTGGTCTACAACCAGCTGAATTAGGTACGTTCATTGCAGCACAATTATTCATTTTAAATATAGTGACTCCACTCTTTATTGTCGGTATTATTGCTGGTGGTGTGAAAGCAATCAAAGGCGTATTTATTCAAACTATTATTGCGGGTTTGGCATTGGCAATTCCAGAGTTGATAATCAACATGTATGCAGGAGGTCCAGAACTTTCTGTTATGGGATCCTCTGTTGTGATTATGGGCGTAATCATTGCTATCGCTAAATTAATGCCTGTTAACGATCCAGAATACAAAGTTGAAACTGGTGCTGTACGCACAGTATCTGCTAAAGAAGGCTTAATTGCAGCTTCTCCATTCATCCTAATTTTTATATTGTTGATTGGTACATCCAAATTGGTGCCACCAGTATTTAATGCGTTGATTCAATTCAAAACATCTGTACATATCTATGCGGCAGAAGGTGCAAAACCTTATACCTTCGTATGGATTGCAACACCAGGTATCATGATTTTTATCTCTGCTTTCATCGGTGGCTTCATCCAAAAAGCAAATTTTGGCACTCAAACTACAGTATTATCTAATACTTTTAAAACATTAAAATTAACATATGTAACAATCATTTCTGTAGTTGTAACAGCTAAGTTAATGACATATGCTGGCATGACTAGCTTAATTGCTAACGCATTAGTAGCTGCTACAGGTACTATGTATCCTGCATTTGCTCCTGTTATCGGTGCCTTAGGTGCCTTCTTAACTGGTTCTGGTACAAATGCAAACGTATTATTTGGACCATTACAAACAGCAGCAGCACATCAATTGACTCCTGGACACGATACATTAGCATTGTGGTTGGCAGCAACTAACTCTGGCTCCGCTGGTGTTGGTAAAATGTTCTCCCCTCAAAGTATTGCGATTGCTATTGGTGCCGTAGGCCCTGCTTTGAATACATACATCGAAGAACATAAAATTGATGCACAAAAAGCAGATCAATTGCGTCATTCTATCGATGCAAGCTCCATTATGGTTCATGTATCTAAATACTTCTTGTTATATCTAATCGTTTTTGGTATTTTCACTTATTTTGGACAAGTTTTCTTCCCTCAATTAGAAAATCTTTTGACATTAGTTAAACATTAACGATTAAGCTAGCATACTAAAACAGACAAAGAGACAACATTTCGGTGTTGTCTCTTTTGGTTCTATAGGCTCTATAATAAATGTTGGGGCTGCTCATATAAGAGTAGTCGCCCAATCTTTTGGGAGCCGCCTAGCTTAACTTGTGAGTATGTAAGGTATATCTTTTAGAGATATAGGAATGCTAGGAATTAATAAGGGATAGAAACTTCATAAAACATTCATACTTTTTTCATACTTCTTTCATAGACATAAGATATACTATGAACAAGTTAAAGATAGTAATTATTACTTAATAATTAGATAACAAAAGTCGGTATAGTACCGAATATGAAGGAGGATATTATGAAAAAAATGTTTCGTTTAAGTGCAACAGTAATGGCTCTTGGTGCAGGTCTTATGTTAGCGACTGGGGTTGCAAATGCAGCAGATACGACTATGATGAATACTATGTCGGTGAAAGCAAATCCTAATGAAATGATGATTGTTATGCCTATGAATAGTATGGACAAAATGCCTATGGCGATGATGGATGGAATGAAAATGGATGCCATGAATAAGAAGATGATGAACGATTCATCTATGATGAACAATATGAGCATGGATTCCATGAAAATGATGAGTCAAGATCAAATGGCTAAGATGGGAACTTGGAATGGTGTGGGCAGTGTTATGCCGAGCATGATGGACATGAAACAAGTCGACTATAAAGGAGCAGTAACAACGTTTATGTCCATGTATCCAAATGCACAAGTTACGTCCATTTCCTATGATGGTAAACATCATCCAATGTATGAAGTGGAAGGTTTCAGCAATGGTCAAAAAATGGAAATACACATGACTGAAGCTGGTGAAGTGATGAGTACGGAAGTAAAATCCTTGAAGCATGATATGAAACCTATGCATATGAAAAAAGATAACATGATGAAGTCTATGGATATGAACCATGGGAAGATGATGAAACATGGCTCTATGATGCATGGACAAGGTATGCCAAGCATGGAAGATCGCATGATGGCAAAATCTTTCAATGTGAATGACATTATTATGCCAGAAGTAGCGGAAACAAAAGCACAAGAAAAAGTAGGTGGCATGTATCAAGCGATGGAATGGACTGTGGAGAAAGAGCATGGTCGTTTGATGTATGAATTAGATATGATTGATGGTAGCGGTAAAGAAGCGGAAGTCAAAGTAGATGCGATGACTGGGGATATCATCAATGTAGATATGAAGCAAACAAAATATTAATAGTAACTTACTCAATAGAATAATACCCTTACCCTCCCTTACGACGTCACTGGTTTCGTTATGAAACCAGTGGCGTTTTATTTGCTTAGCAAAGGGAAGGGCACGACATATTCCTCCGCAAACTGATACAGTGGTTAGGTTTGCTCCGGAATATGTCGTGCTCCTCTAGTATTGCTTTATTTAGGCAAAAAAAGGAACGCAACTGGTGTTCTACACGCAACTGCGTTCCTTAGGTTTGTCGGTTATATCGTGCTCTTATGGTTTATTTTAATTTAGGCAAAAAGGAACACCACAAGGCTACTACGTATAACTGCATTCCTCAGAGGGTATGTCACACTCTTATGGTTTATTCTAATTTAGGCAAAAAAAGGAACGCCACTGGTGTTCTACACGAAATGGCGTTCTTTAAGAATGCTGTTTATATCCTTTGAGATGAGCCTAACGTCTACGCTACGTTGATGGCTCTTCTTTTGTTATGTCTAGTATAGCATAGTTTTTCGCGTAAGACTACTTATTTTATTCTAGTCGGTAATCTAAAACGACCGTCCCCCTAGGCTAGGGTGTTTACATGGTTTTAATGTGTATCGATCGATGATACGGCACGCTTCGTCTAGGGGAAGGTCTTCTTTAGTAGGTCCTTGTTCGAAGATGCATCGAGGGTCGCTAGATCCAACTTCTCCGGCTGGTAGGTATAGGTATTCTGAGTTATTAGGGTCACCAAAGATGTACCCTGCTTGTTAGTGTAAAATGTTTGTGGGAAAATAAAATAGAAAAGAAGGTCATCCTTTGTTACAATGAATGTGTTCAAATAACTCAAAGCAAAGGAGACCTTCTTATGGAACTTATTTTACAACAAGCAGCGGATTGTTGCACTGACTTTTTTAACTTTTCTGAAAACAAGATATTTAATAATGAAGAAATGTATTCATTCTTCCATCTTATGGAAGACTTTTCAACGTTAATTAATGGTATGGCGATTATGATGTTAGAGGGGTATTTTTCTAAGTTAGATAATCAACTCTATGAACTGATTAAACAAGAAAAGCGCTATCATGTACAAGAGAAGGGTCGAGAACGAACAATTACTACTCAATGGGGAGAGGTGAAAATTGCACGAAGGTATTACAAAGATAAAGTAACTGGGGAGTATGTATATCTATTGGATGCATTATTAGAACTACCTTCTCATAAACGAATCGAGCCCTATTGTGCCAGTGAAATCATTAGGCATGCTACATC
>NZ_RQVL01000012.1 GCF_003992005.1 Veillonella sp. VA139 | reverse complement strand
TTTTTGGAATACATTCATTGTAACAAAGGTTGACCTTCTTTTGCTATTTTATTTTCCCACAAACATTTTACACTAACTAACATATGACTTGCGTTTACTTTAAACAAGGTGTATAATTTAAATATAATTAAATATAAGAAGGACACTTTGATATAACGCCTAACACACGTGACTTTTCAAAAAAAGTGTCCTTCTTTTTTTGTGTCCATTTTTAGGTGGGATTCCTATTAGATGGTCTCTCTATGGTATAATATAAAGCATCAAGAAACACTTTTACTAAAACGACGTAGGATAGGAAAGAGTACGGATAGAATATGAACGAACAATTGCAATCCATTAAGAGCGTGGGACCGCAACGAGTGAAACAATTGAATAAATTAGGAATCTATACGGTAACAGGTTTGTTGCATTATTTCCCACGCACCTTTGAAGATAGACGGCAAGTGTATGCGATCTGTGAAGCTCCTATAGGAGAGATAGTAGGGGTGACAGGGCAGGTAGTACGAGTCAGTGAAAAACGCCCAAGACCACGTATGCATATTCTAACGGTTACTCTATCTGATGGGATACGTCAATTAAACTTGACCTTTTTTAACCAAGCCTATAAGAAAAACTTTTATAAACCAGGTCAACATATCTATGCCTATGGGAAGATAGAACATGCCTATGGGGCCTACCAAATGAATACACCACAAGTGGAACTGATAGAAGAAGGGCAAGTTATGGACCGTGGTATTGTACCTGTTTATGGTTTGACGGAAGGTATGAAACAATGGGGGATCAGATTGGCCATAAAAAACTGGTTTGACCATAATGGCACTTTAGAAGATGTGGTCCCGCAAGATGTGATGGGGAATAAGTTTATCATGAGCCGTTATGATGCCTTTCGGGAGATGCATTTTCCTACATCTTGGGAACGGTATCAAGAGGCACGCAAACAATTAGCCTATGAAGAACTATGGATTATGCAAATGGGGCTAGTACTCCTTCGTGCCCATGAACAGGGGCAAGGGGGATTCCCTATGACCAAAAATGGATCTTTAGTGGAGCGAATTAGAAAAGGCTTACCATTTACTTTGACTGGGGATCAAGAGAAAGCATTAGGAGAGATTGCTAAGGATATGGAACAGCCCCAAGCTATGCAGCGGTTAGTGCAAGGTGATGTAGGTTCTGGTAAAACGGTAGTAGCTGCTTTGGCATTAGCGAAGGCAGTAGAAAATGGATTCCAAGGGGCGATTATGGCACCGACAGAAATTTTGGCTACACAACATTTTGAAAGCTTTCAGGAGCTTTTTCAAGATGCACCAATACGAATGGCATTGTTGACAGGTTCAACGAAAAAAAAGCAAGATCTCTATGATGCCTTAGAACGAGGAGACATCGATGTCATAGTAGGCACTCATGCATTAATTCAAGACAAGGTAGTGTTTCATCAACTAGGACTGATTGTAGTGGATGAACAACATAGATTTGGTGTAGAACAACGGGCGAAATTACAACGAAAAGGAGATCACCCTCATGTGTTAATCATGACGGCGACTCCTATACCACGGACGATGACCTTATCCATTTATGGAGATTTGGAAGTTTCTTTGATTAAGGAAATGCCTCCAGGTCGTAAGCCAGTGAAGACTTACGCTGTAGATTCGTCCTATAAAGAGCGATTACTTACTTTTTTTGAAAAAGAAATGCAAGCAGGTCGTCAGGTCTATGCAGTGTGCCCATTAGTGGAAGAGTCTGAAAAAATGGATTTACAAGCGGCAGAACAGATTTATTATGAATATAAAGAATACTTTGAGCCACACTATCGTGTAGGTTTGGTGCATGGTCGCATGCGTCCAAAGGAAAAAGAAGAAATCATGGATGCGTTCTATCGTCGAGAGATTCATTTGTTAGTATCCACAACGGTGATTGAGGTGGGCGTGAATGTGCCGAATGCGACGATTATGTGTATCCATAATGCGGAGCGGTTTGGTTTATCACAGTTGCATCAATTGCGAGGTCGTGTAGGTCGTGGATCGGCGCAGGCCTATTGTATTCTAATTAGCGATAGCAAAAACCCTGATAGCAAAACTCGACTTTCACTGATGGAACAAACGCAAGACGGATTTGAACTGGCAGAACAAGACTTGCTCATTCGTGGCACAGGGGAATTATTTGGCTTGGCTCAGTCGGGATTGCCAGATTTGAAAGTTGCGAACATCATCAAGGATATACCTATTCTTGTGGAAGCAAGAGAAGATGCTAAAGCATATTTACAATCCCACGGATTTGATGAAGTGCAATCGATTTTGCGGCATCAAATGGAAACACGCTTTGGACCACAGTATATGCGTATTTTGTATAGTTAAAGTTGTTTAGTGAGGGCTAAATATGATACAATAGAGTGAGATTTTATCTGTAGCACAGTGCTATAGATACGTAGTGGTTATGGAGGAAAGACTCATGCCTATTATTCATGTAGAACTTGTGGAAGGTCGTACTTTCGAACAAAAGAAAGCTCTTGGTGAAGCGATTACAAAAGCGACTGTAGAAACTGTTAAAGTACCTGCAGAAGCGGTAAAAGTAATTTTCGTGGACATGAAAGCTGACAATTATATGGAAGCTGGCGTTATGCGCTGCGAAAAGAAATAATTAGGAAAATTACCTACCAGAAGGATAGGTCTATGATAGGGTTAAACTCTTTCATATGTCCTGTCCTTCTTGTTTACATACTAGAGTAGATGAGGTGAATGGTGCAGAATCAAATACATGTGCTATCCGTCCCAATTGATGTGGTAACGATGACGGAAGCCGTAGATAAAGTGCTTTCATTAGTGGGACAGCCAAAATTACATATGGTGGCAACGGCCAATGCAGAAATGATTATGATGGCACAGGAAAATCAAAGATTGTTAGAGGTTCTGCAACAAGCTGATCTCGTTGTACCTGATGGAGCTGGCGCATTATGGGCTGCAGAACAACAGGGACAGCGTTTTCCAGAACGAGTGACAGGTTGTGACCTATTGCAACAGTTATTGAAGGCAGCTAAAGCACATAATATTAAGATATACTGCTTAGGTGGAGCCGAGGGAGTTGTGCAAAAAGCCATCGAGAACATGACAGCTGAACTTGGTGAATTGCCAGTGGTGGGCTATCATTCAGGATATTTTACTGCAGAAGAAGAAGTTGAAATTCTTGCCGATATTGAATGTAGTGGCGCTCAATTAGTATTTGTTGCCTTTGGGGTGCCAAAGCAAGAGTTTTGGATTCAAGACAAATTGTCCCATTTAGATGGTGTTGTAGCCATGGGTGTAGGTGGTTCTTTTGATGTACTAGCAGGTATGCTAAAGCGTGCACCTCTATGGATGCAAGAAAACCGCTTAGAGTGGTTATATCGATTGGCATTGCAACCGAAACGTATTATTCGTATGTTAGCATTGCCTAAATTTATGTGGACTGTATGGCGCCATAAACATTGATACAGTGGAGTCGTGTCTTGGTGGAGCTATTACTAGTTAAGAGAGGTTTAGTATGGGTTTGATTGTTAAAGAAGGATATCCTTTAATCGGTGCATGTCTAGTTGTGACAGCACTGGTAGGCTACTTTCTATCATGGTGGTTAGGAATTATACCATTTGTACTGGCATTATTCTTTACTTATTTTTTCAGAAATCCTAATCGCCGTATTCCTAATGATCCAAAGGTGTTAGTATCACCTGCAGATGGAAAAGTGATGGAAGTAGTAGAGGTGTTTGAGGACACATATTTACATCAACAATGTAAAAAAGTAACGATTTTTTTATCTGTTTTTGATGTCCATGTGAATCGGGCGCCAATGGCAGGTGAAATTACATTTCGTCAATATACAGAAGGTCGTTTCTTGCCAGCCTATAAAGATTCAGTAGGCTACGAAAATGAACGTCATACAATTAGCATTAAAAATGATAAGATGGAAATTGTGGTGACACAGATTGCGGGGTTATTGGCTAGACGTATCGTGTCTTGGACAGATGTAGGAGATACCTTAGAGCAAGGTACCTTGTATGGTATGATTAAATTCGGATCTTGCACAGAACTATTTGTTCCATTAGATGTAGAAATTTGCGTTACAAAAGGACAACATGTAGTTGGTGGAGAAACGATTATTGGGAGGGTGAAAGATGAATAAGTCTATATTTCCCAATCTTTGCACAGCAGCAAATTTAGCCTTCGGTGTGATAGGCATTAGTTTATCTGCTACAGGTAATTTTACTTGGGCAGCCATATGTGTGCTTTTGTCCTTATTAGCCGATGGCTTAGATGGACGGATTGCTCGTGCTTTGGGTGTTTCTGGAGATTTTGGCCGTGAATTAGATTCTTTAGCCGATGTAGTTGGCTTTGGCGTATCTCCAGCTTTTATGCTGTATATGATGAGCCTAGATCACTATGGTTGGTTAGGCTATGTGCCATTGTTGGTATTCTCTGTGTTGGGAGCTTTCAGATTGGCACGATTTAACATTATGACAGAAGAAGTACACGGTTACTTCCAAGGGTTACCGATTCCTGCAGCAGGTTGTATGGCAGCTACGTATGTGTTAAGTGGTGTTCGTATTCCTGATGTGGCGTTGATGTTAGCTATGATATTCGTAGGTTACTTGATGGTCAGCAATGTGCATCATCCAGATTTCAAAGGGAAAGGTAGCGATCCAGTGCAACCCATTGCCGTAGGTATTACTGTAGGTTGTGGCGTATTTTGCCTATTGATGGATTATCGCTCTTGGCCGGTATTGATTTTTGTATTATATGCTGTATATGGTATTAGTAATACTATCATCAACAACATTCGTAAATAGGAAGGAACTAGGATGAATTACGTTTGGTTTGACCTAATTATGATTCCCATACAGGTAATTATCGTATTTTATACCTTATATTACTTTGTGTTGATGGTCTGTGGCATGTGGCATAAAAATGATAAAACAGAATGTCCGCCGAAACATTCCTTTGCTATTATCGTCTGTGCCCATAATGAAAGTGCCGTGATAGGTCAATTGGTGAATAATCTACAAGTCTTAGATTATCCTCGCCACTTATATGATATCTTTGTGGTGGCAGATAATTGTAAAGATGACACCGCTAGGATTGCCCGTGAAGCTGGTGCTGAAGTGTATGAACGCTTTAACACAGAAGAAGTGGGTAAAGGATATGCCATGGGCTGGATGTTTGACAAAGTATTCGCCATGGAACGCAAGTACGATGCATTCGTCATTTTTGATGCGGATAATCTAGTGCACCCTCATTTCCTCTATGAAATGAATCGTCATTTGGAAAAAGGGGAACCAGTGATTCAAGGGTACTTGAATGCGAAGAATCCAACCGATACATGGGTGGCTGGTACCTTTGCCATTGCCTTTTGGATGGTGAATCACATGTGGCACTTGGCGAAATATAACTTGGGACTGTCCACAGCCTTGGGTGGCACGGGTATGTGTATTCGTACAGATATTATCCGCGACTATGGTTGGTCATGTAATAGCTTGACGGAAGATATGGAATTTTCCTTGAAACTATTGATCCATGGGGTGAAAACAACATGGGCGCACAATGCTATCGTCTATGATGAAAAGCCATTGACCTTTATGCAGTCTTGGAATCAGCGGAAACGTTGGGCTCAAGGGCATTTTGACACAGGGGAGCGATATATTCCAAAGCTGTTTGTACAAGGTATTAAGAAAGGAAAATGGACAATTCTAGATGGAATTGTGCAGATTACACAGCCCTACTTCTTATTACTGTCAGCATTTTATATTATTATGACCTATATCAATGGTATTGTACCGTTGTATACGAATATTATTTACCAAATCTTGCCAGTACAAGTATGGCAGATTATCGGTATTGGACAATATTTATTTCCACTCATTGTGTTAGCACAAATTAAAGTGCCACCAAAAGTGTGGTTGTATTATTTATTGTATCCGTTATTTATTTATTCTTGGGTACCAGTTACGTTCCTTGGATATTTGAATCGCCACGATAAAGTATGGTCCCATACACAACATACCCGTGGGGTAGCATTAGGGGAAGTGAAACTAACCCGTATGGGCGATACCAGTCGAAAAACAAAAGAATAAACTATGATAAGAGCAACAGGATCATTTGGTTCTGTTGCTTTTTGTATGCTTGTTGGAATGTTTGAGTTAAGGGATTGAAGCTGAAATTATGTGGAAATATTCTTATTTATGTATTGACTTTTGCACCCAAAAGTATATAATTTTGGGTGCAAGGAGGTGTATAGATGATGACCATAGCAAATCAAATAGAAGAGAATATGACAGAAAACCTAGGGAAAATTTTTTCTATACATGATTTCTATCATTTAGGTACAAAAAATACCGTCAAATCAGCACTATATCGCTTACATGAAGAAAAAAAGATTGTAAGGCTTATGGATGGCTTGTATACAAAGCCTAAATATAGTCAAGTTTTAAAAGAATATATTTATCCAGATGCTAGCGTAGTGGCAGATAAATTGGCAGAAAAATTTTCTTGGACTATAGCACCTGCTGGGGAAACTGCTTTGAACTATACAGGACTGTCTACACAGGTTCCTAATGAGTATATTTATATTACTGATGGCGCTTATAGAGAGTATATGTATAGGGGGAAAAAAATAGTTTTTAAACGCACCACAAATAGACATATAACAACTTACTCAAAAGAATTATCTATTTTAATACAAGCGATAAAGGCTTTGGGAAAAAATAAAATAGGAGACAATGAGATACAAAAACTTGCTATATTTGCTAAATATGTGAAAGAAGATTTAAAGAAAGATGTTGTAAAAATTCCTTTTTGGATGCAAGAAATTTTCACAAAAATACAGGAGCTTAACTATGAGTAAACTATTAGAAATCTCAAATGAAGAGTTAGAACTTGTCATTGATAGTACCTCAGATAAACTTAATTTGTCTAAAGTTATTGTAGAAAAAGATTTATGGGTTTGCATGATTTTGGACTATTTGTTTAGTGAATTTAAATATAAAGATGCCATTGTATTCAAAGGTGGTACTAGTTTATCAAAAGTATATAAACTTATTGAAAGATTTTCAGAAGATATTGATCTTGCATTGGATTGGAAGATATTAGGTTATGGTGAAAGAGAACCGTATGAAGATAGAAGTAATACTAAACAAATAAAATTTAATGATGCACTAAATAATGATACAAAAGTATTTCTTAAACATGAGTTACTTCCTATTTTAGAAAATGATTTTAATAAGATTCTAAAAGGTAAATCATGGAATTTTTATATTGATGAAGTGGATGGACAGACCATCTGCTTTGATTATCCTAAAAGTCATACAGATAGCTCTATTTTACAAGTTATACGATTAGAAATTGGGTGCCTGGCAGAACCAATTCCGGTGAATCATCGAAGGATTACTACCTATATTGAAGATGTGTATCCTGACGTATTTAATGAAAATATAGAGGTTATTGCAGTAGATAGTTTACGTACTTTTTTTGAAAAACTAACAATACTTCATAGAGAGGCCAATAGAGTAAATGGAAATTATCCCACAAGGTATTCAAGACATTTCTATGATGTGTATAAAATGTTATTAACAGATATTAAAGAAAAAAGCTTTGAAAATATTAAGTTACTAAAGGCAGTAATTGACTTTAAGAAAAAATTTTATGCAAGTAATTGGGCAAAATATGATGAAATTTTAGAGGGTAAATTAAAGTTAATTCCAGCTGAAGAAGGATTAACAGTTTTTTCGGAAGATTATGATAGTATGAAAAAAATGCTGTTTGGTGAAAAAATACCTTTTCATAGAATAATAAAGACTCTACAAGAATATGAGTATGACTTAAATGAAATTATAAAAAATAAATAGATTATTTTTACATATAGACGGTAGTGAAGTACTATCGTCTTTTGTATTTGGAAAGCCCTGTTGCAGTTCACGTATGGCAACAGGGCTTTTGCTATCCCTCCTCCTAAAAAATATATGATAGAATCCCTAAAATATTATAGATCCAAAATATATTAAAAAACTAATACATTATAAAACTAAATATAGTATGTCCCACAACTATCGGGACTTTTGTCATTTCAAAAATTCACTTTTCTATATACTAAGAGAGGCAAAAGAATTTTATAATCTCTATTGCCAATGACAAAATATGTCATTACCGATGGGTATACTGTACTCATACTTAGTGTTTTGAAAGTGGTATAAGACCACGGAAAGGAAATGATTATGAATTTTTGGAAAGTATTAATGGAATCAATTACAGCGAAGCAAAAACAACAGAATGTACACACAGGAACACATTGGTTTGATGTATCTCAAGACACATCAAAGGTAGTCGTGCCTATGGCACATCCTAGTCAGCTTGGAACAAAAGTTAATGTACATGGACAACCTACAGTTAGCACAATTACTGAGGTAGTAAAATCCCAAGTAGTACCTTGTACTAGTGTACAAACAGAAATAGATATTATAGAGGGGCTTGTGAAAGAGCCTACGGTATCTATGCCAGTAGAACTAGCACAAGATGATGTGATGGCTCAAATGCAAGTATCTGTAGAAAGTCAAGAGGTGGTTCAAGCACAGGTTGATAGTGCAGAGAATGCGCAATTATCTGCACAAACTAAGGACTTAGTGGAATCAGAATCAGATCAAAGCAACACGATTTCAGTACTATCTGGAGCAGTTCACTGTGCAGTGGAAGCCTTTGCACGATTTGGACGAGCAGATATGTTAGCTCAATTAGTGAAGGAACATCCAGTGCATAAAGAGATTGAATACTTAGTAGGTTCCTTAGGGGACTTCTCAGAGGCAGCTCATTTATGTAAAGGGGATGATATGGATTTTGCCGTTCATGCCATTCGTCAAGGTATTAAAGATTGTGAATCCATCACAGCCAATAGCGAAGTGGATACAGCGTTCTTACAGTACTTACCAACCTTAAAAGAAAGCTTAGGGGACTTATTAGATGCTACTGTTCATAGTCAAGAATTACAATTAGCTATGATTCAATGGTGCTTACAATGCGGTTTATACCAACAATCGGTAACCTTAAGTACAGAATGGGTGCCAACGATCTTATTCAATAAAGGTGTTTACTACACCGATCGTACTGACATGGAAGTGTTATTTAAAAAAGAAATTGACTCGATGCAACGGACTTGGAAAGAGTGTTTTGTCATTACGTACCGTGATTATGCGGGGAATAAAGCAGTTAGTGTGGCTGGTGGTGATACAGTAGGAGCAGAGTTATCTGTGATTCGTGATGAATTGCGTGGGGCAATCAACAAAAACCAAGTGACAAAAGCCTTTGAGAAGTTCTCCTATAACAAGGAAAAAATTGTAAAATTCATCCATGATTTGTACCCAGCCTATTTACATGTACAGCAAAATATACGATCTGTTGTGGATGTCATGTATTTCCAAGCGCAATACCCAGAGATTGAAGGATATTTACGTGAATACTATGAAATCCAATGCACTAGCATCAGTTACCATAAACAATATTATCAATTCTTACAACAAAGTGCATCCGATTACGGCGCGTTCATCCGTCAATTCTTACAAGCACCGACAGCAGAATTGGTAGAGCGATTTGATTTGTACAAAGGTGTTTGCTTTGATGAAGAGGATGAGGAATCTTTGGAGTCTGTAGCGGAGGAGACGTTCCAAAAACAACGCATTAAGCTAATCCGTGATTGCCAAGCTATGCTTGCTTATGGCAGTGCAAAAACAGATTTACCACAATTAGAAGTGTTACAATTCTTGGTGGAATTTCATTACATTCGCCATCTTCGCAACAATATTAACCATGCAGCAGATAAAACTTTGGTTATCACTAGTGATATGGTGAAAGAAGCAGTAGCTACCTTGGTATCGTCTTTGCAAGCTGGACAGTGGCTCGGCAATGTAACAGTGGAAGAAGAATTAGAAAAAAATAGAAATATTATATAAAAAAGTATTGCCAATGACAAAATATGTCACTTTCATATGGCATACTAATAGCATAGAGCACATAGTTCTAATACTTGGGGACATAGAAGAGAGAGAACATGTGATTTCTAGTTAGAATATTGTTACTCATTTAAGGAGGATGTATGGAACAAAAAGAAACAGTGTTGTCTGCTGTAGAACAGGCAAAAGAAAAAGTGAATGCACTACTAGAGGATGTAAGCCGTTTTGAATGTGGCCAATTCGATGCAGGTAATAAGGATTTACAGTACTTTTTCGGCGTAGATGTGATTGCAGCACTGGAATCTAGAGAGGATGAGCACAGCACTGCAAGTGGGGCTCGCAAAGCAGGTTTAGCATATTTCACTAAAAAAGTGTATAGCCAACGAAAAGAAGCTGTGAAAGAGATGATTGCTACCTATGTAGATCGGACGCTAAAACGATATGACTGGACCAATGAAGTGGAATATGTAGCGGACCCGTTCGGACAGGATGATGATACAGAAGCATATCAAGAAATCCTACGAGAAACAAAGTTTCCTGTACGTAATTATCTTTCCTTAGAATCGGATGGTATCTACCAGCAATGTAACGAACAGATCCGTCAGGTATTACAAGAGTTGCAGAATACCATCGTGGCTACTTGTGGCGATACTATTTCATTGGATAGTCAGTTTACACAGTGTTTTGTAGTACCTTCCCTGCAAGAAGTGCTAGATACCTTGAATAGCTTGGATACGAATGCCTATTGGGTGAACACCATCGTGCAAGACTTTGAAAAGGGATACTATCATAAACCTGAGCGATATATCGACTATATTGAAGTACACGATATGATACGTGATAAAGGATTTTTATCTCTACTTGGTTTTGATACATGTTATATCTATGGTGATATGGGGGATGCGGCGCAAGAACTGTCGAGGGACCTTGCCGGTGCCGTGGAACTTAGTGATTTAAACTTATATGTAAAAGAGCAGGTACAGTTACTGATGAAAGAGTATGTGACGGCTGTGAAAGTATTAATCGATACAAAATGTCAGTCTATTGTAGAACAAATTGCATAACGTATAGCAGGTAATCCCTGACAGAGAAAGCCACCATCTTGCCTATGACATTTCATGGTGAGACGGTGGCATTTGTGTATACACAAAAAAACTATTGCCTTAGTTGAGAGAGTTTTTTATAATTAAGTTAATTGGTATTTCGAGAGTAAATACTTTCATAAGAGAAAGGACAAAAGAGATGAAACGATACATGGTCAAATTTCACTATCCTAATAGCACGACGGTACATACTGCCTATGAAAGTGTTCATTCCCGTAGCGAAGCAGCGAACAAGGTGAAAGCTCGTGAAGCAGGATGTGGTCGTATTGTAAAAATTATTGCTACTGTGGAGCGATAAGATGGGGGACAAGATAGACAAGACGCAGCGAATTTTGACGATGCAACGTCGCCTATTACAAGGGGAAGTGCTGTGCAAACCAGAGCTGGCAAAAGAGTTCGGCATTAATGAACGGTCTGTACAACGAGATATAGATGATTTACGAGCCTATTTACATGATGAAAGCACTCTCTACGGAAACGAACAGTTGATCGTGTACGATCAAAAACGGAAAGGTTATGTCCTCAGTCATGGAGAATCAGCTTGCTTATCCGTCAATGAACTAGTGGCCATTGCCAAAGTGATGTTAGATAGCCGTTCCCTATTACGAGATGATATGGGGCGCATATTGAATAAATTATTGAAAACATTTTTGCCTCATGAGGAAGTAAAATTAGTTGAAAATTTAATTCGCAATGAATTGCACCACTATGTAGAATTACGACATAAGAAAAATGTGTTGCCTCTATTGCAAGACTTATCAAGAGCCATACAAGAACAACGGTATATTACGATTTCCTATGAAAAGAGTACAAACAAAGAATTGGTCACACGAAAGTTATCGCCGTTGGGCATCTGTTTTTCGGAGTACTACTTCTACTTAACAGCCTATATGGATCGGGAAGAACGAAGCAAAATTCCGAAGGAATTACAGGACTTTCCAACGATTTATCGCTTAGATCGTATCCATAGCTTGACCGTCGAAGAGGAGCACTACCAAGTGCCATCCTATACATCACGGTACCAAGAAGCGGAGTTTCGTAAACGCATTCAGTTTATGTACGGAGGTAGGTTACAACGAGTTACCTTTACTTACGTAGGTCACGATATCGATGCCATACTCGATCGCTTGCCAACCGCCACCATTACCTGGTACGAAGAAGAAACACATACCTACCATATCCGGGCGGAAGTGTATGGCACGGGTATTTGGCGGTGGATACGGAGCCAGGGGGATGCTGTGACGGATGTTAGAGTGGAGGAGTTGTAGGGGCTTATTTTTAGATAGAATGTTATATGAAGGAAGGATACTGTGGTGAAACCTAGTGTGATAATAGGTGTAGTATACTTGTAAATAAATTATTACGCATTTTATTCAATTCCGTTATGACAAATTACAATTTATATAATAGAATAAGAAGTAACATAATAGATGGATTGTCCCTCTCTCGCGTACGATGTACTCGGGGGGGGGGACATTTTGTATATATTTTTTAAAATAGTGTATTTTGAACGTGGTACATGAGAAAGGAATGTATATGGAGAAAGAATTGACACTTGGAAAAATTGTTATTGATGAAGATATGCTGGAACGAGTGATGCGGAAAGTGATGAGGGAGATTGCATCGGAACAAGCAAATGTAGTGTCTGAAAGAACAATTCCTGGTATAAAAATAGATATGCCCAGTAATGCAGAGCTAAATCGTTCAAGAAAATCTGATGATATTAGTAAATATAGTGAATCGTCAAAAATGGACAGCCCAGCTGGGTTTCAAATGGCAGGACAGGATAGAAGAACTACAAGAGAGTATGAATCATTAAAAGAGTCATATCAAGAGTTACAAGAAAAATATAATCAGATGGTAACAAATACTAAGGAAATTGCCACTGAATATGAATCTTTGAAAAAAGAGCATCAAGAAATTAATGATGTTATGACACAAAAAATGAAGAACTATGGCATGCAAGGAGGAGAAGCTATGGGTTTACTAGATACAATATTATCATTTTTTTCGCATCAAGAAAAAACACATAAAAAGAATACTGATACTTTAAAACATGAACAAAATCGGCTGAATGAAGAAGTATTGCATGTAAAGGATACGAATCGTAAGGTATCTAGTGAATTGAATAGTACACAAAATGAATTAGCTCAATTACAACAAAAATACCAAGAGTTATCTATAGCGTATGACAAATTAAACTCTAATCATGGTGCATTAGAAAAAGAATGCCAAGCATATAAAGTACGGAATCAGGAATTAGCAGAAAAATTAAGACTTTCTTTTGAAAGAGGGCAAGAATTATTTGCAGCGGTTCAATCATTGCCAGAATCCTATACTACATATATTGGCTTTGAAGTTAAATTTGATGATCTAGAAAGCTTTATCATTAGTAGCACCATGAAACAAAGTGTATTAGAGAGAATTTGGGACACAGCTAAGAATGCAGTGTTGTCTAATGATACAGGTAGCTTTAATGTGCTATGGTCATATTTTGAATACGCTTGTGAACTATTTAATAAAGGGCGAGAAAAGGATATTTTTGTTATTGATTCAGTATCTGAAGGCGATAGCTACGTGGTGCATGACTATGAGGCAGTACAAGGTAGTGCTTCTCGTGGAAGTATTCAAACCATTTATATTAAAGGGTTTAAAAATGCCTATAATGGAGATCGGTTAAGAAAATCTTGTGTGCGAGTATAAGGAAGTAAATCATGAGTGAAGTGACATTAGAAAAAAATAGACCCTTTCGAGTGGATTTAGAGAACGTAGATTTCTCTAATATAGCGCCTGATAATAACGAAAAGTTTAAAGCTTTAATAAAAATATTTGATAAAACATTGAACTTTACTATCGCCGAAGCAAAAGAGTTTGATGGTTTCACCGCAGCCACAGGAGCCTTTTTAAATACGATGACTGGAGCTGATATTGGAGGTGTTAGAACAAGAACTGTTGAAGGTGTTGTGAATGGTCGTAAGTTAACATTATCTTCTGGGGAAAAGTATAATCTATCTAAAGATGAGTATTACGTTGTAAAAAGAGAATACAGAATACAGAAAAAATTTGAGAAGATGGTAGAACTCTACAAAAAAGGGAAAGAAGAAGAGAAGAAAAGAGATGACTTTTCAATTTTAGATAAATTTGAAGTTAACCAAAATACGGGAGAAATAAGAAATATATCAACAGGTGAATTAGTAGAAAATTTAGGCGCTAACTTTATATCCAAATTTATGAAGCGCACTATGTCTAGGAACTTTTGGGGCGTTGCTATGCCTAGCATAGGAAACGTGAGATTAAGAGAAAATGAAAACTCTTTAAGAAATATTAACATCAATGATAAAAAATTCTACGAACATGTTTACCACGTCCAACTCCATGATGTCACTATTAGCTTCAGAGATATTTTTAAGTATTGGTTACACAAAAAAACATCTGAATCTGCTATTATGAATCTTTTATCCCACCCACGTTTCAAAAGCATCCGTGAGGAATTGGTATCTTTTTTAAACTCCCATCAAACAACAATGGAAGATTGTCGTATTGCAGGTCTTGACTGGTACAAAGACTGGCTCCTTCATTGTGATACAGAGCGTGCAAACATCACACCGTATCATGATAATACCCTATTAGATCCGAACTTGGGTCATTGGGAATTGTTTGAGGAAGCCTTAGATCGTGATAATTTTGATATAGAGGAAGAATCTGCTTCAACAGAGTTTGCCTACGCTCGTGCGCCTCATTTAGATGTACGAGATACAGGGGTATGCGCCATTGACTTTGGTACGAAAAGTACGGTGGTAGCATGTCGTGATCAAGAGGAACGATTATTACGTGTTGGCACAGGGGATTATACACAAGCACCACGCAAAGAAGATTATGAAAATCCTACCACTGTGTACTTCAGTAACCTTAAAAGTTTCTTAAAAAGCTATGCACAGCAAGCGGGTAGACCTTATACGAAATGGGAAGATGTGATGGTGTCCCATCAGGCAGCAGAACATCTGTATGACCATATCGAAGATAATACTACCTACTATGCGACTTTCAGTGAATTAAAACAATGGGCGAACGATAAGAAACGCCATCAAGTGTTGAAAGATGAAGCTGGTCATGAAATTGAACTCATTCCGTATTTGACAATTCAAAATCGTGCGAAACATATCGACCCTATAGAGCTCTATGCTTACTATTTAGGTTTATATATCAACAATATGACCAATGGTATCTATTTAAGCTATATCCTTTCTTTCCCAGTAAATTACGGAAAAGAAGTACAAGAGAAATTGCTGGAAAGTTTCACGAAAGGGTTGAAAAAATCCTTACCACAAAGTATTTTAAGCGATACAGAATTGATGGAAAATTTTGAAGTCTATGGTGGGGCTAGTGAACCAGCTGCTTATGCAATTAGTGCCTTGGAACAATATGAGTTAGAACCAAAAGCAGAAGGGGAAGAAGTACCATATGCTGTATTTGACTTTGGTGGCGGTACTACGGACTTTGATTTTGGTATTGAAAAGAAACCAGAAGATGGACGACGAAAGTTTGAAATTCACCAATTTGGTAAAGGTGGGGACCCGTATTTAGGGGGAGAAAACTTACTACAACTATTAGCCTATACAGTATATGAGGATAATGTTGATGTGCTACGCCAAGAAGGGATTCAAATCGTATTGCCGAAGAAAGCCACACCATTTGCAGGTAGTGAATTACTTGTGATGGATATGGACCAAGCTTCTCAAGAAGCACATTTGAATATGCGTACCTTAATGCGTCTATTACGTCCTATCTGGGAAGAACATAAGGATTATAAAGATGCCTTTGTGGATGGTCCAGTTACCATTGACCTCTATACAAAAGAAAATGGGGAGATGCAACGGAAACCGATTAGATTGAATGTAAATATCAATCATCTTCAAGATGTGATCCGAGACCATATTAAGGTAGGCGTTACAAGTTTTATTAGCCAAATGATGTCGGTTTTCACATTGCGTGAGGATGTACAATATCCAATTCATATTTTCCTAGCTGGCAATTCTTGTCAGTCTCGAATTTTACAAGAAGAGTTTGTCAATGCTTTATTGGATATTACGAAAGAGGCTACAGAAGAATTGGGTAAAAATGCCTCTAATATTTACCGTTTATATCCACCATTAGGAAGTACGATGGACATTGAAGCTATTAATGGTAAATTAGGTAGTGACCTAGATAGAGCTATTGTAGCTGAGTTGATTGGTGCTAGTTTAACACAAGCAGAAGCACGTCATTCCACTCAAATCGATCGCATACGTACAGGTAAAACAGGTGTCGTATTTGGTTTGCTTCGTAGCCGTCGTGGTGGGAAAGATATAAAAATTGTCAATAATAACGAAGTGTCTATTAGTTCTGATGCGACTGAAAATACATTCCCTTACTATTTAGGTAAAGAAGGGGAAAAACGAAACTTTGAAGTAGAAATTAACTTAGCGACTCCGTATCATCAATGGCAAAGTTTCTGCTGGGCTGATGAAGCTAAATTTGAGCTTTATTATACGGATGACTCACGGGCTTTGTATAATGGGGTGCCTATCAATGAAGTAAAACGTGTACATTGTCGTATTGATCAAGATGATGTAGATGAAGATAAATTGATTCTGATTAAAAAGGTAGCCATCGATACCATTGAGTACGTGGTGGCGGACCCAGATACTTTCACAGGTGACACATCAGAGTTAAAAGTGTATTCCAAAGTATTAGAAGCATAAATACTGTTATATAAAGAGAAATTCATAAGGATTAACAATGAAAGAAACAGGAAAATTGTCAAAAGAGTTGACGCAAAGCATGCTTCGTGCGGAACAAGTGATGCAATCCATGGAACGGTATAGTATGAAACGCATGGATGGTATCTTTTCTGGCAAAGTAGATACGTCAGTGCTTACCTATTTAGGGGATGAAAGTATTGATTTGAATGAATGGCATCTATATCGTATTGATGAACTGGTCTATTCTGAAAAAGAAGGCTTGAAACGGGAAGCCATCGAAAATGTATTATCTACATTTAGAGGTATGGATGATGTCAACATTCTTTATTTAATTTTAGGTGATACAGATAAAGTAAACTTTTATATGGGGGTTAGTAAAAACCTTTACCTAGAAGCCTGGGGAGAGAAGAAACAGGGGAAAGCTGATTTGTCTATTGAAAGCTATGGACCTCATATTATGAAGCCTAGTTTAGAAGGTAATTTTGTGGGTAGTCAGATTACGGAAGTAGCAGATTACGCTGAGAAACAAAGCATTATTGACCGCATTAGAGCGTCTAAATCTTCTGGATTTATCAATGGGGTTCCTGGATTTGTGGAACAAGCATTGGGAGAATCCAAGGACTTTCAAGGAGTAGAACGTCTCGTAGACACCATGGTGGGAACTGATTTTGCCTTGGTGGTCATTGCTACACCGTGTACAGGTAAGGACGTCGTAAAGTTAGAACATCGAGTGAATCGTCTTGTAAATCTAGTAGAACCAATTGGTAAACTGAGTAAACAAGAAACTTTGATGGACCAATATCAAACTAGTGAAGATACTACAGAAGGGGTAAACCGCAATGTAGGGACAGTTAAGTCCGTGGATTCTAGTAGTTCAGTAAGTAATACGAAAAATGATGTAAAAGATAGTCGAGAAGATTTTTCTACACAATCCAATGCATCAAAAAATGATACTACCACCGATCAAAGTGCTCAAACACAAAGTCATGGTATGAATACGGTTCAATCCCGAGATATATCAAACCAAACAGGATCCGAGAGAAATCCGGATGTAAATAGACGATCGGAATCAACAGATAACAATATGAGCTATCAAGATAATACATCTAAGAGTGTGGCTCATACAAATCAGTGGTCAGATTCTAAGACTAGCTCCACTAGTACTACTTCAAGTCAAAGTGTTTCCAAAGGAAGTGATACGAGAACTTCCCAAAGTCGTAATATGTCTGTTCAAAAAAGCCATAATATTTCTAATCGGACTGGGAAAAGTAGTAGTGATTCGTCGCAAACTACGTATAGTTTACAGTTAGAGAAGAAAGCTGTCCTCAATGTCTTGAAATATATAGATGAGGTCTTTCAGCAACGGGTAGACAAAGGGAAAAGCAAGGGGAGCTACGTGGTTAGTACGTACTTAGGAACACGGACCAATCGTGCTACATTGTACCGTTTGGCGAATACTGTGATGGGGCTATATGGTGGTGAAAAAGGTAATTTAGAGCCACTTACATTTGTAGAACTCACGCATTGGCAAAATAAGGACAATGAAGAAGCCTTATCTGCTCGTAGGATTTTTGAAAACTTTCAAATTCCCGTAGTTGAAAGTAAAAAGGAGATTTGGAAATCTGTTTACTCGAAAGTTGTGTATGAAACACTGGACAAGGAAAGTGTTGGATCTTGGCTGACTGGTGATGAACTTGGATTGCTAATGGGTATGCCACAACGTGAGGTACTAGGTGTATCCGCCAGAAATGAAGTGGAATACGGTCTAAACCCTAAGGCAACGAATGAGATTGATATAGAAAAGAGCATTGAATTAGGATCTCTTGTGCACCATGGGGATGTGCGTAAAGAGAATAAGATTTACATTGAAAAGAAAAATCTTAGCAAGCATACCTTCATCTGTGGTGTTACGGGTAGTGGTAAAACGACTACATGTCAAAGTATTTTGCTAGGCACAGATTTGCCATTTTTAGTCATTGAACCTGCTAAAACAGAGTATCGAGCGCTTATGAATCAACCGGGTGGAGAAGATGTCATTTATTTCACCTTGGGTCGTCAAGATATTGCGCCATTTTTCCTAAACCCTTTTGAGATTATCGAAGGAGAAAGTATTACTAGTCGTGCAGATATGTTGAAAGCTGCCATTAATGCGGCCTTTGAATCGGAAGCGGCTATACCTCAAATTATTGAAGCGGCTACCTATGAAGTGTATAAGAAAAAAGGGTGGAATATTCGGACCAATGTATGGATAAATCCTAGTACAGGCAAAGAAGATAATCCATTTGCCCCTGATAGTTATGCCTTCCCTATGTTAAGCGATTTCATCAATGTTGTAGAAACTGTAACAAAAGCACAAGGCTTTGGAGAACGCTTAGAAGCCGAATACTTAGGGTCCTTAAAAGCTAGATTACAGGCGCTGACGGTAGGCGCTAAAGGAATGATGCTAAATACCCCTCGTAGTATTGATTTTAAAAGTTTAGTCAATAAGCGTGTAGTCATTGAGCTAGAGGAAATTAAGGATGGTACAGAAAAATCTTTAATCATGGGCTTTATAATTACAAACTTATTAGAGGCTATTAAATATCAGTATAGAGAGAATCAAAATTTCCAGCATATTACATTAGTGGAAGAGGCCCATCGTTTATTGAGCAAATACGAGCCGGGGGATAGCCCTAACAAAAAACGTGGTGTCGACATTTTCGCAGACATGCTAGCAGAAGTTCGTAAATATGGGGAGTCCCTAATTATTGTGGATCAAATTCCAAATAAAATGACTCCAGAAGTATTAAAAAATACGAATACTAAAATTGTTCATAAAATCTTTGCTACCGATGATAAAGACGCAATTGGCAATATGATGGCATTGAATGATGAGCAAAAAGAGTTCTTATCCTATTTAGAGGTAGGTCGAGCCATCGTTATTACGGAAGGTTGGAAGAAACCGGTACAAGTGCAAGTTCATCCGCGCGCTGAAACCAATGATAGTATATCTGGATTGAATCCTAAAGAACTGGAGAAACAGCTAGCAGAAAAGGCATATGCCTATTATGCTGAACATAATAGCACTGGAGTATTGCCAGGGTTTAGCACCTTCCATAATCAAGTAACACCAAATATTGTAAAAGAATATTTTGAGTTACATCAGAAAGATGTCATGTTGCATGATCAACGGTTACGAAACTTATTATCCGGTAGAGCAAACATTTCAGATGCTGATACGTTATTTACTTATTTAACATCAATTTTTACGGAATTTAATCTGTCTATTATGACAGATAAAGTATTATCGAAAAAAGAAAATTTATATAAATCTTATTTTTGGGGACAATTAGGATGTAGAGTGAACTCTGAGAATAGAGAAACATTATACTCAATATTGAGTGAAATTATACAATTAATTTTAGAAAATGATGAGTTAAAGAGGGAACAATATATGTCCTCTGAGCAAAAAGGATTTCATGCAAAACAAAAAGAATTTATTAAATATTTGAAATAAAAGGAGGAAAATAGGAGTGTTTGGTTGGATTGGATCAGCAATTAGCTCAGCTTGTAGCTTTGTAGGTAGTTGTATAAGTGGTGCGGCAAAAGTTTGTGGTGGTATTGTAAAAGGTGCAATGGCTGGTTTGGCTAAAATCGGAGGAGCTATTGCCAGTAAAGCATCAGCTTTTTTAGGTAGCCTTACAGCCGGCTTAACAACCTTTCTAACACCTGTTTTAGGCCCATTAGCACCGATTGTTAGTGATATTATTGTTAATATGTTGGCTAATGTAATTATGAATTTACTGATCGACAAAGGTGAACCAGAAATGGAAGAGGAAGAAATTGAAGAATATGGATTCCTTGTTGAAGAGTCTGAAAAGCATCCCGAGTGGCCTAAAGAGGAAAGCTTCAGTTCCGCAAAAGAACATTATCTAAAATTAAAAGAGCTAGCTGAAGGTGAAGGTATTCATATGACAGAAGCGAAGCGTCTTTCTGTAGAGTCCCTCCGTCGTCGTGCCTCTGGTATGACTGCTTTATGGGAGCGATTGGAACGAAAAGAAGGACTTACGATTGCTAGAGAGTTCTTGGTTCATGCAGGGTTAAAAAAATTTGATAAAGATGAATTTAGAGCTGTTTTAGATATCTCTAAAGAGTTAGGATACACAACAGTTCCCTATATGGATTTTAAAGAAGGCAAGATGACGCCTGAAGAGGAAGAAAAATATATCGAAGCAGTAGTCAATAAGATTCGTGAGATAAAAGCTGAGAAGGGTGAAACCTTGGATATTGTTTCTGCGTATAGAGAGTTTAATAATATGAAGGCAGATCCAAGTAATGACACGATACTTCAAGCATATAAATCTGAAATTCAAGCATTTGAAACAATGGGTGAAGAAAAATTATTTGATATAAATGCACTTAAAGCAGAATATAAAGAGCATAATTTACAAGATGAATTAGAAACTTTAGACGAAGTTGAAAAGCACAACTAAGGATTAATTATGAGTGGAAAACTAAAAAAAAGTGCTACTACTGAAGAATTTTTAATCTTTTATGAAAAACTTAGAAATGGGTTCAATATAGAGAAACGAGCAAGTATATCAGATGTATCAGACAATATAGTCACCTTAGGCAGATTAAAAAGTGATGCAGCGAGGAAAATTTCTAATGCTTACCTTAACTTTCAACAAATTCAGGCTAGTTTGAGCTATCCACACACACAAGAGGTAGGTACGCAAGAGCAGGTACTCACAAAAGTTCATTCTAAGAAAGAACAGATTTCTAATAAACAAGGGGCTATCAAAAGCCAAAATTTGTTAGGTAATTATGATGAACTTGTATCTCGTCATGAAAAAGAAGGTCAGAGATTAGCTAAAGCAAATGATAAAGACTTATGTCGAGTTGTCAACCATATGGATTCACGATATATGACAGATATACCTGACCTATCAGATAAGGAAGAAGTACAAAACTTTCTATCGATGGAGCAACTTGCGTTAGAGTTTACTCAATTAGAAGATGAAAATTTAGATGCTTGGTTAAAAGCATAATATACAAGAGCTATCCTATGATTGTATTGTAGGATAGCCTCTTATGCGAAAGGGATATAGATGAAAATAAAAAAATTACTTTGGTGTATTCATCATCATCAACTGCAATTGTTCTACTATCGTAGAGGCCATTTGGAAATCAAAAAATGGGATGGTGATGTGATGTTCACCTTTGATATAAGTAAAGAGAACAATAGAACAGTCTTAGTAGATAGCGAACTAGAACATTTTAAGGGCCATTGTTGGAATAAAATTGGCATCAGTTCTGATGAATATATTTCTTCTATTGTACTAGTTGATCGAAGTTTTTCTTTCGATGCAGAAGTGGCAGAGGCGATTGTTAAAATGATTCAATCTCATAATGGCTCTAAAGTGGTAGATGATGGTGAGTGCATTTGGGAAGAAGAGGATATTCAAACTATACTCAACGCTAGAGAAGATGAGTTATTAATCGACGATCCAGAGATTGCAGAAACAGCGATTACACATGCTACGGGCACTATGGATATCGTGGCTAGTCAAGGAACGAAGTATATCGTGTTAGAACCAGTGGTGATAGAATCAATTATTATAGAGGAAACTGAAGACACGAACGTTTCTGAAAGTGAAATAGCATTAAAAGACATTCCAACAACTGTAGCATCGCAGGAAGATGCTCCGTTACCACCTGTCATTAATAAACCGAAAAAAGCGAAAACTAAGGGAGTCCCACAAGTTTGTTTCCCAGATACAACACCAAAATCAGAAAAGAAAAAGCAGGTAACAACTATCACAGAAGCAGAGGTTAATGATGAGCTAGAAGAGTCACAGTCTCTACTGAACCCATTGGGAAAAAACTTTGCCAATAATCAGGACATTTCAAAATTTATGAGTAAACGGACAGAAGGGTATAACCATGGCGTTAAGGAACCTGAGTAGTATAAGCAAAGTGGTCAATGCTATCATTAGTGTAAGGGATACAAAATCTATGAAGAATAAAGAAAAATGTAAAAATGATATCATAAATGAAATGACAAAGACAATGGAACCTAAAACAAGTGTACCCATGTCCAAGGATAAGGAAGAGTGGAAACGATTACGTGAATCCTTAGTGGAGAACCAATCTACAGCACTCACTAGTTATCCAATGAAAGTCACACAATTGCAAGAGATTACTAAAGGGCTAGTAGTTGAAAAAATAAAATCCTTCCTCGATAAATTAGCCGTTATATTTAACGAAGAATACATCGTATTTAAAGAAGATGGATTTGGGTGGTTGCGGAAGTCTAATGATTTAGTACCGTTGTATGAAGGGACAGAGGACATTATATATCATGATGTGATGGATTCTTCCCAAAATAGAAATAGGATTACAACCTTCTCTAGAGGTAGTTGGAGATTTGCACCTATTTCAAATAAATTGATAAATCTTTATAAAGCAAGAAAAATTAATTATGCTGATGTGAATAGATGTAAATTGATTTCTAAAAACGTTATACAATCATATTATGAAAATTATGGACAATGCTTATCTAATAAGAATGTGGAATTATACAAGCATGAAATTATTAGTCCAGGGTATAAAAGTGGATTTAGCATATTCCAAAACTACTCATATGATAGTGGAGAACGACAAGGGTTTGAAATATACCCTAAATCCGATTATACTTATAGCCATTCAGGTGGTTTTGCTATTGTTATCACTAAACATGTAGATGTATCCAACCCCAATGAGGTTTTAGCCTACGCCCTTTGTGAATTTAAACAACCAAATCATCCACTAATGAGGAAGTGGGACAGAAGATTGTACACATTGTTGGAACAGTTGTATAAACAAGGAAATTTTTCAGAATCTGAAAAAATTTCTATTAGTAAGTTTGCTATTCTAAAAGAGAGAGAAACAGATACATCAGGAAATGCTGTTTACACCTCAGATGAACAAGCAGTAATTGCTAAACTACATCAAGCGCTACTCAAAGAAGAAGAGCAAGCTCATACATTTGAGAAACTTAAAACATATGATGACGTGGTTAATTATCTTGATGCAGATTCACAAATAGAGAATGCTTTTTTTAATCAATCTCTTACATCCCTACTAGAAGTAGAAACTACTCGTGCTAATATTCAACCCTATGAAATGGATGTATTACGAGATGTGAATAAAGGTCATTGGGACTTATTTGAAATCTTACAAGGTGATATGGGAGAAGATGAAGTGATACTTCCGTTGCCAAAAGGAGAAGTATTAGTGGCACGTGACCCATTAGCTGATGTAAATACAAAGGTTACTTGTGCCATCGACTTCGGTACGAAAAGCACAGTAGTGGTCTATCACAATAGGAAATCTTCCTTGCTACGGATTGGTGCCTCGGATCAATGGGCAGAACCTCGTATGGAAGACTATGAAAACCCAACAGCCTTGCATATCATTGATTATGATCGTTTCATGGAGGACTATCATAGCAAAGAGGGGCGTCCACCTACACGTTGGGAGGACATGACTGTATCCCATCATGCAGCAGAAAAAATCTATCAAAAAGATATTCATGCCGATGTGTATTATTCTGTATTCAATGAGTTGAAGCAATGGGCTAATGCCACAGGTCGCCGTCAATTATTACAAGACAGTACAGGGAAAAAGATTGAGTTAAAACCATATACTACATTGGAAGATGGTGATTTTGACCCTATTGAAATCTATGCCTATTATTTAGGTTTATATATCAACAATATGCAACACGGTATTTGTGTCAAATACTATCTATCATTCCCAGTGAATTATGCTTCCGATATTCGTGATAGAATTACAAAAAGCTTTGAACGGGGGATTCGGAAATCATTACCGGAACGAGTTCTTAATGACAAAGAAGCTATGAAGCGTTTTAAAGTAAAACCAGGGGCAAGCGAGCCAGCAGCCTATGCACTGAGTGCTTTAAAAGCATACCAAGTAGAACCGATTGAGCGAGACACAGATCCATCTCCGACCTATGGTGTCTTCGATTTTGGAGGCGGCACCACGGATTTTGATTTTGGCAAAGAATATATTTCAGAAAATAAAAAATTCTATTACGAAATCAAACAGTTTGATAATGGTGGAGATCCATTACTAGGTGGTGAAAATATCATCAATATCTTGGCCTATGAAGTGTTTAAAGCAAATCAACAAGTAATGCGTGACAATAAGATTACCATCGTTCTTCCGAATGAGAAATGTAAACGCTTTGATGGTAGCCAAATGCTCGTAAAAGATGTAGATACTGGTGATCAAGTTTCCTATTTAAACTTAAAACTATTGGCGAGTCGCTTACGACCTATTTGGGAAGAAAAAGGCGACTATGCTACGGAATTTAGTACTGGCGATGTTAACATTGATTTATACACTACGAATAAGGAAAAGAAAACAGTCCCTGTAAAAGTAGATGTAAGCATGTTACAAAATGTTATCAAACAACAAATAAATGACGGTATTGATAACTTCATGTCTACATTCCATCGTGCTTATAAAGGGAATGAATCAGAATGGACATGGCCTTTGCATATTTTGCTAGCCGGTAACTCTTGTAAAGCTCGTTTATTGCAGGAACAATTGGTAATCCGTCTGTTAGATGAACTAGAAGACTTGGATGCTTATTTATCAGGGGAACGAGATGTGTCTAATATTTTCCGATTATATCCGCCGTTAGGAGCATCTTTCAATGTAGAAGCATTAGTGAAGTCGATTACAGATTCTGGGGTAGACATCACAGAGGAACGGAAGCATATTTTAGATACTATGTTATATACAGAAAAATAGGTATAGAAGATGATTCACATCTTATATGATAGTTAAAGAGGAAACAGATATGCAAAATTTTGAAACCATGCGCACAGGTAAAACTGGTGTTGCTTTTGGACTGATTCGTAGTATTGATAGTGCTCGTGATGTTTTTGTTATTCCTTATGAGGTGGATGAAGAGGGTGAAGTTCCATTTCCTTACTTATTAGGTATTAAAAGCCGTAAGGAGACATTTGAGTGCTTGATTGGTGAAAAAATACCATATCAGTCATGGGCTCCTTTCATGGCATGCACATGTGATGAGTTAGATATTTATTACACAAAAGAAGCGCGTGCTCATGAAGGGAATATGCCTATTGATGAAGTTAGCTATGAGAACTTGTTTATTGAAGAGGAGCACGTTGACACTGACGACGGCTACGTTTTCATCCGTAAAATAGATCCTACTACCATCGAATGTGTAGTGGCCACTCATGATGAAATGAGAAAGAATCAGAATGTGGATGCATCTCGTATTTACAAGTTAACATTAAAGGGATAATTTCATCAATTTCACTCTACGCAGTGCCCATTCTCTATGCTATAATGTATATTACGTATCGAAAAATGCATTGTATAGTATTCATGTAGAAGGGAAGACACAGTATGCCACCAGAGTTAGAAGAACCGCATCAAGGGCTCGGTTCCAGACAGAAAAAACGTATTATAGGAGTCAAACCAGGTCAGTTTGTGAAAGGCCTTGACGGGCTAAAAGGATTAGCCATTCTAGGCGTCACGATTTTTCATCTATTTCCCCATGCAGCCAGTGGCGGGTTCATGGGGGTTTCCCTTTTCTTTGTATTATCGGGTTATTTATTAGCTTTCACCACCAATCAACAATGGAAGTTGGGGAATTACAGTGTTTCAAAATTCTTTCAGCGTAGGGCAGAGCGGATTCTCATTCCCTTAGTGTTGATGGTGACGGTCATATTAGGACTGTGGCATTTGCTGTTACCTGACAAGCTAGCGGGCATACGCCCAGAAGTGATGTCCATTTTGCTAGGCTATAATAACTGGTGGCAAATCGCGCAAAATGCAGATTATTTCACCCGTTTAGTGAACACATCGCCATTCACCCATATGTGGTTTATGGGTGTAGAAATCCAGTATATTGTCATTTGGCCCCTCTTATATTGGACCTATACAGCACTGAAAAAACAGTGGAGTTATACCATCGGCCTTGTATGGATGCTAGCATTGGCGTTAGGATCCTCTGTCATTATGCCACTACTATATACAGCGGGTATGGACGTATCTCGTTTTTATTACGGTACAGACACGCGGCTATTCGCTTTGTTATTGGGCGCCTTTTTGGGATTGCATCGGAGTGAACAAAAACTGTATCCGTTGGGCACTATGAAAGGAAATGTTATCAGCAGTATATTCCTATTGGCAGGCATCATTGCCACCGTAGTAGGATATATCTATTTAGATGGACAAAGTCCTTCTCTTTACACCTACGGCATGGTAGCATTTACCTGCTTATTTGGTCTCATGGTGTGGTTAGTAGAACGTCCTAATACACCACTTGGAAAGATAGTAGATATGCCACTCCTTGCCTGGTTTGGTAAACATAGTTATGGATTATTTTTATGGCAATATCCAATGATTTATCTCTTTGAACATATGGGTATCATGGACTACTTCGCATCACCCATAGCTTACTATATCGTCTTAGTATCGGCTATCATAGGCCTTACACTTTGGTCTGAAGCGGTGACGAATTGGTGTGTCCGTCAACATAGTGTCCGCGCCATTGTGGATGTTATTCGTTCCTATTTTGTGAAAGTTGTTTCTATCGTTGGGGCTATTTGTATTGTCCTAGGCGTGTATGCCTTCAGTACAGCACCTGCAGAGAAGCAACAAGATGTGACAGAGTTACAAGTGCGATTGGCGAAGAATGCAGAATCTCAAGCTGCAGAAAATGCAAAGGTCATCGACCTTTCTACTGTCAGCGATCCACAAGATATGGTGCATATGGCAGCCATTGGTGATTCCGTTATGCTTGGCTCCGCTCATGCATTGCGACAAGACTTTGCAGGTATCCAAATTGATGCCAAAGTATCTCGCTATGTAGGGGCAGGTTTAGGAATTGCGAAACAAATGGATGCGAACCAGCAACTAGGAAATGCGGTACTCATTGGTCTTGGTACCAATGGTCCTATTACAGGCTACTATGAAGATGAAACAAAAGCGTTGGTGCAGTATTTAGGTTCAAATCGTCAGATTTTCTGGATTAATAATTATGCGCCAGGCATCCAGTGGATTGAAGCCAACAATGCGTACTTAACTAAGCTTGCCAAAGAACATCCTAATGTACATATCATCGACTGGGCTAGCCTAGCATCGAAACATCGGGATTGGCTCGGAGATGATGGCATCCATCCGAATGATACCGGTGTGAAAGAATACTCTAAATTCATTCATGATGAAGTGAAAAAAGTATTGCTCCAACAAGGAGAAATAAATACAAAACAGAAAAAACGCTAAACACATATCGATAGATAAGGGAATTAGCTAAACATGCCAATGCATAAGGGCTGTAACGAAATGTAAACTTACATTTTGTTACAGCCCTTTTGGTTTATCATTGTTATTCGACTCTCAATATTTTCAAAAAGTAAAAAAATAAGAGCCATATCTCTCGATACGTCTCTCGCAAAAGTATGGTTACTTTTTCTATATATGTACATATTAACTTAGTCTAAACCAATTGTCAATGACAAGAGTATTTGATTAATATCCCCTAAAATAGCACTCACAGTCAAGGTTGACTGGTAGGAGTGTTTTCTAGGATTTTAGAGGGTGCACAGAGAAATCCTAAGTACGCAAGTAAAGGAGGTGACACTATGTACCATGTGGAGATTGAGCTGGATCATTTCTTTCAGCGTGCCTATGAAAGTGGAGCCAGTGATATGCATTTTGATACCTTAGAAAAAGAGGTGCAGGTTCGATTTCGTTTGGATGGTCGTTTGCAAGAGATAGCGCGGATTCCCATGCCAGAAGGTGAGCAAGTGATGAATCGTTTGAAAGTGTTAGGGTCTTTGGATATTAGTGAAAAAAGATTGCCTCAAGATGGGCGGTATGTGTGGACCCATGGAAATCACTCAGGAACGATACGCATGTCTTCCTTGCCCTCTGTGTATGGTGAAAGTCTTGTATGCCGTCTCTTTTGGCATGATGAACAGATAAAATCTTTAGAAGAATTAGGCATGCCGGATCATATTAGTGCAGAGGTGCGTAGATTATTGGCACGTCCACATGGGTTACTGCTTGTGTGTGGGCCCACAGGGTCTGGTAAAAGTTCTACCTTGTATGCATTATTGCAAGAACTTAATGGAGAAGAGGAACAAATCATTACTTTGGAGCATCCAGTGGAACGTATCGTAGAAAAAGCTGTTCAAATTGGTGTACAGCCACAGATTGGTATGACTTTCAGTACAGGATTACGTGCCATTTTACGGCATGACCCAGATACCATAGTGGTTGGTGAAATTCGGGATCAAGAAACAGCACAGTTAGCGGTGCAGGCAGCGCTCACAGGGCATCGGGTGCTATCCACAATTCATACAAACCATGCCCTAGGCGTAGTGGAACGATTGGTAGATATGGGTGTAGAAGACTATCTTGTGCGTGCTACTTTGACCGGTGTGATATCGCAACGATTGGTACGAATGCTAGTAGATGGAGAATATCATGGTCGTTGTGGATTGTATGAGTTGCTAGCTATTCCAGGTTATGATTGTCATTGGGAAGAGCTAGATTCTCATTTACTTTGTTCTTTAGAAGACTCTGCACGTCGAGCCATCGAGCAAGGGCTGACTACGGAAGAGGAAGTTCGTCGTGTGGGGGTAGTACTATGATTTGGCCACAGTTATTGCACGAAGCTATTGAGCGAGGGGCTACCGATATTCATGTACAAAGTGGGACAGTCTATTGGCGATTAGGGATGGATGTAGTACCTACGGAATACCAATTATCTGATGAAGACATGCTAATGTTTCTAACCGACCAAGTACAGACTATATCGGATACTATGATGTCCTATGATGGAGCCATGACTTTTGAAGGCTTACGTATCCGCGTGCATCTATTCCGTTGGCGTTCTGGTTGGGGTGGTACCTTACGTATTTTGTATCCTCCTAAAACGGGCCTCGATACATCGGAAGAAGGTAATTTATTGCGCCGTATATCTTCTTTCAAAGAGGGGCTGGTCATTATCGCTGGTGCTACTGGTTCTGGAAAATCCTACACTCTTACTTCTTGTTTAATGCACATTAATGAAAGTATGCGCCGTCATATTATTACACTAGAAGACCCCATAGAATATGTATTGGATCATCAACAGTCCTTGATACACCAACGGGAATTGCATACACACTTTCATCATATGGCGGACGGTATTCGAGATGCATTACGAGAAGATCCAGATGTGATTTTAATTGGTGAGGTACGGGATAGGGAAACCTTGGAAGCAGCATTACATGCGGCGGAAACGGGGCACCTCGTATTTGCCACTTTGCACACGCAACGTGCTACCATGTCAATAAACCGGATGATTTCCATGTTTCCAGCACACCAACAAGAGGAAGTGCGGACACAACTTTCACAGATATTACGAGCCGTCATCTGCCAACGACTGGTTGTTATCGACGATAGATTTATACCGGTACGAGACATTTTAATTAATACCCCTGCAGTGGCTAATTTGATACGGCAACGAAAGGAGCCACAAATCGTATCCATACAAGAAACGCAAAGGCCCATGAAAACACTGGAAATGGCAGTTGCCGAGTTAAGGTCTATCTATGGTTCATCGCCAGTGTTAGAGTCTGTATTACAGGTAAATTAGTGGAGAACATCTATGAGTTGGTATACCTATGAAGGATTTACGACGGATAAAAAAATAGTGTCAGGCAAAGTATGGGGCGACTCTGAAGAGGAAGTGCAGGCAAAGCTAGCCTATCAATCTATCACACCGATTCATTTGGAATGTGTTGTGGGGAAGGAAAGAAAAAAACAATGGAAAACAGCTCATATGATTCATTTTGCCTATCGTTTACATATGTTGTTGGGGGCCGGCATATCCTTACGAAAAGCCTTAGATATGATGACCAATACGAAAGGATCTACTATCCCCTATGAAGATATTCGTGAAGATGTAGGACGTGGTATGGCATTGTCAAAAAGTTTAGCCAAGTACCATTGCCCTGTCATTGTTACAACTATACTGGAAGCGGGTGAAGCATCAGGGACTTTAGTGGAGTCCTTAGGGATGATTCAAAGCATGTACGAAGAGGAGCACCGATTGCGCCAACAATTAGTATCAGCCATTACATACCCATCATTTTTGGTGGTACTTATGATAGTATTTGTAGGTGTTGCAGTGGGTTTTATTTTACCGCAATTTAAATCTGTCTTTGAGAGCATGCAAATCGAATTGCCACCGATTACAGCAGCCCTTTTTGCAGGAGGTACATGGTTACAACAAAAAGGAGTGTATCTCCTGATTACCTTACTAACATTTGGTATGCTTTTATGGAAATCGTACGAACGAGAATCTGTGAAATTCAGTGTGCATCGTAAGGTTTGGCTATGTATGGCACAAAGGGAATGGCTTATGGCCTATACGATGGTACGTATGTGTCAGATTTGGAAGCTACTTTTAAAAAGTGGGATACCTTTGTTACAACTGTTGGATATGACAGAATCGCTATGGGGTAATCGTTGGGCTAGTACCTTGCAAAGAGAGGTGAAAACTCGTATCTCTCAAGGGCATGGATTTACTGATTCATTAGAAGAGGTGCAATTAGGAACTTCTTTTGTATGGGATTTACTTCGCATCGGAGAAGAAACGGGTGACCTAGAAAGTATGTTAGATCAAGGGTATGCGTATTATAAAGGAATTTTGGAACGGATCGTGAAACGAGGAGAACAATTGTTAGAACCTATTATGCTCAGTATTATGGGCAGTATAATCGCTTTACTTGTGGTAGCAGTAATGCTGCCGATGTTTAATTCAATTTCAGTTATTCAATAGGAGGAATTATGGAAGCACTTCGACAACGTTTGTCTTTACGACAACGGAAGCAACAAGATGGATTTACATTAGTAGAATTAATGGTGGTTGTGGCTGTCATTGCCATTTTAGCATCCTTGGCAATGCCACAATTTTTAAATGCCTCAAACAAGGCGAAGGAAGCGAAAATTAAATCAGATGTGACAACGATTTCCAACGCAGCGCAGCTGTATATGATGGAACAATCTACCGATACAGTACCGACTGTAGATACATTGTACAAAGAAGGGTATTTGACAGAACATGTGAAAACTCCTAAAGGGGGCGAGTACACAATCACCAGTGTACAAAATGAAGGTGGTAAAGGTAAACATATTGCTGTCACAGCACCTGATGCTGACAATTAATTAGTAGAAGGAAGAGGGAAATATGGAGTATGTGCTAGGAGGTATTGCTGGTGTCACAGGAGTTGCAAGCCTCTATCTCATTGTTTCTTGGACCTATATGAAAACACATAGTATGTGGTGCCTTATGTCCATCTTTGCTCATATCATAGGGACAGTAGGGCTTTGCTATGCCTATCAAGTCGGATACATTATGAATATCTATGAACTGGGACTTCTTTATATGCTGGAGGTAACGCTCTTTTGGGGATCAACCATCGATAAGCTATATTATATTCTTCCCGATGAGGGAGCTATTCTAATTTGTATATGTGGATTTGTTTACCAGTGGATAGGTAATGGTGATGTGCTGATGATAGTCATCAATGCTCTTTGTATGGGCGGATTGTGGTGGTCATTACGCTGGTTTAGCCGTGGTGGTGTGGGATTAGGTGACATCAAATGGTTGATGGCCATTAGTTGTTGGCTCACATCGGTGGAATGCTTGGCATTATGCGGACTTTCCTCTATGATTGGCATCTTGTACAGTTGTGTGTGGCGTATTACATCTCCGAATCATACCTATATTCCCTTTGGTCCTTCCTTCAGTATGGCAACGATTTTATTATTCATCTACCCTTTTGAGAGGTGGCTATGATGAAAGTACCTAAGCACCCAGAAGAAGGTTCTTTATTAGTGGAAGTTGTATTGTATATGACGATTTGTTCTCTTATCATTGGCATGGTGTTGTTGTTACATAATGGAGAACAACGAGAGTACTACCAATTTGATCGGGAAGGACGTATTTTATTTGCGCATATTAAGCGTATGCAGATGGCTACCTTGTATGGCAATTTGCAACGTAGTGGTGGCAATCATATCCTATTAGGAAGAAGGCAGTATGGCTATATTAACGAGTCAAATTCTATTACTTATCATGAGCTGCCTCCGTCTATGTACATTGAATTTACTGGCACATCTCCAATATTACGATTTACTGGTCATAAGGCGGTAGGGAAAGTGTTTACCGTTACTTTAGTAGATACGGTGATTCGTTATAAACGGACTTTTATTTTTGCTCGTCAATCGGGGCGTGTACGGTGGGAGGAATCAAAATATTGAAAGTACAACAAGAGGGATTTCTCTACATGGATGTATTAGCTTCGCTGTTTGTCATGAGTCTATTATGTTCCACTTTATTTGTACTTATGATGAGTAGCATCCAACAATATAAGAAGATGATGGATGAAGATAGAACTTTGCAAGCTATGATTTTGTATATGGAAGAGGGGAAAGTAACCTATGCAACTACTGGACATGTTGAAAGTGAAATACTTCCTTCTGTAGGAGATATTCGCTTTCAGAGAATTGTGGATACGAAACTAGGGGAGATTCCGGTACTCACCGTTATTGCTTATCGAAATGGAGAAGAAAAGCATCGATTTAGAACGTATCTTATGAAATACAATAGATAGTATCATATGTTCTAAAAATATAAAAATATCGAACAATAGTATTTACAAATTACTAAATAAGTAGTATAGTATAGATGAAGGTAGAAAATATGTTCTATTTGTTTTGTAGAAAGAAGAATAGTAAGAGACATATACAGATAGGAGGCTTTCTATTAATCGAAGCACTAATAGGTTGTTTATTGCTAGTCGTCATAGTAACGGGATTCTTTTTAATTGCTTCTCATAGTATGAAGTGGCTGCATATGTTGCATCATCGCCATGAGTTATTATTAGATGCTAGGTTTAGTCGTATACAGATAATGAATCGTCTTCGCTATAGTGAGAAACAGCCACAAGTCAGTGAAGATGGTTCCTGGTTAGTATCTCCTTCTAATTGGAGAATACGGGTCTATCAAGATGCCTTTGTGATTATCCTTTCAGATGGACAATTACAAGCTATCACAGAAAGTGAAGTTAGTCCCAAGATAGGACAGATACATGTATTTCCACAAAACAAACTGTTTTTTCAAGAACAATCAAATGGTCTTATTAATTTACATTGGTATTCTGAAGTGCATCCCTATTGGTGGCGATCTTATATTCAACTTATGGAAGGCGGACAGAATCATTACCAAGTTCAGACGGGTATCTTACCGTATGCAACATATATAGAGGGATTACAACATACACACTAAGCAAGGCTAAGTAGTTAGAAATGGCATAGAAGGAGATCGTATATGTTGAAGTGGAACGGGAGGAAGAAAAATGGTTTTGTTTCGTACATGATTTTATTGATGGCTATGACAATTATGGGGGCTTGGGCTGCGTGGCAACAAACGATGCAAGTCACCTATCAAAGCATGATTGATGAATATCGGTTTGTGCGATGTCAATATGGGATAGAACGAGGAATTGTTCTAGGAACCAGGAAAGAATTTTTCCTTGCCCATGAGAAAGAAATTTCTGGTAGTGGTTCGCCAAAGTATGTACTAGAAGAAACAGATACAGAACGGATAGAAGCAATCCTATATAAAGAGCGAGAACCTCGACGATATTGTTTACGGCTAATTTGTAGCGATATGGAATCGGGAACAAATGTGAGGAAGGATGTATATTTTTCTGCCCTTTATAAGGATGATATGTTTGACACAACACGCATAGACTGGGTACAAGAATAAGGAGATGTAAGATGAAAAGCAAACGAGTAATGGCCATTGCCATAGGAAATGATGAAATTGTGGGAATCAAAGCCTATAAAATGGGAAAAACTGTAGTTGTGGAAGATGTGATAGCACAACGACGACGTAGTGAAATAGAGGAGGATACAAAAGAATTTTTTGAAAACTATGGAGAATCAGATATTCCAGTGGGGTGCGTTTTTGAAAGCCCCTTGCAATCGGTGCATATGGAAACTCCGAAAATGGATAAATTAGAGCAATACTTATTTACAAAACGGGAAGGAAAGAGATTATTTGATAGTGAAGAATGTCCAGTGGCGATAGATTTTGCCTCTCGACCTGGCACAACGGATGAATTAATGTTTGTTCTCATTGTGGCATTAGAACGAAAACAAATCAAACAGGCGGCTCGAGGGATTCAACAAGGAGGGGGTAATCTTTGTGTTATCGATTACTGGCCAGCACCGCTTGCATTCAGCCGTGGTCGAGAATCATCTATGCTTTGTATCACTCCAGAAGAGGATAAGGTGCGAGTATCGTTATGGAATGATAAGTTCTGCACTAGTCATACTCTAGTGGATACTGATGTAGAAACTGTGTTAGCTGCGTGTGAGACTGTATATGAAGAGAGTCAGAAATTTAATGTACCCTATCCTAAAGGTGCTGTTGTAGTTGGTTTTAAGGAAGAAAAAGAAACAGAGTATGAATCCATTTTAGAGAAGTATGGTACCATCGAACAAGTTTCCATTCATGTGGTTGATAGGGGAGCCGATTACAATCCACAAAATATAACACATGAAATGGCAATGGGATTAGCGATTAGGTTACTTACTGATGGAAAATAAGGAGAATTTTAATTTCATAGAGCCGGATATACAGTGGATGTGTTGGTATATTCGGTATAAACATATATGGTGGACTGTATTGGCTCTATTGATTGTTATATTAGTAGGTTCTGTGGCGATGGGCACAAAAGCATATAGTGAGTATCAAGATATGGTTGAAAAACAAACAGAGGTATTTTCACATCATATTGATGCTAAGGAAGCTCATAGTGTGTATGAAGCTATGGTTTATGAAAATAAAAAAGAAGAAGCACCGCTGCAGGGGACGTTAAAGGAATGTATATACTTATTAGATGCTTCGAATACATATCACATCCAATTGGTGGAGTGGTCTACTATGAACCAATGGTATGTGGAAGCTAGAGGAAGGAATGAAAATGAATTACATCAGTTTAGTTTGGTGTTGAGTCGATTAGGAGGTCACCGTCACTATGATGAAGTGGTGGAAAAAGAATCCGGAACTACACTATACCGCAGTCGTATTACAGGCACTGTGGAAAGCTCTGCCCATTCCCAAAAGAAGTCTACTCCTAGTCATTAGTGTGTACTGTTGTGTGGGGGCTATTAGCATTAGTATGATGGTGTACTTTCAAGGAGAAACGAAACTAATTTCCTCAGAGATTGATGAAGAGATACTTTCACAGGAGGCAGAAACAACATTTTTAAACAGTGAAAGTTATCAATTTGTGAAACAATTGAATGACAATATGTTAGACTTAGAAGGTTTGTATCATTTGGTGTTGTCCACCATTGGAGATACACCTTTGGTGATAGTGAGTACTCATAAAGAAGAAGAGGCTCTAGATGTGGTAGTACAAGGATCTACCCTAGATATGGTGCAGTGGTTAGCGGGCATGCAAAAGGTGCACCCTACCTTAGGAATTACTATAGAAAAAATTATTCACATGCAAGGTGTTACGACATTACAATGTAAGATTCATGAAAATACTAAAAAATAGCCTTAATGGTTTGTCAAAGTATAGTCGAGTATAGTAAAATAAAGTTAAAAATTACTACTAGATTGAAGAATGAGATATTATATAACATGAAAACGACTATCAAGAGAAACATTATCCTCATTGGTTCTATGGGGAGCGGGAAAAGTCACTTAGGTCGAAATTTAGCGGATGCCAAAGGCTGGCAATTTGTTGACACGGATCGAATATTAGAGAAACGATATAATATGCCTATTGCTGATATTTTTAAGACAATAGGCGAAAAGGCCTTTCGCCGTGCTGAGTTTGAAGTGATTAAAAAGGTTGTTATGTATCATGAAGCGGTGATTTCCGTAGGTGGAAATTTCCCTATCGATATGCGTACATTGCGGTATATGCAAAAGTATTCCTTTATTGTGGGCATACGTGCCTCACATTACAGAATTGTGAATCGCGTTAATCGTTGGGTTGGTAAACGACCGACGATGAATTATGATGATGTAGCTGGTTATGTAGCATGGATGATGCGTAGGTGGAAACCATTATATCGTAAATGTGACCATGTATTAGATACGACGCACAGTCATACTGATGAACTCGTTACTAGTATTGATGCATCAGTAAAGTCTAAAGGTATATATTTTAAACGGCGAAAAGTACACCAAGGTGAATAATATGAAACGAATAGGTATTTTAACAAGTGGTGGAGATGCACCAGGAATGAATGCAGTCATTCGTTCCGTAACAAGAAGTGCAATATATGAAGGCCTCGATGTAGTAGGAATACAGCGAGGCTTTTTGGGCGTTTTAGAAGAAGACTTTATTCCTATGACTCGACGCAGTGTAGGGAATATTGTGAACAAAGGTGGAACGATTTTAAAATCTTCCCGTTGTCTTGAATTTAAAGAACCTGAACATCAACAAAGGGGCTATGACAATTTGCGTCGTCATGGCATTGATGCTTTAGTCGTTGTTGGTGGTGATGGATCTATGTGTGGTGCCAAAGTGTTGTCTGACTTAGGACTACCTACGGTGACAATTCCTGGCACTATTGATAAAGATATGAATGGTACCGATTATACAATTGGTTTTGATACAGCTCTTAATACCATCATTGATGGGGTGAGCAAAATTCGTGATACCTCTACGGCTCATGATCGGGTAGCTATTGTAGAAGTGATGGGTCGCCATGCGGGGCATATTGCTGTGTACGCAGGCGTTGCATGTGGTGCTGAGGTGGTGCTGACACCAGAGGTACCAATGACATTAGAAGAGGTAAAAGAATCATTAGAAAATACGACTCGGAATGGTAAAAAGAATAGTATTATCATCGTTGCGGAAGGCGCGTACAGCGCCTTTGAAGTGGCCCAACATATTAAAGAGAATACATCCTATGCACCTTCTGTGACTGTCTTAGGGTATTTACAACGCGGTGGCTCACCGTCTGCCTATGATGCACTAATGGCTGCTCGCTTAGGAGAGGCGGGAGTACGTGCTTTATTAGAAGGGCATACACATCATCTGATAGGGGTTCATTGCAATCATATTGATGCCATAGCCTATGAAGATGCCGCAACATGTGAGTATCCTTTAGATACTTCTTTATACCAATTATTACGTGTGTTAGGACAATAATTTCATAGTAGTTTCACCATCGTATTGTATAAGATAAAGAAAACTAACCATAGTTTTCTTTTCTTTTTATCCTCCTGTATATAGCATGTTTGCTTTTATACTATAGTAAAGGGTTACTCATATAAGGAAGTTATCAGCAGCCGTAAACAAGTTTATGAAGATAAAGGTCTATACTACATATTGGTCCTTACCCCTATTAGAGTAGGAGATTACTTGTTTGATATACAATCGATAGATGAAAGGAGATATTTCATGTGGAAAAATAAAAAATTATGGATTGCCATTGTGGCTATCTTAGTGGTAGCTATTGGTGGATGGCAATGGTATAGTAGTAGCCAAACGAAAGAGGCGCCTACCTATACAACGGGGAAAGTAGGAAAAGGTAGTATTTCATCTACTATTAGTGCAACGGGAACCATTAATCCTGTTCGCTATGTAGATGTATCTACCAATATTCCTGGCAAATTAGAATCTGTTTTGGTGAAAGCCAATCAGCATGTAACAGCAGGGCAAGTTATCGCTACTATTGATTCTCGTCAATTACAGGCCTCCGTAGATAATGCACGAGCTACATTGAATCAAACCGCCACAGATTTGGATCGATACCGTACGCTAGTGTCACAAGGTGCCATTTCACAGCAAACCTATGACAATGCACTAGCAGCCTATGAAAAAGCAAGAGCTACCTATGACCAAGTGGCAGCGAACTTAACAGATAGTACGATTACAGCACCTATGGATGGGACCATAATTGGAGAACCTTTGAAAGCAGGGCAAACCATTGCTACTGGTATTTCTACACAAATGATTATTGCCACCATTGCAGATTTATCTGATTTAGAAATCTATTTAACAGTTGATGAAACAGATATTGGGAATGTAAAAGAAGGTGCCAAAGTAGATTTCACAGTCGATGCGCATCCAGGTCAGACTTTCACAGGTACTGTTAAAAGTATTTCATTAGGTACAAAAGGTAGTATGGGAACGACCAGTTCATCCGTAGTGTATTATACAGTTCGTGTAGCAATTCCAGCAAGTGATGTAAGTCATTTCTTCCCATCTATGACAGCGCGAGCAACAATTCATGGAGAAGAACGACAAAATGTGTTGGTAGTTCCTTTAGCTGCTGTTCGTTCTGATAAAGTGGGAGAATTTGTATATGTCATCAAAGATGGAAAACCTGTTAGAACCAGTGTGAAAACTGGTATGACGGGTGATTCAACAATTGAAATTATATCCGGTGTAGAAGAGGGAGATGAAATCGTTATTAGTGGTGATGTAAGTACGACGAAAAAACAGCAACAGAGGGGGCCATTCTAATGGAAACTTCTAAAAAAGCAGTTATCACCTTAGAAGGAATTACGAAAACCTACGTAAATGGAAAGTTGACAGTACCTGTACTGCATGGTATTGACTTGTCCATTTATGAAGGGGAGTTTACCTCTATTATGGGACCTTCTGGTTCGGGGAAGTCTACGTTTATGAACATCTTAGGATGTCTTGACAGACCTACCAGTGGTTCCTATCGATTAGATGGAGAAGAAGTAGCCCACCTGGGGGATGATGAATTGGCTTATGTGCGGAACAAACGAATTGGGTTTGTGTTCCAAAGTTTTAATTTATTGCCAAAATTAACAGCCCTAGATAATGTAGCATTACCAATGGTCTATGCAGGAGTGTCTAAAGCAGAACGTAAAGCTAGGGCTAGTCAATTATTGACAGATTTGGGACTCGGTACTCGGTTGGAGCATATGCCAGCAGAACTATCTGGAGGGCAACGACAACGTGTAGCCATTGCGAGAGCGTTAGCAAATGACCCAGCGATTATTATGGCCGATGAACCTACAGGTAACCTTGACTCAAAAGCGAGTTTAGATGTGATGCATATCTTCACGGAATTATACCAAGAAGGGCGTACCATCATTTTAGTCACCCATGAGCCAGATATTGCTGAATATGCAGGGCGTAATGTGGTCTTAAAAGATGGTCTTATTGTAGAAGATAGAATCAATCCTCATATGAAAGGGTTGCAGGTAGGAGGTGAAAGCCATGTATAAGGAAGGTTTCTTAATGGCTTGGTCCTCTCTGATTGCGAATAAGATGCGGTCATTACTGACGATGCTAGGTATCATCATTGGTGTAGCGGCAGTGATTGCTCTCGTTTCTATCGGATATGGAGTGCGTCAACAAATTACAGAATCTATTTCTAGTTTGGGCAGTAATCTGCTAATGGTCTATCCAGGAGCTCCTAGAACACCAGGGGTACGCCCTGTATCTGGTGCTAATAAAACGATAAAAATGGGCGACTATGAAGCTATTTCGAAGATGGATAGCGTGCAAGCAGCTTCACCAGTAGCATCTAATTCGTATTTAACTGTGTACATGAGCAAGAATTGGACCACAACTGTGAATGGTGCTAATGCTGACTTTCAGTATGTGAACAATTGGACTATGAAATCAGGTCGTTTTATTACAGATAGCCAAATTGAACGCCGTGAACGAGTGGCAGTTATAGGCGCCACTGTGGCAAAAAATTTATTTGGTAATGAAGACCCCATTGGTAAGGATATTCGGATTGATAAAAATTCTTTTAAAATAGTAGGTGTCCTTGATGAAAAGGGTTCTGGTGCTATGGGGAATGATCAAGATGATGTCATTGTAGTACCCTATACAACTATGATGGAACGTGTGATGGGTGTTGATTATTTACGTATGATCTACATTCAAGCAAAAGAAGGCGAAGACTTAGAACGGGTGCAAGCAGATATAGAAAATATTTTGCGTGTCCGTCATGGTATTAAAAATCCCGACCTCGATGATTTTAATGTGAATAATATGGCGTCCATTATGAAAGCGGTAGAAGAAAATACAGCTACCATGACCTTATTCCTGGGTGCTGTGGCAGCGATTTCTTTATTAGTTGGTGGCATTGGGATTATGAATATCATGCTTGTGTCTGTCACAGAACGTACTCGAGAAATTGGTGTTCGTAAAGCCTTAGGAGCGACGTATCGAACGATTATTACACAGTTTTTAATTGAAGCCGTCGTTATCTCTCTCGTAGGTGGTGCCATAGGCATTCTAGTGGGGATTGGTGCGTCACAGCTGATTGCTACAGTAGCTAAGTTGAAAACTGTAGTGACCACAGGTCCTATTTTATTATCTTTTGGATTCTCCATGTCCATAGGTCTTGTATTTGGTTTGTATCCAGCTAGAAAAGCAGCGAAGTTAAATCCTATTGATGCCTTACATTATGAATAGGTACTTTCATCATGAAAGTATGGTATAATATATAAATTGAAAGGATGTGTGTCTATGAAAATTACTCAAGAGGAAATTAAGAATATTGCCTTATTATCCCGATTAGAAATTAAAGATTTAGAGGCGGCAGAAAAAGCCCTCAGTAATATCCTTACCTATGTTGAGGAATTAGAAGAATTAGATTTAACAGATGTAGAGCCAATGGCTCACGCGGTGCCATTACAAAATGTATATCGTCCTGATGAAATGAAACCATCATTGCCACGGGAAGCGGCGTTACAAAATGCACCTGAAGAAGAGAATGGGTATTTCAGAGTACCTCGTGTTGTACAGAACTAGGAGAAGATACATGACTCTTTTTGAATTACATCAAAAATTAGTAAATAAAGAAATTTCTGCCCTAGAGCTTACAAAAGCTGTATTGGCACATAAAGACAATGTAGAGCCAACAGTACATGCGTACTTGTCTGACTCTCACGAAACGGCGTTAGCACAAGCTGAGGCTGTGGACGCAAAAATTGCAAAAGGAGAAACGATTTCTCCATTAGCTGGGGTTCCAGGTGCGATTAAAGATAACATTTGTACCAAAGGTGTAGCCACAACATGTGGTTCCCATATGTTGGAAAACTTTGTGCCACCGTACAATGCGACAGTTATCGAAAAATTACAATCTCAAGATGCAGTCATTTTAGGTAAATTGAATATGGACGAATTTGCTATGGGCAGCTCCACAGAGAACTCTGCCTTAGGCAAAACGACAAATCCATGGAATCCAGACTACGTACCAGGAGGTTCTTCTGGTGGTAGTGCAGCAGCTGTTGCCAGCGGTAGTGCTATTTGGGCGTTAGGATCCGATACAGGTGGATCCATTCGTCAACCAGCATCCTATTGTGGTGTAGTAGGCTTGAAACCGACGTATGGCAATGTGTCTCGCTATGGCTTGATTGCTTATGCATCTTCTTTGGACCAAATTGGCCCTGTTACAAGAGACGTACGTGATGCAGCTATCGTGTTGAATGCTATTACAGGCCATGATTTCCATGATTCTACATCCATCCCAGGAGATCGTGTCGATTATACAAAAGCTCTTGTGAAAGATGTAAAAGGCTTGCGCATCGGTGTGCCTAAAGAATATTTTGGTGATGGCTTACATCCAGAAGTGCGTGCAGCTTTGGAAAAAGCTATTGAAACCTATCGCTCTATGGGTGCCACTATCGTAGATATTTCCTTACCAACTACAAAATATGCCTTGTCTGCATACTATATCATCGCCTTAGCAGAAGCTAGTTCTAACTTAGCTCGTTATGATGGAGTTAGCTACGGTCTTCGCGTGCCAGCAGATAACTTAGTGGAAATGTCTACCAAAACTCGGACTCAAGGCTTTGGTGAAGAAGTGCAACGTCGTATCTTGTTAGGTACTTATGTATTGAGTTCTGGTTACTACGATGCGTACTATTTGAAAGCCTTAAAAGCTCGTCGTTTAATTAAAAATGAATTTGACGCAGCTTTCCAAGAATGCGATGTATTGTTGACACCAACAGCTCCAAATACAGCTTTCAAATTTGGTGAAAAAATCAACGATCCATTGACGATGTACTTGGAAGACGTATGTACGGTGCCGGTTAACTTGGCAGGTATTCCAGGCATTAGCATTCCAGCTGGTTTTGGTTCTAATGGTATGCCAATCGGTATGCAATTATTAGCACCTGCTATGGGTGAAAGTACGTTATTACAAGCTGCCTATAGTTTTGAACAAGAATGTCCTGAATTTACAAAATTGCCAACTATGGGAGAATTGAAACTATGAAATATGAAACTGTGGTAGGCCTTGAAGTTCATACTGAACTGAAAACAAATTCAAAAATTTTCTGCTCCTGTACAACGGCCTTCGGGGGCGATCATAACACACATGTATGTCCTACTTGCTTAGGCTTGCCAGGAACCATGCCTGTGTTCAACCAAAAAGTATTGGAATATGCTATTAAAGTCGGTTTAGCTTTGAATTGCGAAATTGTACTATTCAATAAATTTGACCGCAAAAACTATTATTATCCAGATTTACCTAAAAACTGGCAGACTTCACAATTCGATTTGCCAATCTGCGTGAATGGTCATCTTGATGTAGAAGTGAATGGAGAAACTCGTCGCATTCGCATCAATCGTATTCACATGGAAGAAGATGCTGGTAAATTAGTACATAGCGGTGCTACGATTTCTAGTTCTGACAGTTCTAATGTAGATTACAACCGTACCGGTGTACCATTGTTGGAAATCGTTTCTGAACCAGATCTTCGTTCTGGTGAAGAAGCACGCCAATATGTGGATAAAATCCGTGCTATTGTACAATACTTAGGCGTTTCTGATGGACGTATGGAAGAAGGTAGTTTGCGTTGTGATGCGAACATTTCTATTCGCCCTGTAGGAGAAACAAAATTAGGTACAAAAACGGAAATTAAAAATATGAACTCCTTAACAGGGATTCAAAAAGGTATCGAATACGAAGCACTTCGTCAAGCGGAAGCCTTAGAAGATGGAGAAACTATCGTACAAGAAACTCGTACTTGGGACGATAGCAAAGGGATTACTCTTTCCATGCGTAAGAAAGAGAAGGAAAATGACTACCGTTTCTTCCCAGAACCAGACTTGGTACCTATCGTGGTAGATCCTAACTATGTAGAAGAGATTCGTCAATCTTTACCAGAATTGCCAGAAGCGAAACAACAACGCTTTATGGAATCCTATGGATTGTCCAGTGAAGATGCACGCACATTGACAAGTCAACGTGCTACAGCGGACTATTTCGATGCTGTCGTAGAAGCTGGCGCCGATGCAAAAACAGCATCTAACTGGATTATTGGTGATTTAGCAAAACTTGTGAATGATGCTGGTATTTCCTATGCAGATAGCAAAGTACAACCTGAACAATTAGCTGCTATGATTAGCCTAATTGAAAAAGGTACAATTTCTGGTAAAATTGCAAAACAAGTTATTGTAAAAATGTTTGAAACTGGTAAAAATCCAGATACAATCGTAGAAGAAGAAGGCTTAGTTCAAATTACCGATACAGGAGCTATTGAAGAAATCGTAAAACAAGTCATTGCAGATAATCCTAAATCTGTGGAAGATTTCAAATCTGGCAAAGGTAAAGCTATTGGATTCTTGGTAGGTCAAGTCATGCGTGCCTCCAAGGGGAAAGCAAATCCTGGCGTAGTCAATGAATTGTTGGAAAAACATTTACAAGCTCTATAGGAGTGACTATGAGTCAAGAACAAAAGTATGAAGAAGGAACGCGCGTTCTTTCAGAAGAAGAATTACGTGATTTTGACGGAACAACTATTGATGAAGAGGGGCGAGCATACGATGCTCCTCATCATCAATCTTCTCAACAGGAACAACAAAGTTTTCAGACCATACCCAATATGAAGGTATTCTTGTGGAATGCCCTTAACTGGAAGTGGAAAGCAGGTTTAGCAGTAGGGGCAGCAGTGGTGATTCTAGTGCTATTTACATTAGCTAAATTTATCATTGCTGGTGCCTTTGTGATTATCCTAGCTTGGCTAGTGATGCGCTTGTTGGGAAAACTATTTTTTTAAATATAAATACAGAGGTTGTATTACTATGAAACAAACATTTTCATGGAAACGGTTTACATGGTTAGGGATAGGAACATTTCTGTTTTATTTGTGGATGTCGTGGGCACTGCCTATTACTGACACAGTAGAATCGAACTATGCCTTATCAGCTGTGACCATGATGAAACATGGAGAGTTTTTGTCGCCTATGATTTATGACATGTATTGGTATGATAAACCAATTATGGCATATTGGGGGCTTATACTGTCCTACTCTTTGTTTGGTATCTCTGATTTGGCTGCTCGATTGCCATCCATTGTCGTTTCTACTTGTACAGTACTAGCGATGTATCGGATGGCTTTCAGTATATATCAAGTAGAACGGATTGCCATGTGGAGTGCCATTGCCCTAGGAACGGCGTTAGAATTTTGGTACATCGGTCATGCTGTCGTGACGGATGGATATTTATTTCTTTTTTCTATGGGTATTTTTTACTATTTATATCGTGGTATCACTGGTGAAAGTCATCGCCATATGGTCTATGCCTATATGTTTGCTGGGTTAGCGGTACTTACCAAAGGCCCTGTAGGGATCGTGCTACCAGGGATTATTTTAATTCTATATGTGGCCTTGAATCGTCGTATGGATTGGTTTAAATATGTCTTTTCTTGGAAAGGTATTCTTGCTTTTATCCTAGTCGTAGTACCTTGGTATGGATATATGTACCATGTTCATGGAGATACATTTATCCAAGGATTTTTAGGGCTACATAATATAACGAGGGCTACTGTACCAGAACATCCTGAACATAATTGGTGGTATTTATATTTTGCCTTGTTGCCAGTATGCATGATGCCATGGACTAGCTTTGTAGTTCGTGGTATCAATAAACAGAAACACGCCTATATTTGGTATTGGTCTATTTTTTGGTTTGTAGGAACCGTTCTGTTCTACACGTGTATGGCCACTAAATATGTTACCTACACATTTATTATGCTGATTCCTTTGGCATTATGGGCAGGCATGGGCATTCATGCTTGTATAGAAGGATACAAAGATCGTAAGATGACATGGAGGGTGTTTACCCTATATGCACTGGGTGGATTTCCATTTTTACTAGGATTAGTCATAGTGGGATTGAGTATGTCTTTGTCACATAGTGCGTATCTTTGGATTAGTTTGGCAGTGACTGTGTTGACGTTTATTTATGCCGCTAGTAAACGAACAGGGTCTGTCTTAGTGTGCAGTATGGCAACGAGTGCGATCATTTTTTATTTAGCATTAGTTCCTAACTTAGTGCCAGTTATGGAAGACCAATCTGGAAAAGTATTAGCCAATGAAGTGATGACATTGGAAGGCACTACGCCATTAGAGGTGTATCAATATGGTAATTATCGTACGTCTTTATCCTATTATTTGGGACGAACTACTTCCTTTATACATTACAAAGAACACGAAAGTGTTTGGGAAAATGGGAAAAATATCATGCCTATGGTGAAACCTACTGACTTGGCAAAAGATACAGAGAAACTATCACGTGCTTTGATTTATGTGCCAAATAAATACGCAACGTATTTTAAAGAAACAAATTTATATGACCAGGTTCAACCTGTAGAAAGAAATTCTCTAGGAGTCTTTTACAAAGCGAAATAATGGTAATTATAGTATTGGGGATGCTCCTAGGGAGTATCCCCAATAAGTTTCTGTTACTATAGGACAGGCGGCATGAGACCTACATTCAAGGAATATTGTATGACTCGATAATAAATGAAGGAGGACAGAGAAAGCGATTCTAAAAGGCTTATGTTTATATACAAAAATAGCATAAAAATCTAGTTATCCGCATAAAAACTGGACTTATCACACTTTATCAAGGTCAAAACCACTCAATTTACTACTAATTTACTACTTATGAATGAGCTTTGATACGACGATTTATCCTTGAAAAGTGAAGATATAAAGATACTTCCAATAAAATTTGAATATTTAATAGGTAGACACTTCAAAAAATGAGGTGTCTATTTTTTTACCCGATTTTGAAAGGAAGTGAACTTATGAAAACAAAAAATCAAGAATCAAAAGGTCGTTCCCCACTCTTTAAGACCATCAAACATTCATTCAGCCAATAAAAAAGAAAGGATAGGTAAAAATATGGAACTTAAATTTGTGATTCCCAACATGGAAAAAACATTCGGCAATTTAGAATTTGCTGGCGAGGATAAAGTCGTTCAGCGAAGAATCAACGGACGGCTAACTGTCTTATCAAGAAGCTATAATCTCTATTCTGATGTTCAAAGAGCAGATGATATTGTGGTGGTGCTTCCTGCTGAAGCTGGCGAAAAACATTTCGGCTTTGAGGAACGTGTGAAGTTAGTCAATCCACGTATTACCGCAGAGGGCTACAAAATCGGCACTCGTGGTTTTACAAATTACCTTTTACATGCTGACGACATGATAAAAGAATAAAGAAAGAGAGGAAAAATGATGAGATTAGCAAATGGCATTGTATTAGATAAAGACACGACTTTTGGAGAATTGAAATTCTCTGCTCTACGTCGTGAAGTGAGAATCCAAAATGAAGACGGGTCGGTTTCAGATGAAATCAAGGAACGTACCTATGACTTAAAATCCAAAGGACAAGGACGCATGATTCAAGTAAGTATTCCTGCCAGCGTGCCTTTGAAAGAGTTTGATTATAACGCACGGGTGGAACTTATCAATCCCATTGCGGACACCGTTGCTACTGCCACCTATCAAGGAGCAGATGTTGACTGGTATATCAAGGCAGACGATATTGTGCTGACAAAGGATTCTAGTTCATTCAAAGCTCAACCACAAGCAAAGAAAGAACCGACACAAGACAAATAGTCGCTAGGTAGAAAGGAGACTTTTTCGCATGAAACAGCGTGGTAAAAGGATTCGCCCATCTGGTAAAGATTTAGTCTTTCATTTTACGATAGCGTCACTCCTGCCTGTTTTCCTGCTGGTTGTCGGACTGTTTCATGTGAAGACAATCCAGCAGATCAACTGGCAGGATTTTAACCTATCACAAGCAGATAAGATTGACATTCCCTATTTAATTATCAGTTTCAGTGTCGCAATTCTTATCTGCTTGCTGGTAGCGTTTGTATTCAAACGGGTTCGCTATGATACGGTTAAACAACTTTACCACCGTCAAAAACTGGCAAAGATGATACTTGAAAACAAGTGGTATGAATCTGAACAGGTCAAAACAGAGGGTTTCTTTAAAGATAGTGCTGGTCGTACAAAGGAAAAGATAACCTACTTCCCTAAAATGTATTATCGACTTAAAAATGGCTTGATACAGATACGGGTGGAAATCACGCTGGGAAAATATCAAGACCAACTCTTACACTTGGAAAAGAAATTAGAGAGTGGCTTGTACTGTGAGCTGACGGATAAAGAGTTAAAGGATTCCTATGTGGAATATACTTTGCTCTATGACACCATAGCCAGTCGTATTTCTATTGATGAAGTAGAAGCTAAAGATGGTAAACTTCGCTTAATGAAAAACGTATGGTGGGAATATGATAAGCTCCCTCATATGTTGATTGCTGGTGGTACAGGTGGCGGTAAAACTTACTTTATACTGACACTGATTGAAGCCTTGCTTCATACAGATTCAAAACTGTATATTCTTGACCCGAAAAATGCTGACCTTGCGGACTTAGGTTCTGTGATGGCAAATGTCTACTATAGAAAAGAAGACTTGCTTTCTTGCATTGAAACATTCTATGAAGAAATGATGAAACGTAGTGAGGAAATGAAGCAGATGAAGAACTATAAGACTGGCAAAAATTATGCTTACTTAGGTCTCCCGGCACACTTCTTAATCTTTGATGAATACGTCGCTTTCATGGAAATGCTGGGAACAAAAGAAAACACCGCAGTTATGAATAAGCTGAAACAGATTGTCATGTTAGGTCGTCAAGCTGGCTTCTTTCTAATACTGGCTTGTCAACGTCCAGACGCAAAATATTTAGGCGACGGAATCCGTGATCAGTTTAATTTCAGAGTGGCTTTAGGTCGTATGTCTGAAATGGGCTATGGCATGATGTTTGGCAGTGACGTACAAAAGGATTTCTTCTTAAAGCGAATCAAAGGTCGTGGCTATGTTGATGTAGGAACAAGTGTCATATCAGAGTTTTATACTCCCCTTGTACCAAAAGGATATGATTTCTTGGAGGAAATTAAAAAGTTATCCAACAGCAGACAGTCCACGCAGGCGACGTGCGAAGCGGAAGTCGCAGGTGTGGACTGATCTTGCTGGCTGGTGTGGCAATAGCCACGCCAGCACTTAACCCCCCGTATCTAACAGGGGGGTACAAATCGACAGGAAACAGTCAAAAAAACATTAGAAAATCCTTTGGTTACAAGGGATTTACAAAATTTCAGCGTATGTCAAATGGGCTTTAAAAGTTGACATACGCCTTTTTGATTGGAGGGATTTTTACTGAATGAACAAACTTGGCTACAGCATTTAAAAGAAAAACGCTTGGCTTATGGACTATCTCAAAACCGTTTAGCTGTTGCGACTGGTATTACAAGGCAGTATCTAAGCGATATTGAAACAGGAAAAGTCAAGCCATCAGAGGATTTACAGCAGTCCCTTTGGGAAGCTCTGGAACGCTTCAATCCCGACGCTCCCCTTGAAATGCTGTTTGATTATGTAAGGATTCGCTTTCCGACAACAGACGTACAGCAGGTGGTCGAAAACATCTTACAACTGAAACTGTCCTATTTTCTTCATGAGGACTATGGTTTCTATTCTTATTCAGAGCATTATGCTTTAGGCGACATATTCGTCCTTTGCTCCCATGAACTGGACAAAGGAGTTCTGGTGGAATTGAAAGGTCGTGGGTGCAGACAATTTGAAAGCTATCTTCTGGCACAACAAAGAAGCTGGTATGAGTTCTTTATGGACGTTTTGGTGGCTGGCGGTGTGATGAAACGCCTTGACCTTGCCATTAACGATAAGACAGGGATTTTAAATATCCCTGTACTCACTGAAAAGTGCCAACAGGAAGAATGTATCTCCGTCTTCCGCAGTTTTAAAAGCTATCGCAGTGGCGAACTGGTACGCAAAGAGGAAAAGGAATGTATGGGAAACACCCTCTATATCGGTTCATTACAAAGTGAAGTTTATTTCTGTATCTATGAAAAGGACTACGAGCAGTACAAGAAAAATGATATTCCCATTGAAGACGCAGAAGTAAAAAACCGTTTTGAGATTCGATTGAAAAATGAGCGTGCCTATTATGCAGTCCGTGATTTACTCGTCTATGACAATCCAGAGCATACCGCCTTTAAAATTATCAATCGGTATATCCGTTTTGTAGATAAAGACGATTCCAAACCTCGTTCTGATTGGAAACTGAATGAAGAATGGGCTTGGTTTATTGGGAACAATCGTGAACGATTAAAACTAACCACAAAACCAGAGCCTTACTCCTTCCAAAGGACGCTGAACTGGCTATCTCATCAAGTTGCCCCGACCTTAAAGGTTGCGATTAAACTTGATGAAATCAACCAGACGCAGGTTGTAAAAGACATTCTCGACCATGCGAAACTGACAGACCGACACAAGCAGATTTTGAAGCAACAGTCAGTAAAAGAACAGGACGTGATAACAACAAAAAAAGGATATCTGTCAACCATACCAGTTGACAGATATCCAAAAAAAGATATAATGGGAGATAAGACGGTTCGTGTTCGTGCTGACTTGCACCATATCATAAAAATCGAAACAGCAAAGAATGGCGGAAACGTAAAAGAAGTTATGGAAATAAGACTTAGAAGCAAACTTAAGAGTGTGTTGATAGTGCAGTATCTTAAAATTTTGTGTATAATAGGAATTGAAGTTAAATTAGATGCTAAAAATTTGTAATTAAGAAGGAGGGATTCGTCATGTTGGTATTCCAAATGCGTAATGTAGATAAAACATCTACTGTTTTGAAACAGACTAAAAACAGTGATTACGCAGATAAATAAATACGTTAGATTAATTCCTACCAGTGACTAATCTTATGACTTTTTAAACAGATAACTAAAATTACAAACAAATCGTTTAACTTCTGTATTTATTTACAGATGTAATCACTTCAGGAGTGATTACATGAACAAAAATATAAAATATTCTCAAAACTTTTTAACGAGTGAAAAAGTACTCAACCAAATAATAAAACAATTGAATTTAAAAGAAACCGATACCGTTTACGAAATTGGAACAGGTAAAGGGCATTTAACGACGAAACTGGCTAAAATAAGTAAACAGGTAACGTCTATTGAATTAGACAGTCATCTATTCAACTTATCGTCAGAAAAATTAAAACTGAATACTCGTGTCACTTTAATTCACCAAGATATTCTACAGTTTCAATTCCCTAACAAACAGAGGTATAAAATTGTTGGGAGTATTCCTTACCATTTAAGCACACAAATTATTAAAAAAGTGGTTTTTGAAAGCCGTGCGTCTGACATCTATCTGATTGTTGAAGAAGGATTCTACAAGCGTACCTTGGATATTCACCGAACACTAGGGTTGCTCTTGCACACTCAAGTCTCGATTAAGCAATTGCTTAAGCTGCCAGCTGAATGCTTTCATCCTAAACCAAAAGTAAACAGTGCCTTAATAAAACTTACCCGCCATACCACAGATGTTCCAGATAAATATTGGAAACTATATACGTACTTTGTTTCAAAATGGGTCAATCGAGAATATCGTCAACTGTTTACTAAAAATCAGTTTCATCAAGCAATGAAATACGCCAAAGTAAACGATTTAAGTACCGTTACTTATGAGCAAGTATTGTCTATTTTTAATAGTTATCTATTATTTAACGGGAGGAAATTTTATTTGCTATTGATCATTTTAATCAGATTGTTCGCCATGAGCTGCTGAGAATGATATCATGGAAGGTCGGCATCGAAACAGGCTTTAAATTAAGTGTAGGCAAGAACTATAAGTTTATTGAAAGGTATATATCCGAGGATTTGTGGGAGAAACTTTTGTCCACCTACCGGATGGATTCCTATGAAAACATATGGGAAGCATTATTTCTATGCCATCAATTGTTCAGGGCGGTATCCGGTGAGGTGGCGGAAAGGCTTCATTATGCCTATCCGGAGTATGATAGGAATATAACAAAATATACCAGGGACATGTATAAAAAATACACTGGTAAAACCGGCTGCCTGGATAGCACATATGCCGCTGATATAGAAGAGAGGCGGGAACAGTGATTACAGAAATGAAAGCAGGGCACCTGAAAGATATCGATAAACCCAGCGAACCATTTGAGGTGATAGGTAAGATTATACCGAGGTATGAAAACGAGAATTGGACCTTTACAGAATTACTCTATGAAGCGCCATATTTAAAAAGCTACCAAGACGAAGAGGATGAAGAGGATGAGGAGGCAGATTGCCTTGAATATATTGACAATACTGATAAGATAATATATCTTTACTACCAAGACGATAAATGCGTCGGAAAAGTTAAACTGCGAAAAAATTGGAACCGGTACGCTTATATAGAAGATATCGCCGTATGTAAGGATTTCAGGGGGCAAGGCATAGGCAGCGCGCTTATCAATATATCTATAGAATGGGCAAAGCATAAAAACTTGCATGGACTAATGCTTGAAACCCAGGACAATAACCTTATAGCTTGTAAATTCTATCATAATTGTGGTTTCAAAATCGGCTCCGTCGATACTATGTTATACGCCAACTTTGAAAACAACTTTGAAAAAGCTGTTTTCTGGTATTTAAGGTTTTAGAATGCAAGGAACAGTGAATTGGAGTTCGTCTTGTTATAATTAGCTTCTTGGGGTATCTTTAAATACTGTAGAAAAGAGGAAGGAAATAATAAATGGCTAAAATGAGAATATCACCGGAATTGAAAAAACTGATCGAAAAATACCGCTGCGTAAAAGATACGGAAGGAATGTCTCCTGCTAAGGTATATAAGCTGGTGGGAGAAAATGAAAACCTATATTTAAAAATGACGGACAGCCGGTATAAAGGGACCACCTATGATGTGGAACGGGAAAAGGACATGATGCTATGGCTGGAAGGAAAGCTGCCTGTTCCAAAGGTCCTGCACTTTGAACGGCATGATGGCTGGAGCAATCTGCTCATGAGTGAGGCCGATGGCGTCCTTTGCTCGGAAGAGTATGAAGATGAACAAAGCCCTGAAAAGATTATCGAGCTGTATGCGGAGTGCATCAGGCTCTTTCACTCCATCGACATATCGGATTGTCCCTATACGAATAGCTTAGACAGCCGCTTAGCCGAATTGGATTACTTACTGAATAACGATCTGGCCGATGTGGATTGCGAAAACTGGGAAGAAGACACTCCATTTAAAGATCCGCGCGAGCTGTATGATTTTTTAAAGACGGAAAAGCCCGAAGAGGAACTTGTCTTTTCCCACGGCGACCTGGGAGACAGCAACATCTTTGTGAAAGATGGCAAAGTAAGTGGCTTTATTGATCTTGGGAGAAGCGGCAGGGCGGACAAGTGGTATGACATTGCCTTCTGCGTCCGGTCGATCAGGGAGGATATCGGGGAAGAACAGTATGTCGAGCTATTTTTTGACTTACTGGGGATCAAGCCTGATTGGGAGAAAATAAAATATTATATTTTACTGGATGAATTGTTTTAGTACCTAGATTTAGATGTCTAAAAAGCTTTAACTACAAGCTTTTTAGACATCTAATCTTTTCTGAAGTACATCCGCAACTGTCCATACTCTGATGTTTTATATCTTTTCTAAAAGTTCGCTAGATAGAGTTCTATATTAGAGATGTAAAGAGTTTTGGTGAAGAGGTTTGTGAGTATGGCTTTTATAACCAGGGTGCAATGAGAAGCACTAACAGCAGCTAGCTTAAGAACGCATAGGATATACTTTTTATGGAAGTCACAGAGGAGGAATAAAATTTGAACAGGATTAACAGAGTAACCTCTATTCTTATTCAGCTGCAATCAAAAAAAAATAATTCCTGCCAAAGAAATTGCACAGCGATTTAATATAAGCTTAAGGACAGTTTACAGAGATATCCGGACACTTGAAGAAGCCGGAATACCAATTGGATCTGAGGCCGGAAAAGGATATTTTCTTGTAGAGGGCTTCCTACTTCCGCCGGTAATGTTTACAGCGGCGGAAGTGGGTGCATTGATTACAGCAGGGAAATTTTTAAATTGCCATGGAGATGAATCATTTATAAAGGATTTTGATTCAGCTATGTATAAAATCAAATCTATTTTGAAGCATGGTGAAAAAAACTATGCACAGGAGTTGGAGAACAGTATTAACGTGTACAGCACATCTGGACAGAAAAATACATTGGCGGATAACGTTATTGCAGCAATTCAGACTGCAATCTGCAATAAAAGGGTAATATCAATTCAATATCCTGCATCAGGAGGGCAAGAACCGGAAAGCAGAATGATAGAGCCTATATCACTGGGGTTTTATGAACAGAACTGGTACTTAATCGGTTTTGCAGGCTAAGAAATGAATATAGGAATTTTCGTGTGGATCGGATTAAAAGCATTTGCATAGAAGAAGAGCTCTGTCAAAGCCATGATGGCTCTTTGGAACAAATATTAAAACAAATGCTTTCATATAAAAAACTATATGCCCTACAATGCCGTTGTAAAAATTGGGGAAAAGGGATATATTGATTTTATATCTTTCTCAAAATAAATATAAAAGCCCTTTAAAGAGGGCTTTTATATATTAATCACAAATCACTTATCACAAATCACAAGTGATTTGTGATTGTTGATGATAAAATAAGAATAAGAAGAAATAGAAAGAAGTGAGTGATTGTGGGAAATTTAGGCGCACAAAAAGAAAAACGAAATGATACACCAATCAGTGCAAAAAAAGATATAATGGGAGATAAGACGGTTCGTGTTCGTGCTGACTTGCACCATATCATAAAAATCGAAACAGCAAAGAATGGCGGAAACGTAAAAGAAGTTATGGAAATAAGACTTAGAAGCAAACTTAAGAGTGTGTTGATAGTGCAGTATCTTAAAATTTTGTGTATAATAGGAATTGAAGTTAAATTAGATGCTAAAAATTTGTAATTAAGAAGGAGGGATTCGTCATGTTGGTATTCCAAATGCGTAATGTAGATAAAACATCTACTGTTTTGAAACAGACTAAAAACAGTGATTACGCAGATAAATAAATACGTTAGATTAATTCCTACCAGTGACTAATCTTATGACTTTTTAAACAGATAACTAAAATTACAAACAAATCGTTTAACTTCTGTATTTATTTACAGATGTAATCACTTCAGGAGTGATTACATGAACAAAAATATAAAATATTCTCAAAACTTTTTAACGAGTGAAAAAGTACTCAACCAAATAATAAAACAATTGAATTTAAAAGAAACCGATACCGTTTACGAAATTGGAACAGGTAAAGGGCATTTAACGACGAAACTGGCTAAAATAAGTAAACAGGTAACGTCTATTGAATTAGACAGTCATCTATTCAACTTATCGTCAGAAAAATTAAAACTGAATACTCGTGTCACTTTAATTCACCAAGATATTCTACAGTTTCAATTCCCTAACAAACAGAGGTATAAAATTGTTGGGAATATTCCTTACCATTTAAGCACACAAATTATTAAAAAAGTGGTTTTTGAAAGCCGTGCGTCTGACATCTATCTGATTGTTGAAGAAGGATTCTACAAGCGTACCTTGGATATTCACCGAACACTAGGGTTGCTCTTGCACACTCAAGTCTCGATTCAGCAATTGCTTAAGCTGCCAGCGGAATGCTTTCATCCTAAACCAAAAGTAAACAGTGTCTTAATAAAACTTACCCGCCATACCACAGATGTTCCAGATAAATATTGGAAGCTATATACGTACTTTGTTTCAAAATGGGTCAATCGAGAATATCGTCAACTGTTTACTAAAAATCAGTTTCATCAAGCAATGAAACACGCCAAAGTAAACAATTTAAGTACCATTACTTATGAGCAAGTATTGTCTATTTTTAATAGTTATCTATTATTTAACGGGAGGAAATAATTCTATGAGTCGCTTTTTTAAATTTGGAAAGTTACACGTTACTAAAGGGAATGGAGATAAATTATTAGATATACTACTGACAGCTTCCAAGAAGCTAAAGAGGTCCCTAGCGCCTACGGGGAATTTGTATCGATAAGGGGTACAAATTCCCACTAAGCGCTCGGGACCCCTTGTAGGAAAATGTCCTAAGTGGGATATCTGTCAACTGGTATGGTTGACTAAAAATACTTCCTACGAAAATGTAGGGGGTATTTTTTTACGAAAAAATACAATCGATTCTTAAAAAGAAAAATTTTTGATTGGCAAAACCATAACAAGTTCGTTTTAGGGTTTTGATTTTGCGATTGATGCCTTCTAAAGGACCATTAGAGTATTCAAATTTAGCGCTATTTAAGACATATTTTCTGTTTTGACGAAGGGTTTGAATAGCAGTATCCATTTCTGTATTGGTTTTTTGGTAGTCTAAGATGGTTGACTCTAGTAATTCACTATTGCGCTCGTTTAGGGCTTTCGTGATATCTTGGTAAGTTTGGTATACTTCAGCGAACTTGGAAAATTTACTAGTAATGAGATCAACAGCATTTTGGCGAGTCATATATTGTTTAACGCCGCGAAGAAAAACTACTTCTTCAGGGTGAAGATCTTCAGCTTTTTTATGGAATAGCTTCCAATGTGACTTCATAATTTTATATTCTTGGCTCTGTTTATCAAGTTGCTTTAGGATAGAGATACGACAATTGTCCAAAGCGCGACCAGCTAATTGTACAAGGTGGAAGCGATCAATAATGATATTGGCATTAGGGAAAAGGCGATAGATAAAACTTTGATATTGAGCATTTAAATCAATTACAACTGATTGAACGCATTCGCGTTCGGCTTTTGAATAACGACTTTCAAAATAATCAACAATGGTAGGTGATAGACGATCCTGTAACTTTGTGACAATTTGGTGGGTTTCAGCGTCACAACAGATAAAGGACATCACAGACTTAATTGAACGAAACTCGTCAAAACATAGATGCTTAGGCAACTTAGCCACACGATAGTGTGGTTCCATGCGCTCTAAGATTGTTCGACGAACACTGCTAGGAGAGCAGTGACACATTTCAGCAATAAGCTGACCAGATAAGCCTTTACGAGCTAAAAGCATGATTTGATTTTTGAGATCACTGGATAAGGTTTGATTTTCTTTGGTTAAATTAGTAATAGCACCAAAAGTAGTATGGCATGATTTACATTTATAGCGTTGTTTACGAAGCTCTAGTTCATATCTTCTCCCATTTAAACTTGCCAGTCGTACATGAGTTTTGCGAAAGCCATCCTTATTAACTGTGGGAAAGCCACAGTTACGACAACGATTAATCGGATAAGAAAGAGTAGCTGTTATTAGCGTTATATACTCTTTAACAGAATCGTTGTTGTGTTCAGCTTCTTCAACAGAAATAATTTTAATATTTTTATCTTTAATTCCAAGAATATTTAGGATAGAATCATTATGGGACATTTGTTTAACCTTCTTTCATGATTTTTGTGGTGAATTGATTGTATAACGAGGGGACAGCAAATGTCCTCTTTTTTGTATAAAAAAATCTGGCATGGAATCTCTATCCATACCAGAAAGTGTATACCCCAAAAAAATAACTCAAATACAAATTCATTGAATATAGAGAGGAGAACATTTTTATGAATTTTGGACAAAACCTTTATAACTGGTTTCTATCAAACGCTCAATCACTGGTGCTTTTAGCAATCGTTGTGATTGGCTTGTATCTTGGCTTCAAGCGTGAGTTTAGCAAACTGATTGGCTTTTTAATTATTGCGATTATTGCGGTTGGCTTAGTCTTCAACGCTGCTGGAGTAAAAGACATTTTACTAGAGCTATTCAATCGCATTATTGGTGCTTAAATAAAACCGTTCTTTTGTGGAATATAAGTGGTTTTCTTATGTTCCGCAAAGGAATGGTACACCAAACGAAGTGCGGTAGGGATTTTTGAATCTCTACAAAGAAAGGACGTGAATATATGGACGATATGCAAGTCTATATTGCGAATTTAGGCAAATACAATGAGGGCGAATTGGTCGGTGCGTGGTTTACCTTTCTCATTGACTTTGAGGAAGTCAAAGAGAAAATCGGCTTGAATGATGAATATGAGGAATACGCCATTCATGACTACGAGTTACCCTTTACGGTTGACGAATACACTTCCATTGGCGAACTCAATCGACTATGGGAAATGGTATCGGAATTACCCGAAGAATTACAATCGGAGCTATCTGCTCTGCTCACTCATTTTTCAAGCATTGAAGAACTAAGCGAACATCAAGAGGATATTATCATTCATTCCGATTGTGATGATATGTATGACGTGGCACGCTACTACATTGAAGAAACGGGTGCTTTAGGCGAAGTACCAGCTAGTCTTCAAAACTATATTGATTATCAAGCCTATGGTCGGGATTTAGACCTTTCAGGAACGTTTATCTCAACCAATCATGGGATTTTTGAAATCGTCTATTAAATCTGTCGGTACATTACTACTGGCAGATTTTCTATTTTACGGGGTGGCTCAATCAGCTACCCCTATTTTTTATGAAAGGATTGATTACATGAAGAAAATACGAAGCTATACCAGTATCTGGTCTGTGGAAAAGGTACTGTATTCTATCAATGATTTTAGACTTCCGTTTCCCATAACCTTTACGCAAATGACATGGTTTGTCGTGTCACTCTTTGCAGTGATGATACTTGGCAACTTGCCCCCTCTTTCCATGATAGAGGGAGCATTTCTCAAATACTTTGGGATTCCTGTGGCTTTCACATGGTTTATGTCTACAAAAACTTTTGATGGTAAAAAGCCTTATGGATTTTTGAAGTCTGTCATTGCTTATGCACTGCGACCAAAGCTGACCTATGCAGGAAAAAAAGTAACGCTTGGCAGAAACCAGCCACAAGAAGCCATTACAGCAGTTAGGAGTGAATTTTATGGCATATCCAATTAAATACATTGAAAACAATCTCGTCTGGAATAAAGACGGGGAATGTTATGCTTACTATGAGCTTGTTCCTTACAATTACTCATTTCTAAGTCCAGAACAGAAAATACAAGTGCATGATTCTTTCAGACAGCTTATCGCACAAAATCGTGATGGCAAAATTCATGCTTTACAAATCAGTACAGAATCCAGCATACGTTCTGCACAAGAGCGTTCCAAAAATGAAGTCACTGGCAAGCTCAAAGCGGTTGCCTATGACAAAATCGACCAACAGACAGACGCTTTAATATCCATGATTGGCGAAAATCAAGTGAACTACCGTTTCTTTATCGGCTTTAAGTTGCTTCTCAACGATCAGGAGTTTTCTATGAAAAGTCTTACCGTTGAAGCAAAAAATGCTTTGTCTGATTTTGTCTATGATGTGAACCATAAGCTGATGGGCGATTTTGTTAGTATGAGTAATGATGAAATCCTGCGTTTTCAGAAGATGGAAAAGCTCTTAGAAAATAAAATCTCTCGTCGTTTCAAAATCCGCAGGTTAGATAAGGACGACTTCGGCTATCTGATTGAACACCTTTACGGACAGACAGGCACTGCCTATGAAGAGTATGAGTACCATCTATCAAAGAAAAAGCTGGATAATGAAACGCTGATTAAATACTATGACTTGATTAAGCCTACTCGCTGTTTGGTGGAAGAAAAACAGCGATATTTGAAAATCCAGCAGGAAGATGAAACCGTCTATGTAGCTTACTTTACCATTAACAGCATTGTCGGAGAACTGGACTTCCCGTCCTCTGAAATCTTCTACTACCAGCAACAGCAATTTACATTCCCGATTGATACGTCAATGAATGTGGAAATTGTAGCGAATCGTAAAGCCCTATCTACTGTCCGCAATAAAAAGAAAGAACTGAAAGACTTGGATAACCACGCTTGGCAAAGTGATAATGAAACCAGCTCCAATGTGGCGGAAGCTCTGGAAAGTGTGAATGAGCTGGAAACCAATTTAGACCAAAGCAAGGAATCTATGTACAAGCTGTCTTATGTGGTAAGGGTATCAGCAAATGATCTTGACGAACTCAAACGTCGTTGTAATGAAGTGAAAGATTTTTATGACGATTTAAGCGTAAAACTGGTACGACCATTTGGGGATATGCTCGGCTTACATGAAGAATTTTTACCTGCCAGCAAGCGTTATATGAATGATTATATTCAATACGTGACCTCTGATTTCCTCGCTGGTTTAGGTTTTGGTGCTACTCAAATGCTGGGGGAAAATGAGGGGATTTATGTTGGCTACAGCTTAGATACTGGACGCAATGTCTATCTGAAACCTGCTCTTGCCAGTCAAGGGGTTAAGGGTTCAGTAACCAATGCGTTAGCGTCGGCTTTTGTTGGTTCGCTGGGTGGTGGTAAATCCTTTGCGAATAACCTTATCGTCTATTATGCGGTGCTTTATGGGGCACAAGCAGTGATTGTAGACCCAAAAGCAGAACGTGGCAGATGGAAAGAAACCTTGCCAGAGATTTCCCATGAAATCAATATCGTCACTCTGACTTCTGATGAGAAAAACAAAGGCTTACTTGACCCTTATGTGATTATGAAAAATCCCAAAGATTCTGAATCACTGGCTATTGATATTCTGACATTCCTTACGGGGATTTCCTCTCGTGATGGGGAACGCTTCCCAATCCTTAGAAAAGCCATTCGTGCAGTAACCAATAGTGAAGTACGAGGGTTGATGAAAGTGATTGAGGAATTACGGGTTGAGAATACGCCACTAAGTACCAGTATAGCCGACCATATCGAAAGTTTTACAGACTATGACTTTGCACATTTATTATTCAGTAATGGTTATGTGGAGCAGTCTATCAGCTTAGAAAAACAACTGAACATTATACAGGTTGCGGACTTGGTACTTCCCGACAAGGAAACTTCCTTTGAGGAATATACCACTATGGAGCTTTTATCCGTTGCTATGCTGATTGTCATTAGTACCTTTGCTTTAGACTTTATCCATACAGACCGAAGCATTTTCAAGATTGTAGATTTAGACGAAGCATGGAGCTTTTTACAGGTAGCACAAGGAAAAACACTATCTATGAAGCTGGTTCGGGCTGGTCGTGCTATGAACGCTGGGGTATATTTCGTGACCCAAAATACAGACGACCTCTTAGATGAAAAACTGAAAAATAACCTCGGCTTAAAATTTGCATTTCGTTCCACTGACCTTAACGAGATTAAAAAGACCTTAGCCTTTTTTGGTGTAGACCCAGAGGACGAAAACAATCAGAAGCGATTGCGTGATTTGGAAAACGGGCAATGCCTTATCAGTGATTTATATGGTCGTGTCGGTGTGATACAGTTCCACCCTGTATTTGAAGAACTGCTCCATGCCTTTGATACCAGACCACCTGTGCGAAAAGAGGTGTAAATGTGAAACCATCAATAGTAAACAGAATAAAATCAAACTGGACGCTGAAACGTCTAGGTAAAGTGGCAATGACAGTGGCTTTCACACTTGTGATTGCCATTTTTCTTTTAGCCATGCTGGGAACGGTGGTTCAAGCTGCGGGCTTGGTAGATGATACAGTCAATGTGGCAAATGAATACAGCCGATACCCACTTGAAAACTATCAACTGGATTTTTATGTGGATAATAGCTGGGGCTGGCTTCCGTGGAACTGGTCGGACGGGATTGGAAAACAGGTCATGTATGGACTATATGCCATTACCAATTTTATTTGGACAATCAGTTTGTATGTTTCCAATGCGACAGGTTACTTAGTACAGGAAGCCTATTCCTTAGACTTCATTTCCGCTACAGCAGATTCCATTGGTAAGAATATGCAGACCTTAGCTGGTGTGAGTGCAAACGGATTTTCAACAGAGGGTTTCTATGTTGGATTCCTCTTACTCTTGATTTTGGTTCTTGGGGTTTATGTTGCCTATACGGGACTGATAAAGAGAGAAACCACAAAGGCAATTCATGCCATTATGAATTTTGTGCTGGTGTTTATCCTATCGGCTTCCTTTATTGCCTACGCTCCCGACTACATTAAAAAAATCAATGACTTTTCATCAGACATCAGTAATGCCAGTTTATCACTTGGCACGAAGATTGTCATGCCCCATTCCGATAGTCAAGGCAAGGACAGCGTGGACTTAATCAGAGATAGCCTGTTTTCCATACAGGTTCAGCAACCGTGGCTACTGCTTCAATACAACAGTTCAGACATTGAAAGTATCGGTATTGACTGTGTGGAAAGCCTGCTCTCCACCAGCCCAGATTCCAACAATGGCGAAGACAGAGAAAAAATTGTTGCGGAAGAAATTGAAGACAGAAGCAATACCAATCTAACCATTACAAAGACCATTAACCGTTTAGGTACAGTCTTCTTCCTATTTGTCTTCAATATTGGGATTTCCATATTTGTATTCCTATTAACAGGAATCATGATTTTCTCGCAGGTACTTTTTATCATCTATGCTATGTTTCTGCCTGTAAGCTTTATTTTAAGCATGATTCCATCATTTGATGGTATGTCAAAACGAGCCATAACAAAGCTCTTTAATACCATTTTGACACGAGCTGGAATCACATTGATTATTACGACAGCATTTAGTATTTCAACCATGCTCTATACCTTATCGGCTGGTTATCCGTTCTTTTTGATTGCTTTTCTACAGATTGTGACCTTTGCAGGAATCTACTTCAAGCTGGGCGATTTAATGAGTATGTTTTCTCTACAGAGTAACGATTCTCAAAGTGTGGGAAGTCGTGTGATGAGAAAACCTCGTATGCTTATGCACGCTCACATGCACCGTCTACAGCGGAAACTTGGACGTTCCATGACTACTCTAGGGGCTGGGTCTGCCATTGTTACAGGTAAAAAAGGACAGTCGGGTTCGGGGAGTTCTGCAAGGACACAAGCAGATCACTCCCGACCAGACGGAAAGGAAAAATCAACACTTGGAAAACGTATCGGTCAAACCATCGGTACAGTAGCTGATACCAAAGACAGAATGGTAGACACTGCTAGTGGTTTGAAAGAACAGGTTAAAGATTTGCCGACCAATGCAAGATATGCAGTATATCAAGGAAAATCCAAAGTAAAAGAGAATGTCCGTGATTTAACCAGTAGTATTTCTCAAACCAAAGCGGACAGAGCCAGTGGACGCAAGGAACAGCAGGAACAAAGGCGAAAAACCATTGCGAAGCGTCGCTCTGAAATGGAACAGGTCAAACAGAAAAAACAGCCTGCTTCTTCTGTTCATGAAAGACCGACTACAAGACAAGAACAATATCATGATGAACAGACCTCAAAACAGTCTAATATTCAGACTTCATATAAGGAATCTCAACAAGCCAAACAAGAGCGTCCAGCAGTTAAGTCCGATTTTTCAAGTCCAAAAGTGGAACGCCAAGGCAATACCGTTCAAGAAAAAACCGTTCAAAAGCCAGCAACTTCAACCACTACAGCAGATAGAACTTCACAACGTCCAATCACAAAAGAACGTCCGTCTACTGTTCAAAGAGTACCACTACAAAATACAAGAAGTAGACCACCAATCAAAACTGCCACCATTAAGAAAGTCGGTAAGAAACCATGAAGTTGAAAACTTTAGTGATTGGTGGTTCTGGATTATTCTTGATGGTCTTCTCACTGCTTCTGTTTGTTGCCATTTTATTTTCAGATGAACAGGACAGCGGAATTTCCAATATTCATTATGGAGGTGTGAATGTTTCCGCAGAAGTGCTGGCTCATAAGCCTATGGTAGAAAAATATGCCAAAGAATATGGCGTTGAAGAATATGTCAACATACATCTTGCGATTATACAGGTGGAATCGGGCGGTACTGCGGAAGATGTTATGCAGTCCTCGGAATCCCTCGGTCTTCCACCTAATTCATTGAGTACAGAAGAATCCATTAAGCAAGGTGTGAAGTATTTCAGTGAATTATTAGCCAGTAGCGAAAGGCTCAGTGTAGATTTAGAATCGGTTATCCAGTCCTACAATTATGGTGGTGGTTTCTTAGGGTATGTGGCTAATCGTGGAAATAAATATACCTTTGAACTGGCTCAAAGTTTCTCAAAAGAGTATTCAGGTGGCGAAAAAGTGTCTTACCCCAATCCCATAGCCATACCTATCAATGGGGGCTGGCGATACAACTATGGCAATATGTTTTATGTGCAACTGGTAACGCAGTATCTTGTCACAACAGAGTTTGATGATGATACGGTACAAGCCATCATGGACGAAGCACTGAAATATGAGGGCTGGCGATACGTTTACGGTGGAGCTTCCCCGACTACTTCTTTTGATTGTAGCGGACTGACACAATGGACGTATGGAAAAGCTGGAATTAACTTACCACGAACCGCACAACAGCAATATGATGTGACCCAGCATATCCCACTATCGGAAGCACAAGCTGGCGATTTGGTTTTCTTTCATTCTACCTATAACGCTGGCTCTTATATTACTCATGTTGGGATATACCTTGGCAATAACCGTATGTTTCATGCAGGCGACCCAATCGGTTATGCCGACTTAACAAGCCCCTACTGGCAACAGCATTTAGTGGGAGCAGGACGAATCAAACAATGAGAAAGGAAGATTTAATGATGAAATTTAGAAAAAATCAGAATAAAGAAAAACAGATACCAAAGGAAAAGAAACCTCGTGTCTACTATAAGGTCAATCCTCATAAAAAGGTTGTGATTGCCTTGTGGGTACTTTTAGGGCTTAGTTTCAGCTTTGCGATATTCAAGCACTTTACAGCTATAGATACTCATACTATTCACGAAACAACTATCATAGAAAAGGAATACGTTGATACTCATCATGTAGAAAATTTTGTAGAGAACTTTGCGAAAGTCTACTATTCATGGGAGCAATCCGATAAGTCCATTGATAATCGAATGGAAAGTCTAAAAGGCTATCTGACAGATGAACTTCAAGCTCTCAATGTTGATACAGTACGCAAAGATATTCCTGTATCGTCTTCTGTAAGAGGATTTCAGATATGGACGGTAGAGCCAACTGGCGACAATGAGTTTAATGTAACCTACAGTGTAGACCAGCTCATTACAGAGGGAGAAAATACAAAGACCGTCCACTCTGCTTATATAGTGAGTGTCTATGTAGATGGTTCTGGAAATATGGTACTGGTTAAGAATCCGACCATTACCAACATACCTAAGAAATCAAGTTATAAACCAAAAGCCATTGAAAGTGAGGGGACGGTTGATTCCATTACAACCAATGAAATCAATGAGTTTTTAACGACGTTCTTCAAGCTCTATCCTACAGCGACAGCCAGTGAACTTTCCTACTATGTGAATGACGGGATATTAAAACCAATCGGAAAAGAGTACATCTTTCAAGAACTGGTAAATCCTATTCACAATCGTAAGGATAATCAAGTCACGGTATCGCTGACAGTGGAGTATATCGACCAGCAGACCAAAGCAACGCAGGTATCTCAATTTGATTTGGTACTTGAAAAGAACGGGAGTAATTGGAAGATTATAGAATAACAAATATTGGTACATTATTACAGCTATTTTGTAATCACGTACTCTCTTTGATAAAAAATTGGGGTACTGTCAAGAATTTTGTGTAAACTCTTTAAGAAATAAATGCTCTAAGCAATTAAATGGATGAAAGTAAGTGAGC
>NZ_RQVL01000011.1 GCF_003992005.1 Veillonella sp. VA139 | reverse complement strand
GTTATCCACTGGATCTATTATTAAACTCAAAATATAAGAACGATATTCATCAAAAAATGCATCTTCTAATAATATATTTAATGCATCCTTGTCAAAAGTCATCCATTGCTGGATTAATTTTGCTTCATCATCATTTTCATCTTCATTTGTTTTTTTATAATAACGATATAAGGTTCTAGTAATAAAATTTAATACGAACTGTGTATCAAATCCATGATAAAAATCCTTATGCTCTGAAAATTCAGTGTCTAGTAAATAATCTAATTGTTCTAAATTCCTATTATGATAAGCATCTAAATAGTACTTCACAAACTCCAATAAATTCTCACATGGTAAACTCAAAGGATGCGCTTGATAATCTGGAATTCCATTTAGATAACCAACTAATTTTCCCGTCATATAGCTTCTCCCTTATCTAAACATATACACCAACCATGTTTCATGGTCAGTTTTTAGTTTATTTTTTTCTTTTTCTGCTTCTACTGGGTCCTCTTTAGCTGTATAACATTCTTTAAATCTACTTTTTGCCTCTTCTGCTGCTGTTGTATCGCCGATAGCAGTATAATATTCTATTAAACCACCAACAATGATGTTCTCGATAGCTGCATCTTTTTCTTTTACAATTGTTTGCATTTTTTCTACAAACTGTTCATCCTTGTCTTTTTCATTCCACTTCACCGCTAATAAAGCAAAATATTTATAGATTAATTCCCACGGATGTCCATTTACATGATCTTTTTTTGCGCTTGTTTTAACATTGCTTGCCCATGTAAGTACCTTTCTTTTCTGATCTCTATTCATTGTATCTGCATAGAAAGTATATAAGGCTTTAATATATACATAAAAAGCAAATTTGAAACTTTGATTTTTTTGTTCATCTTCAGTCATTGACTGTAAATAAGCAAATTGATCCATTATATCTTCTTTGTTCCCCAAATATTTCGATGCATACGATTCATAACCTTCTAAATTTTTCATATCAATATAATGATGTAATAAATAGGAAAGAGTTATATGATAATCTACTGAGTTTTCATCAAATTGTTCTAATGCCTCTCTAAATCTGCTTTCAGCCTCTGAATCTCTCATATACGAATATACTTGACCCTGCTGGCTCAACGCTCTCCCTTTATCTATAATAGTGATATCTTCTGTGTCAAACAACACCTCTCGCAATACAGACAATTGTTCATGGTACGATAAAATATCTTTAGATAATACAAGAGCTTCATCATATCGATACTGATCATTAAGCATTACTACTCGACGATTTAATGTAGCTAAGTAATCTTCAAAATGGAAATATTTAGCATATCTTTTACATTTTTCAAAACATTTTTCTGCACTTACACTATCTCCTATATGATTATAGGTCGTAATCCCCGCATCATAAAATTTGTATTTATATGTATTTTTTTCATCAAGTTTTGCTACTAATGGTTCTAAATGCTCATATAAATAGACTAATTCATCTTGTTTTAATAAATTGGAGCTAGAATAACGAGAAAATTGTAAAATTGCATTTTCTATAGATTCTTCATTTGTCGATTCCTGTATCCATTTTTCAATCATAGGGAACCATTTATTCCAATAATATTGGGTGAAAGAGCTACCATTTTCTTTACTGCTATGCAAAATAGTCAGTGTTTTATAATAATCTTCAGTTTGAAATGCCTTAATAGCCTGTTCATAAATATCATCTATATCATCATACGCAAAGAATAAATGACTACGGCTAGGTAATATAGCTTCAGCTTCTTCTATATAACTTTGTTGTCGTTCTAATAATCCATTACCCGTCTTATTATGCTGGAAAATAGAACATAACATATCTGATAAATATAAGAAGGCGTATTTATCTGCTTTTTCCCCTTTTACCTTATAGCAAATAGAATTTACTGAAAAATTTTCAACCTGCAAATCATGTTTATTTAACTCTACAATTTTTCTAAGAATGGCGGTTCTATAATTTGATTCATTTGCCACTTGATAAACTCTATTACCATTTCTAATTTCTAGTTCTTTATACCCTAATTGTTCATATGCATTACGCGCTTCCTGATCTGTTGTTGGTATTTCAATTATCCTAGTAGCTAGTTCAAAAGTAACTTTTTTAACATCTAAATCAAAAGGGTTATGAAACACGAGACGAGATACAATAGAGTAGGCCATATTCATATATAAATTACTTGCATGTGTATCTTTTATAATTTTGCTTGTATTGCTTAAATTTAATACCGTTTTTCCTCTTTCACTTTTTAGCATCATAGCAATTCGATACGTCCCTTTTCGTTCTGTATCATCAACTGAATAACCCTTATATGTACCTAATTGTAAAAATTCTGGCAAAGCTTGTTTTACTGCTTCTTCTAAAATATTTACATTTTTCCTATTATTCATAAATTCATTTAAGTGTAAATCCTCTGGATAATTACATTTTTTATCCTTTGCTACCCTACGCAAAAAGCAACTAATACGATGTTTCTCATTTGCAGCATCCATTGTATGATTATTATCATCATATACAACCCCTGCAATAAATAATGGATTTTTAGTAGAATTTTTTCTTAAACCTTCAAAATCTCCATATTCATCCAACGCAATTGTAATCATACTTTTCTCCTTTTCTCAAATTACATACTCTCATACAAATCCAACCGAATTTCGGAGTCCCCGATTATGGTATTCATATTCTTGATATTCTTGATTTTCTCTACATCGATAAACTTACTCCAGTCGATACGTGATTCTGGGGCAATCCAAGTTTCATCAAAGCGGCTAATGTCAGTCTGTTCCTGTCGTAAGATATCGTTCGTTAATCGCACCAGCCCCTCTTTCGACCAGCTCATATAGTGATTAGTGAAATCATTGTTGCCATCTAACATCTTAACTACCAGCCGTTGTAGCCAAATTTCGAAGTACCGATTATTCCCTGGGTTCGCTAACTTATCAGCGATGACATCTAAAAATGAAAAGAACTCTGGATACGTGCCTTTATCACGCTCTCCATCGCTTGGATACGACAAATATTCGCACTCATCTTCTTTGAACTTACACAACAATATGGATAGCAATTTTGTCCCCACATCTGTGACCTTCGGGTTACTTTCAACAATATTGAAAGCAATTGCCCACAATACAGATACATCAGTGCCGGTGCCAATGAAGTCATTATAGTTGAAATGAATAGTCCGCTCTTCAAATTCTTTTAAGACCTTGATTAATTGACCGCTATTCGGATAGGCATCGGCAAACATTTTAATCAACAACAGATGTTTTTGCACTGTCGCTTTATAATGGCGCTTAGGCAAATATCCATGTTTTACGTTTTGATTTTTACAATATGCTTTCCAGTCCACCGTGGTTTTGATGACTGAATCGTGCTCCACCCAATACAGCTTATCTTCTTTGATAGAATCAATGATGACGTTCGTCCCACTTTTATTCTTCAAGCTATTCAATGTTACTTTGTGGTGGTGCAAAATCTCTGTTAATTGGTTTTTTATGAACTTTTGCTCTTCTACGGTATGTGCGAAAATACGATAATCATCACGATACCGCAATATGTGATACCGTCCTTCTATGTCTTTCAGTTTTTCCACTAGCAACACGTCCAGATACCGCATTAATAGTTCCGCTAGAAAGTCCGACACTTGGTTGCCTGTGGAATCCCTATAGTACTGCCATAATTCATAGCTTTCAGTCTTTCACTAATACGATTCCCTAGTAAAGCCTGATCCCGCCGATTCGCTTTCACCTCCGTTTCCCCATGGAGAGCCCATGCGATGGTCTGCGTGTCAATGGTTCCGTAAAAGTTCGTCAAATCTAGCTGTAATATATACTTGTAGGACATTCTCAATTTGATGGATTCCTGCTCCGTACTTTTCCAGAAGTGGAGAGCATATTTCGTTTTATTTTTATCCCCTTTTATATCGAAAGGAATGCTGTTACACACAATATGCGGGCCTGCTTGTGCATCTAGCTCATGATACCGAGCCAACAAGCCTTGCCAATGCTGAGCATCCGTTAAAAGGTTCACCAAATCTACATATAACAAAGGATGCATAATCACATTGGGGCGAAAGGAATCCTTAGACTTATTAAATTGAATCGTATAGTTCACATCAGGAATATACCCATAGTTCCTGTCTATCACAAGGCCGTTCACATCATCAAACGTCCGTCGCCCCAATAGAGCCTTGCCATACTCAATTAAATACATGAAATTATAATACTTAGGATAATTCGGCGCTACATAAGATTCCTTATACAACAAAAACTCCCTCGCCTCACCATCATCCATCTCTGTAAGAAATACCTTTTTGACCTTTTGCATGCACATCTACCCCTACCCTTACAAACAAAAACACCACATCCCACCCTTCATATACCTCCCTGTATGAAAGATGACTATACCATTAATTATACGTTTATTACCCTTAAAAATCTAGCAAAAACCACTCACTTCCATTCCACAAAGGAATACAGTACAACGTAGCAAGCCTATGGCATTTACTTCAACTAATTAATGACACCACAAAAGGAGTGCGACACGTTCCCGAACAAACATTATGAAATACCGTTTGTGAGAGAATGTGTCGCACTCCTACTCACTATCTATTCCCTTTGAACGCAGTTGCGCGTAGAAGTCTATGACGTTCCCTTTACCAAAATCAAGACAACGCAAAAAGACCGCAACATGTTCCCGAACAAACATTATGAAATACCGTTTGTGAGGGAATGTGTCGCACTCCTACTCACTATCTATTCCCTTTGAACGCAGTTGCGCGTAGAAGTCTATGACGTTCCCTTTGACAAAATAATGACAATGCAAAAGGAGTGCGACATGTTCCCGAACAAACATTATGAAATACCGTTTGTGAGGGAATGTGTCGCACTCCTACTCACTATCTATTCTCTTTGAAGGCAGTTGCGCGTAGAAGTCTATGACGTTCCCTTTGACAAAATAATGACAACGCAAAAAGACCGCAACATGTTCCTGAACAAACATTATGAAATACCGTTTGTGAGGGGATATGTTGCGGTCTTAACTTATACTATTTCAAGAGGGAACGCCATAGACAAATAGCGCTTCAAGTGTTACCCGATGTCAGCTGGTGTACTGAAGTCTACTGTAATTCCTAATGCTTTTGCTACGCCTTCACCGTATGCAGGGTCACATGCATAGCAATGTTTTGCATGGCGTTCTTGGATAAACAATGGAACTCCTGCCATATTGTTAGCAGTATTTTTGAACAATACTTCTTGTTGCTCTGGTGTCATGAGACGGAACAATTTACCAGGTTGTGTGTAATAATCGGAATCATCTTCACGGAAGTCGTATTGGTATGCTTTACCAGATACATCATATCCTGGATCTTTGTATTGTGGTTGGTTTGCCCATTGGCCAAAGCTATTTGGAGCATATCCAATTGTTGCGCCATGGTTACCATCTACACGGCCTTGTCCATCACGATGGTAAGAATTGAATGGGCATTTAGGTGCATTCACAGGAATGGATGGATAGTTTGTGCCTAAGCGGTAGCGTTGCGCATCTGCGTAGGAGAACAAACGACCTTGTAACATGCGGTCAGGGCTGAATCCAATACCAGGGATGATTGTGGATGGAGCAAATGCTGCTTGTTCTACATCTTGGAAGTAGTTTTCTGGGTTACGGTTCAATTCCATTACCCCTACTTCGATCAATGGGAAGTCTTTTTTGTACCATACCTTTGTAAGGTCGAATGGATTGTACGGAAGTGCTTCTGCTTGTTCTTCTGTCATCACTTGGATGTACAATTTCCAACGAGGGAAATCACCTTTAGTAATAGCATCGAATAAGTCACGTTGTGCACTTTCACGATCGTTCGCAATGATTGCAGATGCTTCTTCTTCAGTTAAGTTTTTAATCGGTTGTTGACAAACCCAATGGAATTTAACCCATACGCGTTCGTCATTCGCATTGATTAGACTGTATGTGTGGGAACCAAAACCATGCATATGACGGTAGCCATCAGGAATACCACGGTCACTCATAACGATTGTGATTTGGTGCATTGCTTCTGGCAAGCTAGTCCAGAAATCCCAGTTAGCAGTAGCATCACGCAAGTTAGTTTCAGGATTGCGTTTTACGGCGCGGTTCAAATCAGGGAATTGCAATGGATCGCGGATGAAGAATACTGGGGTATTGTTACCTACTAAATCCCAGTTACCTTCTTCTGTGTACATTTTCACAGCAAAACCACGAATATCACGCTCTGCATCAGCAGCACCACGTTCACCAGCTACTGTGGAGAAACGTACGAACAAATCAGTTTGTTTACCCACTTCAGAAAAAACTTTCGCTTTTGTATATTTTGTAATGTCATTTGTTACTGTGAAAGTACCAAATGCGCCAGAACCTTTCGCATGCATACGGCGTTCAGGAATGACTTCACGAGCAAAGTGACCTAATTTTTCCATCAACCACACATCTTGCATCAATACAGGACCACGTTTTCCAGCTGTAGCGCTGTTGTTATTATCCGGCACCGGAGCGCCAAAGGCTGTTGTCAATTTTTCTTCTTTCATAATTGTCTCCTTTGTAAACTTATACATATATAATAAAAATTAAAACCTAGAATTTTTACAACGGATAATTATTATCCGTTAACTGATGAATTTATTATAGAACTTTTTCTATACATTGTCAATAATGATTTTCCATTAATTTTTATTATCTTTTATATTATAAGCTATAACATAATCAAAATATTAAAGTGCACCACATTTCTAAAAGATATACACTATAGTCTTTCATTACTAGACAGAGACATTATATTCAACACACCCTGTTACCTATTCCTATCATCATCTATAAAACCAACTCATTTTGTCCTATAGCCCTAAAGGTACTCAAAGGTAAGTCCAATTATTTTGATATGTAACCATACGATATGTAGCAAAAAGGACTATGAAAGAATAATTACTTATTCTTCCATAGTCCCCATAGTGTTTACTTAGTCAATACTGCGATCCACGGATGCAATCTGAGATTACATCATACCGCCCATACCACCCATTGGAGGCATTGGAGGCATCATTGGAGCATTTTCATCAACTTTATCAGCTACGATGGATTCAGTAGTTAATACTAATGCTGCGATGGATGCTGCATTTTGCAAGGCAGAGCGTGTTACTTTAGCAGGGTCCACGATACCAGCTTTTACCATGTCTACATATTCTTCTGTTAATGCGTTGAAACCGATACCGCTTTCAGTAGATTTTACACATTCTACTACAACGGAACCTTCTAAACCTGCATTGTAAGCGATTTGGCGAAGTGGTTCTTCCACAGCACGGCGCACAAGATTCACACCTGTCAATACGTCACCAGTAGCTTCGATACCGTCTAATGCTGGGATGATGTCAATCAATGTGGTACCACCACCTGCAACGATACCTTCTTCTACAGCTGCACGAGTTGCGTTCAATGCGTCTTCGATGCGAAGTTTTTTATCTTTCAATTCTACTTCTGTTGCCGCACCTACTTCGATAACAGCTACACCGCCAGACAATTTAGCCAAACGTTCTTGTAATTTTTCTTTATCGAATTCGGAAGTTGCTTCCTCTGCTTGTACACGAACTTGTGCCACACGACGAGCGATTACGTCTTTGTCGCCATTGCCATCAACGATGATAGTTTCGTCTTTAGTGATGCGAACTTGACGAGCTGTACCCAAGTGTTCTAAGTCTACATTTTCTAGTTTCAATCCTACTTCTTCACTGATCACAACACCGCCAGTTAAGATAGCGATATCTTCTAACATAGCTTTACGACGGTCGCCGAAACCAGGAGCTTTCACAGCCACTGCTTTTAATGTACCACGAAGGCGGTTCACTACTAATGTAGCCAATGCTTCGCCGTCTACGTCTTCAGCGATGATCACAAGTTCTTTACCAAGTTTTACAACTTTTTCAAGAGCTGGTAATAAATCAGCGATAACGGAGATTTTGCGGTCAGTGATCAAGATCAATGGTTCGTTTACAACTGCTTCCATTTTATCTGGGTCAGTTACCATGTAAGGGGATAAGTAGCCGCGGTCGAATTGCATACCTTCTACTACGTTCAATTCAGTTTGTAATGTTTTAGATTCTTCTACAGTGATAACACCGTCGTTGCCTACACGGTCCATTGCTTCCGCGATCAATGCACCGATTTCTTCGTCAGCTGCAGATACAGACGCAACTTGAGCAATATCTTGTTTACCATTTACGTTAATAGCTTTAGATTGAATTTCAGCCACTAATTTTTTAACCGCTAACTCAATACCTTTTTTAAGAATCATTGGGTTCGCACCAGCAGCTACGTTGCGCATACCTTCTTGAATCATAGCTTGCGCTAATACTGTAGCAGTTGTAGTGCCGTCACCAGCTACATCATTAGTTTTAGTAGCAACTTCTTTCACTAATTGTGCACCCATGTTTTCGAATGGATCTGGAAGTTCAATATCACGAGCGATAGTCACACCATCATTAGTGATAGTTGGTGCACCAAATTTTTTCTCTAATACTACATTGCGACCTTTTGGTCCTAATGTTACTTTTACTGCATTTGCTAATTGGTCAACGCCACGACCTAATGCACGGCGTGCTTCTTCGTTAAATAAAATTTCTTTTGCCATTGTATAGCCTCCTCTATAGGGAATCATCCCACTGATTAGTTAGATTTTAATACTGCTAAAATATCTTTTTCGCTGATGATTAAATGGTCAAGACCATCCATTTTAAACTCAGTGCCAGCATATTTGGAGAACATAACTGTATCGCCCACTTTAACTTCTGGTGCTACACGTTCGCCATTGTCACATAATTTACCAGGGCCCACAGCAATAACTGTACCTTCAGATGGGCGTTCCTTTGTGGAAGATGCTAAAAAGATACCACTTTCCGTTTTTGTTTCTACTTCTAATACACGAATAATGACACGATCGCCTAATGGTTTCATTGTTATACCTCTTCTCATATACACTATACTATCAATATTAGCACTCAATAAGGGCGAGTGCTAATCACAAGTATTATTATAAATCATTTTTAAATTTTTGCAAGCCCTTTTTGACTTTTTGACCAAATACTTTTTCATGGTAATATTTTATTTCATGGCTGACATAATCTTTTTATAATTTTGCCACATAGGCTACCATAATCTTTTTATAATTTTGCCTCATGGGCTGCGATAATCTTCTTACACGTTTCTAGGATACTAATCCGTTTATCCATACTGAAAGCTCGTATTTTTTCGTACGCCTTTTCCTCAGAAAATCTGTGTAGATCCATCAAGATTCCCGTCGCTTTCGTCACATATTTTCGTTCTTCTAAGGAGTTTGTTAGACCTTTTACCTGTTCTAGCAAATCCCGTTCTTCTTGAAAGCGACCCATCGCCATCTGTAAAGCTGGACCTAAGTCTGGTTCCCGCAAAGGCTTAATCAAATAGCCGTATACTCCAGATTGGGATGCTTTTTGGATTAAATCATCTTGACTATAGGCTGTTAATAGCACCACTGGTGCCAATCGTTTATGACGAATTTGACGCGCCGCCTCAATACCATCTAATTCTGGCATCTTCACGTCCATGAGCACTATATCTGGCGCCAGATTTTTGCATAGTTGGATGGCTTCCACCCCATTAGCACCTTCCCCAACAACGGTATGGCCTTGGCTTTCTAATATATCTCGCAAGTCCATGCGAATCAGTGACTCATCATCGACTACTAAGACGCGCATACTCTTCTCCTTTATGAATCCAAATATCTACCATAGTCCCTGTTCCTTGGGATGTCCATGTAATCGTTCCCTCTAGTTCGTTCCGCACTAGGTTGTCGATAATTTGCAAGCCCAATTGCCGCTGTCTGGCACTTTCAAAATCATCTGGCAAACCACAGCCCGTATCTCGGATGGTAATGTGTAGCATATCACGTTGTCCGTCGTCCCTTACATCACGCACATCTACCTGCACATGACCTTCCGTTCTATCTTTGAAAGCATGTTTAAAAAGATTAGAAAAGAGCTCATTCATGACCAAGGACACATAGCTAGCCTTGTGGGATGACATAATGATATCTTCTCCTATGTATTCCATGTCGATGCGTTGATCAGAAGAGCCCAACCCTTGTCGCAACAAGCGCCATAATTCTTCGATAATACTACGCAACGCCACATAATCTTCATCAAAGTTTGACACGATTTCATGGACGAGAGCCATGCTTTCGATTCGATGGATACTATCTTGTAAGGCTTGTTTCACATCATCGGAGCCATTGCGACGGCTTTGCATGCGGAGTAAGCCTGCCACAGATTGCAAATTATTTTTCACACGATGATGTACTTCTTTAATGACAGAATTTTTTACTAGTAACTGTTGATCCCGTTTTCGAAGCTCCGTCTTATCTTGTAACACCAAAATACCACGTTTCCATCTGACTCCAAGAACAACGGGAATCATCACTTGTCGTAAAGCAATATCACCGTATAATTCTTCGTCAATCGTACCTAATCTATCTTCTAAAGCCTTTTTAATACGCCCTACTTTCAATGTGCTGCTATAGATTGATGTACCCTGTATGCGTCTGTCGATACCAAATATATCCCCTAATTTTTTCGCAGCACGGTTCGCATATAATATAGTTCCATCCTGTTCAAAGAAAATTATCCCATCTAATACGGAAATCCCTTCATATAACTCAGGTTGTTGTAGTTGTGGTACCAACATACCTTGAAACGTAGTCTGTGACACCATGGACATAAATTCATCATAACGATTGGAATACACTTCAGACACAGGATTAGTAAAGGCACAAGCACCGATGCACTTGCCCCCATTATCTACGATGGGATACACGTAAGCATGATATGATTCCGTTATGATACCAGTATCAGTCGGTTCCTCCCAGTCCATGAGACCTGCATAAGGTTTGCCACTACGTAACATCTCCTGCATAGGGTGGTTCATAGGCACTTCGTATTTCTGTACCATTCCTGTATGACCACTGTCCAGTGCGCCACTAAGTAAAAGGTGTCCGTCCTTAGCTTGCACTAAGAGGGACACCCCTTGTTCACTGATGGCTTTACCAAAGCTTAATCGCTGTGAAAATTGCAATAGTAAAGCCTGTTGTGTAGGATATAAATCTGTTTCTTTCTCTAGGATATCTTTCCAACTAGCCATGTTGGTTCCCTTTCCACAAATCACTGCCCAATGGAATGGACGGTTTTGCATTCAATGTGTAATTGCTGAATTTTCCAGATTGTGCCATATAGTATGCTCGACATCCAATCATGGCCGCATTGTCAGTAGCCAACATAGACCCTGCCGTGAGATACGTTAAGCCCTCTGCTTCACACATAGCTTGTAAATCTCGTTGCAACCCACTATTTGCCGATACACCACCCGCTAAGGCAATCTTCGTTTCTCCTAATGTATGAGCCGCTTCTTTCATTTTTTCTACTAATACGTCTGTAATGGCCTTCTGAAAGGAGGCTGCCACATCTTCATGACGGATAGATTCACCTTTTTGTTGTTTTCCATTGATGTAGTTAAGAACAGCTGACTTCAAACCACTGAAACTAAAGTCAAAATTTCCTTTTTCCAATAAAGGCCTTGGAAAATCGATAGCATCAGGATTACCTTCTTTCGCCAATGCATCAATATGTGGTCCCCCTGGGTAAGGATAGCCTAATACACGAGCAATTTTGTCGAAGGCTTCACCCGCCGCATCATCACGTGTTTGTCCTAGTACCTGAAAACTTTCATAATCTGTGACATGAACAATCATAGTATGACCACCAGATACCACTAAGCACAAGAATGGTGGCTCTAAATCAGGGTGCAACAGGAAGTTTGCAAAGATGTGCCCTTCCATATGATGAACACCTACTAAGGGAATATCTTTTGCAAAGGATAGAGCCTTCGCAGCTGATACACCTACCAAGAGAGCCCCTACTAAACCTGGCCCATAAGTGACACCAATATGATCTATGTCGTCTAATGTTACATTCGCATCTGTCAATGCTTGGTCGATAACTGGCATAATCTGTTCAATATGATGACGGGATGCTACTTCTGGCACCACACCGCCAAATTTTCTATGTATGGGAACTTGACTGGAAATCACATTAGAAATGACTGTTCTGCCATCTTGTAAGACCGCTGCCGATGTTTCATCACAGCTAGTTTCAATGGCTAGTGTGTAGATACTCATGTCAGTTCCTCCATTTCTTTCGTCATAATTAATCCATCTTCTACTGGATCTGAATAAAATTGTTTACGTACTCCTACTGCAGTAAAGCCAAGTCTACGATACATCGCTTGAGCTGCAATATTGGAGATACGCACTTCTAAAAAAATATGTTTCATACCTCGTTTATGGAGCATTTGCGTTAACTTACGAGTCATTTTAGCTCCATAACCTGCACGACGATATTCAGGATGAATAGCAATATTCGTAATCTGACCTTCATCCAAGACTAACCAAGATCCTGCATAGCCGATAATCTTACCTTCTTCAGATTCTGCCACAAGGTATAACTTATCTTCTACTTCTAAATCATCTAATAAAGCTTCCTTCGACCAAGGGGTTGAAAAACAGGCCAGTTCTATTTCGTAGATACCTTCAATATCACTTCGTAAGGCTTCTCGTAATGTGACCATTATCGCTCACCTGCTGCTTCACGAACTACCACTGTAGGCTCTATATAAGTACCTGTAGCTAACATGTCTTTATTTTTCTCATCCCAAACCACTTCTGCTTCCGATTTACGAATGTAGAATGGCTCAATAGACTGTGCATCAGGAATATTATTGCTCCCGAATTGTGGCAATGCCACTTGAATAGCATGAGATGCCCGTGGTCGTTGTTTTGATTCATGACCCAATACGAGTTTTATAGGGTCAATACGTCCTTCCTCTATGCCTAAGGCATATTCTTTTTCCAGACGTTTTAAACCATCTCCTACAATAACCACAGGACACTCTTCACATAATTTCACCAAGGATGTTAGCAATTCTGTCACTTGATGGACTTCCACAGAATCCACTGCATCCATAGTGGCACCATTCCATGCATATTGACGAGCATAGACTTGCTTTTTCTGTGCATCTACAACGGTACACACACGGTAATTAGAATACATAAACCCTTGTGCCAATACGTCCGTGGTAAGAACTCCTACCACAGGTACATTCCAGGCGTATGCCAACGCTTTCGCAGTCCCCAAACCAATACGCAATCCTGTAAAGGAGCCTGGCCCAATGGTAACAGCAATACCGGTAATATCAGATTTCTTCACTTTCCCCGTTGTCAGCACCATTTCGATATGTGGCACCAATTGTTCAGAATGAGTAAGGCCTGCCTGTACAATGAGTTCGCTTCGTATTTCTTTGTCATTTCCCACCGCCACGCTGGCAATGGCACTACTCGTTTCAATTCCCAAAATCATAGGTTCTCTCCTATGCATTGTAATGTTTCCTCTGAAAGTAAGTCCGTACGAACTGTAAACTGACGGAATCCATCATTAGCGACAGAAATCTCAATCCACACTGTCGTGTCTGGCAATTCATCCGTAAATTTACTAGCCCATTCCACAACGGACTTCGTTTCCTCTGTATATTCGTAAAAGCCAATGGTTTCCAACTCTTCTACCAAATCCATTCGATACAAATCAAAGTGATACAAATAGATTCCATCTACTTCATAGGTATTCATCAAAGCAAAGGTAGGGCTTGTCACTTCTTCTGTGACCCCAAAACCTTTCGCAATTCCTTGGGAAAAATGCGTTTTTCCTGCCCCTAATGTACCATCCAAAGCAATACAAATAGGGCTTTCATAATCTTTCATAAATCTCCCTAGACTGTGACCCAGAGCCAACGTTTCCTCTACGGAATGCGTTATATATTGTATGGTGTTCATAATATTCCTTTATATTCTATCTTTATTAATCCATATGTTGCATTTCTAACGAATCTATATCATGGTATAGGCACAATCACTATTATATTTTACCTTAATAACAGTTAAGCATTTTATGCATCTCGCCATAACTAAGCATATTGTCTATCTGCTAACTACTTCAGCCCTAGATAAATGATTATACCCTTTAGGTTCCACCGGTACCCACTGCCCATTCCGCTCTACCAAAACCAGTGCATGACCTGCTTTGACATGTCCAATGATGGTAAAGGTCTCGCTAGGCAAGCATTCTGCTTTCTCAGCAGGTATAGTTCCCACTAGCTGAAAGTCTTCGCCCCCAGTCCACATAGGCAGATAAGGGCTCATATGGTGACTTTCACAGTATGCATGCACCTCTGGATGGATAGGCAATTTCGATTCATCAATGTACATGGTCACCTGTGATGCTTTGGCTATCTCGTTGAGCTCGCTAGACAAGCCATCGCTGATATCGTTCATGGACTTGGCACCTAAGTCTCTTGCTATTATACCACATTCCACATGAGGAATGGGCCGTCGATGGACAGATTGACTCACCGGATAGTCCTCGCTGTCCTCTAGCAAACTGTGCAGTCCCACATAGGATAATCCTAAATAATTGGTGATGAATACCGCATCACCATCTTGAGCGCCACTGCGTAGGACAGATTGATTTGTTGGAACATCTCCAAACACTGTGGCTGAAATGACAAAAGGGCCTTCCGTTGACACCGTGTCGCCACCGATGATATTCACATCGTAGTCTGCACAAATGTTACGCAAACCATTGTAAACCGCTTCTACATAGGCCGTAGGTCTCCCCTTAGGCACTGCAATAGACACCACCATATGCCGTGGGGTTCCCCCCATCGCCGCTATGTCGCTTATGTTTGCTGCCCCCAATCGATAACCAACGTCGAAAGAGGTCGTGGTGCTTTCACTAAAGTGAATCCCTTCCACCATCATGTCCGTGCTGACCAGTTGATCCACATCAGGAGGCGTATCATACACAGCGCAATCATCACCGACGCCGACCTTTACGTATGTAGGATTGCTAATACTGTGTTGTGTTAACCTGTCGATAAGCGAAAATTCATCAAGCGGATCGTTATGCATCGTACCACCTCGTTTCATTACATAATAACAACCTAACGCATCTATGCCGACACGTTGCTAGAGCAAAACGATTTCAATTTAGCCATACATTTCTATATCACTTTCTCTATACATGTTGTCTATATTGTACCACACTAGGGGCTAAAGGATAGCAAAAATAAAAGGGACTCTGATAAGAGCCCCCTTCATTATGTTTCTACAAGTTCTTTCTCCCTACCTCGTCATCTCCACCAGCTGTTTCACGTACTCATTGCTGGGATGGTTCTTCACTTCTTCCGCCGTCCCGTATTGTTGTATTTTTCCTTCGTGCATGACAAGGATATGCGTGCCAAGCTTAAATGCTTCGTGCATGTCATGGGTGATGAACACAATGGTGCAGTCCGTTTGTTTGTGAATATTTTTCAAATCTTCTTGCAATTGATATCGTGTGATAGAGTCCACGGCTCCGAATGGTTCATCCATAAGCAATATCTTTGGAGAGTTAGCGTAGGCTCTGGCTATGCCCACTCGCTGTTGTTGTCCCCCAGACAATTCCTTGGGATACTTCCCCTTGCTATCCAATGGTAATCCCACCAGTGAAAGCATGCGATCCACGATAGCATCTACTACTTCTTTCGGTGTACCATCTAGTTTTGGCACATACCCAATATTATCTGCTACCGTCATATGTGGAAATAATCCATCCCCTTGAATGGCATAGCCAATCTTTCTGCGCAAAGAAATAATATCCTGATCGATGACACGAGTTCCAAAGATAGTAATATCCCCTTCATCTGGTACAATCAGTCCATTAATCATTTTTAACAGTGTCGTCTTCCCTGACCCCGACGTGCCTACAATACAAAGAAAGTCTCCTTCATTGATGGTAAGATTGAAATCTCTCACCACCCATTTACCTTGATAGGATTTTCCAATACCTTTATATTCAATACTCTGATTCATCTATTTCACCACCAATCCTTTAGATTGCAAAAATTCCTTCGCCACTTGTTTCGGGTCTTCCTTATCAATTTCTACCCTTTTGTTCAGCTGCGCCATAGTACTTTCATCTAAAACACCATCTAAACGATGCAATACAGTTTCTAGCTCAGGATGTTTCTGCAACGTTTCCTCACGAACGACCATGCCCGCCATGTAACTTGGGTAAAAGCTTCTATCATCCTCTAACACCACAACCCGTGGATCAGACAACTGACCATCTGTAGTGAATACCGTCATCACATCAATCTTTTTATCAAACAAAGCTTGGTATTTCAATCCATTGTCCATGTCCACTACGTCCTTAAAATGGTAGTTGTACGCATTGGCTAGCGCCTTATATCCATCTTCTCGTTCAAAGAAATCATACTCTGCTCCAAACTTTAGTTGCCCTGCATACTTCGCCAAATCAGTAAATGTGCGAATACCGTATTCCTTCGCTAGGTCTGCACGAATGCCAATGCTATAGGTATCATTAAAGCCGAACATCCCCTTCCACAAGAAGTGATACTTGTCCTTGTATTCCCCAGTCAACATAGAGAACTTGTCATTTTTGTACTCTTCCTTATGTTTCAACACGATTTGCCAAGATGTACCTGTGTACTCTGGATACATGTCAAAATCCCCTCGCACCATGCCAGGATGAATATTGGAAGTGCCACCACCTACACCGTGGGTATATGTAACTTTCAGATTCGTATCCGCCTCAATGAGAGTGCCTACGATTTCCGCCAAGATATATCCTTCCGACGTCGGTTTAGATGCAATATGAATGGTATCACTTTTACTATACTGTTGCATCCCCACAGCGCCTAAGATAAAAATCAACAAAGCACCCACTACATAGGCTACCTTACGATTCACTACTCTATGTATCTTGTGTTCTTCTACTAACTTACCTATGGCACTTAAGATGCCATCAACCACTAAGGCTAATCCTGCAATAAGGATACCACCAATCCAAATTAGCACTTCATTATTCGTAGTAATCCCACGATATATGGCCACACCTAGGCCACCAGCTCCTACAAAGGAGGCAATCCCCGCCAAGGCAATAGTCATTGTGACCATGTTCATGATGGCTCCGAAAATAACGGGAAATGCCAGTGGTAGCTGTATCTTCCACAAAATTTGTCGGTCTGTGCTCCCCATGGCACGGCTAGCCTCAATAATCTTCTGATCAATGGTGGAAATCCCCACATAGGTGCTGCGTACGATAGGCAACAGCCCATAGATAGTGAGGGCAATGATGGCCGTCGTATTCCCTACGCCTGTGAAAGAAATCAGAAATCCCAACAAAGCGATAGAGGGTATGGTGTAGGCAATATTCACCACAGATATAACAGAATTTGCTAGTTTCTGTTTCTGTGCGATACACACCCCAATGGCCAACCCCAGTATGGTGGCAATGACGACCGAAGTAAATGTGATTCCCATATGCTCCAATAATAAATGCAAATAAAATGGCCAATTTTTGCCTAACTCTTCTAATAGATTTTGTATCATCAAATCCTCCCTTTTTACAATATATGTATAGATTATTTTTTCATACTAAATCACCATGAATTTATGGTAAAAAATGTTGGAGGCTCTTAACTAAGAGACCCCCAACATACTACTTAATCTTTTACGATTTTGTCTTTCATTTTTTTCAATGGATGTGTTAAGTCAATATTACCGTAGGTCGGCAAGGTAACGCCTTTTACTTTCACGTAGACCTTATGGACCCCATCAAATTCCACCGCCGTATTAACGATGGCTGCGATGCGAAGTGTAGCTGTTAAGCCTGTTGCCCCCTGCAAAAAGTCATCATTCAATACCACAGTAACCGTACCATCATGCTTCGCCGTTTCTACCACTTTTGTACCTTTTGCAAAAACTGGATAATCAGCACGGCCATCTTGTTCAATCATTAAATTGATGGCATCTTTTACGGTTTTACGTTCTTTATCGATTGTAATCGATTGTGGCATAACACCTTTCCCATCTTGGCGCGGTACATAGACCACGATGTTTGTCATTTTGTCCAAGGCCTTCTTGTCTTCTGATGTAGCCGTTTGCGCTGTTGTTTGTTTTCCTAAATCTAGTTTTAAATCTTGGGAATTACAACCCGCCAAGGCTATAACACATACGCTCATGATAGCCACTAAGCCATAGCGTAATGATTGTTTCATGAATTAACCTCCAAAATATAGTTCCAATCCTTTTGCCAATTCTCTAGCAAAGGCTTTCTGTGTTTCTGATTCTTTTAAGTGTCCTTCTTCCTTAGGATTAGAAATAAAACCTAATTCTACCAAAATGGATGGCATCAAAGAATGACGTAGGACATATAAATTCCCTGGTTGAATCCCTCGGTCACCATTGAACCCGCTATGTTCCGCAATTTGCCCTTGCACAGCAGTTGCTAATTTTTTAGACTGATCAGATTCATCGAAATAATAGGTGGCAATACCTCCTACATTCGGATTCGAGAAGGAGTTAATGTGAATACTAATAAATGCATCAGCTTGGTTGCCATTCGCTACATTCACACGTGCTTGCAATTCATCTACACCACTCGCATGTGGTCCATACACATCTACGTCTGTAGTACGAGTTAAAATGACTTTAGCACCCTTTGCTTCTAGGATGGACTTTAAATATTCAGCAATAGGCAATGTCACTTGCTTTTCTTGTAAACCCGTTGGTCCAATGGCTCCTGGATCACTCCCACCATGACCAGGGTCGAGGACAATTACCTTACCCTTTATACCACCTGTTGTTCGGTAATTCACGACTTGCGGTTTCGGTTTTTCTGGCACTGTCGGTAATACCACTGGCTGTTTCGGTGTTGCTTTAGCTGGCTTCGCTGATTTTGCAACAGATTTCGCTGCCCCTTTGTCAGCCGCTTTTTGTGCCGGTTTTGCCTCGGTCACTCTCGTAGGTGTCGCTTTCGCCTCAGCTACCCTGGCTGGTGCTTTCTCAGCCACTGGGGTTGCTGGCTTTTTACCATAATAATTATCTCGTGGGGCTACTCCTTTTTTCTGAATATCCACCACCATCCGATATGGTTTGTTATTTACAGTGTCTTTTTTTAAGGTAAATACTTTCAAATCTTCCACATCAATGGCCTTCGGTGTTTCAATTTTCACCACCGTGTCCGATCCTTGCTGTGAAAGTGTAGCACTTTTCGCAATACCATCATCCATCACGATCGACGTAGGCACCCCAGTAAGAGTGGCATTTTTCAATACCAATGTGGTGGATGTGCCACTAGCACTAATAGATGCCGTTGCATGAACAGGACTAGACAAACTAAAGACCATTCTCACGAAAGGAATTGGCGCATCATTTCTCGTCACCCAATGAAGATCTGTCACATTGGCAGCCCTTGAGGCTCCAAACAGAACTGGTAACACCAATACTAACATACCCAATAGGGCAAATAACTTACGCAAATATCTCACTCCAATCTATGTTGCACTGGATAGTTTTCCTTTAGACAGTACCTTAATTATACCACATTTACCTAGTCCATATATGAAAAATCAGTGAAAATTATTCTTTTTTCTAATATCATCTAAAATCAAAGAAATCCCTTATCATTTTTTGTAAGTATCCTCTCTTATCATCTCCTAATAACGTAAGTTCACAATTATACAAAAAACATAAGCAGGTTTTATGTATCCATCAAAACTGATAACATTACCTGCTTATATTTCTTACTTTTATATACATTAGTTATGTAAAGTGGCTCAAATATTCATAACCTAGTTTTAGCCCTCTACTATTAGTAACCTGTATATATCTTATTAGGGTTACCATGTTAGACGACTAAGCCGCTTGTTTTTCGTTGCGGTTCATAATGTAGTACAATACAGCACCTACTACTAAACCACCAAGTCCCCAGAATACTTTTTCCAAGGAAGATTGTGTTAACAACCAGATACTAACTACAACTGCTAATACTGGAATGACTGGTCCCAATGGTACACGGAATGTTCTCGCCATATCTGGGCGTTTGTTTCTGAATACAATTACTGCCAAGCATGTAGGCAAGTATTGAGCAAAACGAGATACTACGGAAATAGCTGCCAATTTTTCGAAACTACCAGTCCAAGATAATGCCACTGCAAATACTACAGTAACGATGATAGCTACATAAGGAGCATCTTTTTTATTACGTTTAGACACTACTTTAGGAATTAATCCATCATCCGCCATAGCTACGCCAGAACGTGGTGCTAAGAAAGAAGAAGCTACATTAATACCACCGATAGAAATCAATGTACCAGCTGTAACGATAGCTTTTGCTAAAGGTCCCATGAATACGAACGCCGCATCTGCCACTGGAGTTTTAGATGTAACAAGGGAATCACCCATGATACCAATACAAATCGCTTGGATCAAGATATACACAATGGATACTAGCGTTAACACAAGAATAATCGCTTTCGGTACATTGCGTTCAGGGTTTTCCATATCCTCTGCTGCTACCGCAATGGATTCAAATCCTGTGAAAGCGTAGAAAATGATCAATGCTGCAGCACCAAAACTTGCTTGAGTCATATCTGGTACAGATTCCATTGGCGCGAAGTTAACGCCTTTCACATAGAAAATACCTACGAGGATGAAGAAAATCAATGGCAATAATTTACCGATGGTTACGATATTGTTGATGATTTTAGAAATCTTAACACCCATGATATTCATGATGCCAAGTACCACGATGATCAATGTAGCGATGACATTTTTACCCATCTCTGTACTAGCTGGTTCCCAAACGGCACCAAGTGCTGTGGCAAACCCTACTGCCATAGCAGACCATGCAATCGTTGCAATAGCCCATTTCATAAAACCAACTTCAAAGCCTACGAAGTTACCAAATGCTTCTTTGGCATACACATAAGGACCACCGTTCTTATTGAACATGCCGCCCATTTCAGCGAAACATAAGGCAATAGACATAACCAATAGAGCATCAAATACGATAACCCATAAACTGTTCACCCCTACCAAGGCAGCGGCTTTACCAGGAAGCAAGAAAATCCCGGTTCCAATGATTGCGTTGACCCCTAGAAGTATGATACTCAAAAGGCCCAATTTGTTAGTTGACATAGTACTTCTCCTTATACGCTTGTGCTTACTCAACTAATACTAAACAGATGCTATATACTAGCAAGGGTAACTAAACAATATAGATTCATACAATTTAGTTACCCTCGTAAAATTATAGCATTACTAGATTACCATTGCCAATAGCTATTGAATTTTAGATATTCTATTCTCAATCTATATCCCATTAAAACATAGCATGAGCGATAAAATAGCCAACTACACAGCTTGTAAATACCCCGATAATACCAGGAATAATAAAGCTATGATTAATAACAAATTTACCAATTCGTGTTGTACCAGAACGGTCAAAACCAATACATGCTAAGTCAGATGGATACGTTGGCAATACAAAGTACGCATAACATGCTGGTACAAAAGATAATACAATCAATGGATCCACACCTACACTCAAGCCCATTGGTACAACGATAGCAAGTGCTGCTGCTTGGGAATTAACCAATTTAGAAATGATAAATAATACAAGTGCATAGGTCCATGGATGCTCTACTACCACAGTAGATAAAGTCGTTTTAAATTGTGGAATATAGGCCCCGAAATAGGTTTCTGCCATCCACGCTACACCGTATACAGACACAACGGCAATCATACCAGATTTGAAGACAGAACCACTTGTTACATCGCTCACTTTTACCTTACATACAAGAAGAATTAAGGATGCCATCACAAGCATAGCAATTTGAATAGTCGGAGTCATGGATAATGGTTTCCATACACCTTTTGCATTAGGAACTAATGGCAATAATTGGTTAGGGAAACTACCAAATAAGGCGATAACTAAAATACCGAGTAAGAAAATAATCGTTGCCCAGTATGCTGTGCGAGGTAGTTCCTTCACAATACTAGCTTCTTTATTTTCTTCATAGATATAAGCCCGTTGTTCAGGATCTTGAATACGTGCTTGGAAATCTGGATCGTTCGCCAATTCCTTACCACGACGCATACTCCAGACACCAGCTACGATAACACCTACAAAGGTAGCTGGAATCGTAATGGATAAAATCGTTACCACACTAGCTGGAAAGTTGACTGCCCCCAACATAGCTACTACAGATACAACCGCAACGGATGCTGGGGACGCACATATCCCCATTTGAGACGCTACAGATGCTACCGCCATTGGGCGTTCTGGACGAATCCCTTCTTTGATAGAAATATCATAGATGATTGGGAACATCGTATATACTACGTGACCTGTTCCGCATAACACAGTTAAGAACCATGTTGTGATTGGCGCTAATATAGTAATTTGTTTTGGATTGCTACGAAGAAATTTCTCTGCGTATACAAGCATAACATCCAAACCTTTGGATGCTTGTAAGAAACCAGAACATGTGACTACTGCCATAATCGTTAGCATTACATCAATTGGTGGTTTACCTGGTACAAGACCAATTACGAATACGTAAATAGCAAGACCAATGCCCGATACAGCAGCTAATCCTAAGCCACCATGTCTGACACCAACAATTAAGCAAGCTAAAAGGAGGATAAATCCTAATAAAATAATCATACAATACTCAATCCTTTCTACTAAAAAAAATCACTTGCCATACTCATTATACGGCAAGTGACAGTATAAAAACAGTGAGAAAAGTGGGTCATAGCCTATGAAAGTTAGTTATGGTTCCCTACAGTCCCTATGTATTATAGATGAGCTTCTACAGCTGCTTTTAATTCTTCTAATGGAATAAAACCGATTTTACGATCTACGATTTCACCATTTTTGAAGATAGCAAATGTAGGAAGGATTTCAATTTTGAAGAATTGTGCCAATTCAGGTTGTTCGTCAGTGTTTACTTTTGTTAATGTCACTTTGTCACCCAATGCAGCTGCCAATTCATCATATACTGGCATCATGCGAACACAGTATCCACACCATGGTGCCCAGAAATCTACAACAGTTACTTTATCATTTGTTGCTACTACTTCTTTAAAATTTGCAGATGTTACATCAATAATTGCGCTCATGTAAGCCTCCTATTAGATTTGAATCAATACACAATCTTGAATCACTTCAAGACCTAATTCAGTTGCCTTTTTCACTACTGCCGGTTTATCCGCACCTGGTTGTAGCCAAACGGTCTTAATCCCTAACTCTTTACAACTATCTAAGGCTTCTAATCCAATTTTTTCTGGCACTACAAAGTCAACCACAGTAGGGACTACCGGCAACTCATGTAAACTTGGATAGCATTGTATGCCATCAATAGATGTAATATTAGGGTTCACTGGATACACTGTATATCCTTTATTCACAAGATGTTTGAAAATCTTATATCCGAACTTATCGGTTCTTGTTGTGGCGCCTAAGACGGCCCACGTTTTTTCTTTGATCGCTGTTTCCATTGACATGCGCATCACCTCATTACTGTACTATCATACCATAATATCGAAATTTGTCAATTTAATTGTATCTTGTTCTAATAGGTTTTTTAGAATGTCAATTGTGAGTAACTCTGAAAGTGTGACTTTCCTGCAAATTGGTAGGTCTCCCGTTGTGAGTAGTCCCGTTTCTAATGCAAACCATGCCCACAGTCTCTCTGGTGTAGCCCCTTGGTTCTGCAGATCACGTATGGTGATACTTTGTTGCCGTTTAGACAGTCGATACCCTTCTGCATCCACTAGCATAGGGGCATGACCATATTGTAATTTAGGAAATCCAAATGTCTGACCTAACGCAATTTGATGACCCGTCACAGGTAATAAATCATTGCCTCGAATGACTTCTGTGACCCCCATCTCATAATCATCAATGACCACTGCCAAATGATAGGCAATCATTCCATCCCAACGTTTTAACACAATATCATCACTACAAGATTGGATTTCATAATCTACCGCTCCTCGATATACATCCTGAAAGGACCCTCTTATATTCTCCATATGAAAGCGCCAAGAAGGAGGTCTTTCACCTATAGTCGGCTCATGGGTTAAACAATATCCATCGTACACATGATGGGCTTCACCTTGATGAGGAGCGCTACTGATTTCCTGTAAACGAGCTCGATTACAATAACATGGATATAACCGTTTTTGGCTACGCAATTCTTGTAAATATTGCTCATATAGATCCAATCGTTGGGATTGATACGTAGGTGCTTCGTCCCAAGTAAAACCAAGCCAAGATAAATCTTCTAATATATGGTCTGCATAGATTGGTTTAGACCGTTGTGTATCTACATCTTCTATGCGCACTATATATTCACCATCTTGGCGGCGTGCAGACCAATAGGACAAAAATGCTACCCACAAATTTCCTACATGCATATGTCCTGTAGGGCTGGGTGCAAAACGACCTTTCATAGAAACCTCCTAAGCCTCTTCACTAAGGTGTTCCCACCGTTCATAGAGGGTCTCTAACTGTGATGTTGTATTGGCCAACTCTTGAGATAATCGTTCATATTCTGAAATATCTCCTTGTATAGATGGGGCCTGTAGCTGTACCGTATACATTTTAACAGTCGCCTCATACCGTGCAATATCTGACTCTACTTTAGCTAATTCCTTTTCTAGCATGAAAGAATTCGTTTTCTTTTTAGGGGCTGTCACTGCTTCTGAATGGCTAGTATGTTGTTCCTCTGTTATAGCAACCTCTGATGTACCAGTATGTATATCAGCATTAGAATCAGTACTCACTGCTGTATCTCCAGCATTGTTAACCTTTCCTGCTGTATTGCTGGACATATTGTTGCACTTCATCTGCTCCGCTTCTAATCGTTGGGCTGCTAACACAGACCGTTCCAACAGTTTTTCTTTATAATACGAATAATTACCATGGAACTCTTCAATGCCACCATTATCTAAGACCACAATGCGTTTAGCCACTGCATCTAACAAATACCGGTCATGGGAGATGATTAACAAAGTTCCTTCAAACTGTTGTAAGGCTTGTTCCACTGTTTCTCGTGTAGGGATATCTAAATGATTTGTCGGTTCGTCAAGGATTAAGAAGTTACGACCTTCTAAAAATAACTGTAATAAGGCTACCCTTGCCCGTTCTCCCCCTGATAAATCGCCTACTAATTTGAACACATCATCCCCTCTAAATTGAAAGGCTCCTAATACGCTGCGGGCAGATTCTTCTGACATATCATAAGGAGCCATAATCTCTTGTAACACAGACCAAGTAGGATGTAACTCTTCATGTTCTTGCGAGAAATAGCCTGTCTGCACACGATTTCCAGTGGTAATCGATCCATCCAGTGTATTAAGTTCCCCCATAATTGTTTTTACAAGAGTCGATTTTCCAGCTCCATTCGCACCAATTAATCCTACCACATCTCCTCGACGTAGCGTTGTTGTAATATGTGTAGCCACTGGATGTTCTACATCATATCCAATAGACACATCTTCCACCATCAACACTCGGTCTGCACTCATTTCTGGTTTAGGAAAGGTAAAAGCGAACTCTCTATCTTGGTCTGGTGCCTCTAATCGCTCAAGTCTATCTAACTGTGATTGACGACCACGAGCCATTTTAGATTTTATGCCCGCTCGATATTTGTCAATATATTCTTCCGTTTTACGAATGTGTTCCTGTTGTTTTTCATAGGCACGTTGGTACGCCACTCGTTGCTGTTCTCGTTGTTTCAAGAACTGGCTATAATTACCTTTATAGGTATGCACTTTATGATGAGATAATTCCACCACTTCTGTGGCCACTTGATTTAAGAAATATCGGTCATGGCTGATGATGACAATACCACCTTTGTAGGATTTTAAATATCCCTCTAACCACTCTAACATGGGCATATCTAGATGGTTCGTAGGCTCGTCAAGAAATAAAAAGTCAGGTCGGCGCACCAAGGCTTTCGCCAAGTTAATACGCGTTTTTTGTCCCCCCGAAAATTCACTAGCTTTCTTCTTTAAATCTTCGTCACTAAATCCTAAACCATAAGCAATACGTTGGCTTTGTTTTTCATAATCATATCCACCAAGCCATTCCAATCGCTCTTGTAAATAGGATAAACGACGCAAGTCCTGTTCTGTGGCATTTCGATGTTCTAATTCTGTCGTTAACGCTTGTAACTGGGATTCTAAGTGCTGTACATCAGCCCAAGCCGTTTGAATTTCTTCTTCTAAACTAGCATCACCTAAATTGACATCTTGTTGTAAATAGCCAATGGTGATACTACTGTCTTTCACAATGATCCCCGCATCATGTTCTTCTATGCCAAGTATGCATTTCATCAACGTCGATTTACCAGCCCCATTCGGGCCAACTAAAGCGAGACGTTCTCCTTGTCGTATGGTAAAAGATACATTAGAAAAGATTTCTCGTACCCCAAAGGATTTTCCTAGTTTTTCTATTCGAATCTGTTCCAAAATACTTCCCCTATCCTATGTCTGTTCACTATACAAAAGTATTACTATTACATACTACCTAAAAATGTACCATTTATCTTAGTAAATAATATAGGCAGGTTATAAACTAAGTAATACTTCTTGCAAATGATTCGTCAAAGCTTGCTCAAATTTATCTATCGTGGTCGCATCCAAGTCATGTGTAATTCCTGGATACCCTTGTTGTCTAGTTTCACCAAAAAATTCATCTCGGAATGTATTATAAAATAAGACGACTCCTGTTTCCTCATTATCTTTGATATAGGTACCAATAATATAAGAACCATTAATCATATCTAATGCTGTATGCGGCGTCACATCTAAATGATACCCTTCGACTATTTGTGGTAATACCTCTCCATAATTCCACTGGGGTATACCCTTTTTCTTATATTCGTACACAAATCCCTTTTGAGGCTCCATGAATCGTGTCATTATAGATGCTTTATAATTGGCTTTTAAGTTCTCCAAAAATGGTGTTAAAGACTCTCGTATGAAAGCAATATCTACAAACTCTACTAAAGGCACTGTAATACGCACCATATAATCCCCTACTTCTGTATCATAGAGAACTGACCAACGCCAATTTTTGTCATTTGTATAATAAAAGAGACTATATACAGTAGATGATATGGCTTGTTGTTCCACCACTAAGTGAAAGTCTCCAATGGTGGGTTCTAACCATGATAAATCGAGGGTTTCACATTCTTTTATGATTGCATCCATGGATTCGTTCCTTATCGTAATTGACTATATAATGATTGATACTGTGCTTCATGTGCCATCACGCGTTTCACGTAATCTTTTGTTTCTGGAAATGGAATTTTGTCTACATCATCAAAATTATCATCCCAACCATAGGTCTGCATCCATTCCTCCACATGACCACGTCCTGCATTATAGGCTGCTAAGGCTAAAATTTCATTACCTTTGAACTCTTCTAATAAATATGATAAATACCAAGTCCCTAATTGTATGTTCGTGTTCGGTTCTTTAATGTCTTGGTCGGACAGGCTAGACTGATTTAATTGTTCTCCAATCCAGTGCGCTGTTTCAGGCATCAACTGCATCAATCCAATGGCTCCTGGTAAAGATTTTGCATTTGTATCAAATTTACTCTCCGTATAGATAACAGCCGCAACCATAGATGGTCGTACATGGTAGGTAGATGCATTTTTCATTACTGCGCTTTCATACACTAACGGATACGCATACTGTCTGGCTAAATAGGGTTGTCCATATTGCACATAGTAGGCCGTAAGAACAACGATTAACCAAGCAAATGCTGTGGATACCCTCATAGTTCCTCCTTCTGAAAGTGAATTTTCGCTGTTTTCCATAATTTACGTAATTGTTTTTCTAATTGTTTCATAGTCCCAGAATTATCTATGACCACTGTACTTAAATCACGTTTTTCCTCTAAACTCATTTGACTATGGATTCGGTCTAGCGCTTCTTGTTCAGAGTAAGAGTTTCGTTTCATCAAACGTTCTAGTTGTGTCACAGGGTTTACGTACACAAGCCAAATTTCATCCATCTGTGTATGCCAATCTGTTTCGAACATCAATGGTATATCATAGATAACAGCCTGTTTTCCCTTTGCTTCCCATTCTTCTGTCAATTCTTGTATACGATGTCTAATATGGGGTTGCAATATAGAATTGATGGTCTCCAATGCTTTGGAATCTGAAAATACAAGACTACCAATATAAGCACGATGTAATGTGCCGTCTTCTAGCACTGTATTAGGTCCAAAAGCCTGTACCAATTCTTGCAAACCTGGTGTTCCTGGCTCAACAACTTCTCTAGCCACTACATCTGCATCAATATAGGGAACACCTTTTTTTTGTAACCATCGTAACACTGTACTTTTACCAGACGCAATGCCTCCTGTGAGTCCGATTTTATACATATTTACACCCCACATTTGATTCTACTCATACTTAACTATTTTTACACAAACGATAGCATCGAAATTATAAAATTCTATTATTTTACATCTGCCCAGTTCTGTGCACTGTGCACATCTACCTGCAATGGCACTCGTAATGTTACTACTTGTTCCATACAATTACGCAACAGAGTTTCTACTTGCGCTTGTTCCGATTCTACTACTTCTAGCACTAGTTCATCATGTACCTGTAATAAAATACGGGATTGTAAGCCTTGCTCTTCTAGCGCTTGTTCTACTTGGTTCATGGCTAACTTAATAATGTCTGCCGCTGTCCCTTGAATTGGTGTATTCATAGCTGTACGCTCCGCAAAGGATCTACGGCTAAAGTTACGGTTATTAATATCAGGTAATGGGCGAACACGGCCAAACATAGTGCGTACAGTTCCAGTTTCATGGGCTTCTTGCACCATGCGGTCCATATAGAACTTAATTTGTGGATAGCGACTGAAATATAACTCAATATATTCTTTTGCTTCTGCTCTTGTAATACCTAAGTCACGAGACAAGCCAAAGTCACTAATACCATAAATAATACCGAAGTTAATAGCCTTTGCATGAGAACGCTCCAGTGGCGTTACCTCTTCTAAGGATTTCCCTAATACTTCTGCCGCTGTAAAACGGTGAATATCTTCACCATTTTGGAAGGCCTGAATTAAGGCTGGATCCTCTGATAAATGCGCCAAAATACGCAATTCAATTTGTGAATAATCGGCGCTGACGAACATATCAAAACCATCGTTTGGCTTGAATAAGGCACGGATTTCACGACCTTTTTCACTGCGTACTGGAATATTTTGCAAATTTGGATCCGAGCTACTCAAACGACCTGTGGCTGTTACCATTTGATTAAAAGAAGTATGAATCCGGTTAGTATGAGGATTCACAAGTCCTTCAAATCCCTCTAAGTAAGTGGATACCAATTTTACCACTGAACGATAGGCCAAGATTTGCGCCACAATTTCATGGTCATTTCTGAGCATATCTAGGACTTCCGCATCTGTAGAATAGCCTGTTTTCGTTTTCTTGATCACAGGCAGTTGCAACTTTTCAAATAAAATGACACCCAATTGTTTCGGCGAATTAATGTTGAAAGATTCCCCTGCTAAAGCATAAATTTTTTCTTGTAATTCTGAAACTTCTACTTTAAAGCGTTCCAATGTAGTGTGTAATTGGTCTACATCCATGTAAATACCATTTTTTTCTAGTACACATAGAGTACGTAATAATGGCAATTCAATATCTCTATATAGATCCCACACACCGGCTGTTTGCATCTCTTCCATAGCTTTCTCATGCATATGGTATAAAGCTTGTGCTTGTAAAGCCCACTCTGTTTCATTTTCCGTAGCAGGAATGGCAGGTTGTCCAAATCGTTCACATAAATAGGTCATACCATAGTTTGCTCGTGTAGGATCGAGTAAATACGCCATTAATGTGACATCTTTGATATGAACAGTATCTTCTTTCATAATAGAAATACGACCTGTTGTTTCAGTACCTAACACTTCAAATAACAATTTTGCATTATCTGTAACAAGTTCCTTGGCCCCTTCAAAGACTGTTTCTAAATGTGCTACATCTACAAATCCATTCACAACTAATTGGGTTTCCCCATTATATAGATATAAGGCTTCTATCGTCCTAAATGGATGTGTTCCTGCCTCTTTTAGAACAACGCTGATTATTTTATTTTCATAAAATTCTCGTGGTACTTCTGTAACATGAGTTAATTCAATTTCTTCTGCTGGTGAAGCTAAGAATTGATCGAATAATGTCCCTTCTTCTGAAACACCCATAGCCTTTAATAGTCTTGGTGTTACTGCGTGAAAGCCCAACTTTTCAAATAAAGGTGTCACTTCGCCACGATGTACAACAGGAACAAATTGCTCTAGTGTATACGGCATTTCCATATCTGTTTTGATGGTAGCTAGTTGATGGGAGATGAACGCTAAGTCTTTATTGTCTACTAATCGTTCTTTCAATTTTCCCTTTTGTTCCTCAATATGCTCATACACACCTTCTAATGTACCATATTGATTCAACAATTTAAGTGCTGTTTTCTCACCAACACCAGGCACCCCTGGGATATTATCAGAAGAATCTCCCATAAGAGATTTCATTTCAATAACCATTTGAGGACCATACCCATAGAGTTCTTCCATATTAGCCATCGTCACATGAAGCATGTCCGTGATGCCCTTTTTCGTTAAAAACACACTGGTATACTCATCGACTAATTGCAAATTATCTCTATCGCCAGTAATAATATGAACTGAAAGGTCTGAAGAGCCCCATTTTTTACTTAAAGAACCAATGATATCATCGCCTTCAAATCCTTCTTCTTCAATGACAATAATCCCTAAGGATTCCAAGACTTCGCGAATTAAACTAAATTGTGGTCGCAACTCATCAGGCGCACTTTGACGAGTTCCTTTATAGTCTTCGTAAATATCCATACGGAATGTTTGTTTACCTTTATCAAATGCCACTGCAATGTAATCGGGATTGATTTCTTCATAGAGCTTTGATAACATAGTTAAAAAACCATATACCGCATTCGTAGGAACTCCTAATGCATTTTGTAATGGTGGTAGTGCAAAAAATGCACGATATAATAAACTGCTGCCATCTATAATCATTAATTTTTTCATCGATATATCTCCTATTTACTGATGTATGTATTTTTCATTATATCATATTTCCCCTGACTACGTGGGAATAAAATCTACACATACAACTAATAAACCCTAGGTACATACAGTACTTTCACAAGAGAACCTACAAAAAAAAGTTGCAAAACTATCACCCCTATGATATACTACTTTAGTAATAATACAGTACATCACAAGGAGGTGACTCAATTGCCAAATATTAAATCCAGTATTAGAAGCGTAAAGACGGATGCTGAACGTCGTGCGAAAAACTCTGCTGTAAAATCTCAAATTCGTACAGCTACTCGTAAGACTGTAGAAGCTGTTCAAGCAGGCGCTGTAGAAGAAGCTAAAAATGCACTAGTTCATGCTACAAGCGTAATTGATAAAGCAGCCTCCAAAGGCGTTCTTCATAAAAATACTGCAGCTCGCAAAAAATCCAACTTAGCGGCTAAAGTAAATGCTCTATAATGAACTCTAAAAGAGGGTTAACAAGGAGAAATGTAGTTTCTCTTAGTTAACCCTCTTTTTTTATAGCTCCCCTCGTCTCATACGTTCTAATTTTTCAGCCACATCTCCATCAATATGGGCCCCTAGTTCATTGCGTTGTAATGTCATGGCATCTCGTCTATGATGCCCCGTATAGCGTTTACGCTCATCTTGCTTTGCCAGTTCCATTTGATGACGCAATTCACGGGCAGATATACGAAGACCTCCAAACCCTAGAATTTGACTTTGCTCTTCCCCATCGCTTGTGACTACATAGATTGTCTTATATTGACCCTTTTTACTAAATACTTCACGCTCAATATACGCATCTGCCGTTTCATGAGTGCCTGTAAAAACCTCGATGAAATCCCCAGAAATTCTCTGTTCATCAGCTGTGAAAGGAGCATGCTTTCCATCAAAAACAAGAATAATCTTATAGCCCTTATAACTACCATAATTGAGCAAACGATGACGAAGTTCCAACCGCGCATGCTCTAAAGACTCTTTACTAAGAGATTTCAAATCTTGCCAGTCAAAAATAACATTATACCCATCTACAATTAAAATATCTTTTTTCATAGTATACCTATTATCGTTGACGTCTCGCTTCATATAAAAGAATGGCTGCTGCCACAGAGGCATTCAAAGAGTTAATAGTACCAAACATGGGAATCGTTACTAATACATCACACAACTCTTTCGTCAAACGACTTAAACCTTTTCCCTCATTGCCAATGACCAACACAATAGGACCCGTCATGTTCACATCATACATCACAGTTCCATCCATATGAGCACCCATCACCCAGAATCCTTGCGCTTTCAATTGCTCAATCGTCTGCGCTACATTGCCAATTTGCACCAATGGAATCGATTCCACAGCCCCTGCAGATGTTTTACTTACAGTGGCATTAATAGGCGCATTATGACGTTTAGGAATTAGCACCGCCGTAGCACCTACACACTCAGCCGTACGAATGATAGCACCCATATTATGAGGATCTTCCACACCATCCGTTACAATTAACAACGGATGTTCTTCCGTACATGCCAGCAACACATCTTGCAATTCTTGGAACTTCACCGCATTCACCAAGGCTACCACACCTTGATTCGGCACATCACTAGGATATTTCTGTAAATCCCGTTCCTTCACACGACGAACCTCTATGCCCTTAGACTTTGCCAAACCCAATATCTCTGAAAGCGAGCCACCTTGCTTACCTTCCGCCACTAAAATACGATGAATCCCACGATCTGATTTTAGCGCCTCACGCACAGCATTACGACCCACAATAAACGTATCCATGAAAACCTCAAACCTTCCTAACAGCACTACTGCCTATATTTACTACGCTATTACTATACATAATAGCTATGTCATATCATTACAATCTATAAAAACTAGTCGCACTAGTATTAAATTATTATACCATACATACTAGACAGGGAGGTAGAAATACAAGCATCTATATTACAAAATCAAAAGCGATACAACTGGGGGAAACCTATTGTATCGCTTATTCTTAAAAGTAAGATTTTTAACTATATTACATTTTGTTACAGTCCCTATTAGTGCAAGATTTACTTAGAAGTTATAACGTACTCCCGCATCAACACGCCATGTATTGTCTATAGTAGCACCAAAGTTTTTAGTGAATGTACCATATACATATGTACTTGGACGAACGCTCCAGGATCCTCCAATTTCAGCATCAAGCCATGTATCTTTCAAATCAAGTTCTGTATGCACTGTTGGATTACCTGGTGCTGAATATCTTGTATTCACCTTACCAGAGAATTCATGAGCCAATGTGAGTTTCGCAAAGATATTGGATGTTTGTGTTTCTCTGCCAATGCCAAAGCCCAATCGACCTACAGCAGAATTAACAGCGTCCGCTTTCACATGCATAGAGCCACCACCAACAACATTAGCATCATAGGACACGCCATTCAAACGACCTACAATGAATTCTACACTAGGATCCATGTAGACACCATTTTGTTTCTTAATACGTTTACCGTACTCAGCACTGAAAGAGGTACCAAATGTATGATAATCCCCATTCAATTGATGTCCCCCTAGTGAGTGAAGTTTGTAAGTATTGGACAAGCGACTTCCACGAGCGATGATATCTAAGTAACGTCCATCATCATGTTGTTTTGTACCATATAACCCAATACCAGCGATTTTGCTGTCTCCGTTGCCAACGGCATAGGAGTTGCTAGACGTACTGTAATCTAAGACGCCACCAAAAATCCAATCATTGGATACCTTATGATCATAACCAACTTGTACACCATTATATGTCATATGAGTATCGGCACCATTTGTCATGTTAGATTTGCCACCGATGTATTTAGCCCATACACCTTGGTTCGTATTAGTCAAACGAAGATCCCCTAAACGACGTTGTAAATCGTTCGTAGTATTGTGCCAAGCTATCGCTGTAGATGTAAGAGCAGATTTCGTACCACTTACCAAGGAAGATTCACTAGCATGTGTGACAGTCGCAGTATCAGCAACAACAAGATTACCGTGTGCATCAAATGCATTTGCACCAAGTTCAGTCATAGCAGCCGGTCTTGTAATACCTTCATTAACTTGAACAGCTGCAGCTAGTTTCGTATCATTTCCCGTATATTGTAATTTAGTGGCTAAGGATTTCATTTCTTCAAGATAACTTGCATCGTCAGTCAAATTCTTAGCACTATCACCTTGTATAGTGATGTGACTATGATCAGCAGCATGTTGGATGATGATTTGGCCATTGCCCGCTTCGCTGGCTGGCACACCTGTTTTATAATCAGCATTTACAAAACCACTATAGTTTTGAATCGTAATAGGGCGAGCATCGATAGGATGAATTATGCCTGCTGCAGTTGGATTTGTACCACCTACAAGATTACGAACTTTACTGCCTTTATATAAGTATGCTACATTATCTCCTGATGGACGTGGTTTTTTTGGTGTAGGTCGATCCTTACCAATCCATTCATTATTCCAAGTAGCACCATTTTGTAAATAGATATCGGCACCAGAATTATGTGGATTATTATTACTTTCAGCATATTCATTTAACACAGCACCAGTAAGACTAGAATTAGAGGTTGTAAAAGCGAGTCCGATATTTGCTGGCGCTTCATTAGGATTTGGATTATCACCATAATCTTTATTAATTAACCCTACATTACCAACAGCCACCAAATCTTTCGTACCTGGGTGTTTACCATCGGTACCTGCATTCACATAGACATCGCCCTCTTATGCCACAACAGAATAGATATCTGACGTTGTAACAGGATGCGTTATAATACGACCACCGCCATCAACGATAATATGGCCTCGGTGATTAGCTTGTAATCCTACTCCCACAGCGTCAATATCTACATTGCCTTTCACATGAATATTGCTATCACCATAGTCTCTGTTAGGATTATCATTATGATGTGGCACCTTACCACCAAGACCAGCATAGACAGCACTCATATAATAATGTCCCAATTCTCTTTTATCTGCTGGTGCATCATTTTGTAATCGTACAATAAGATCTTTATCTATGGTCAATTGAGATCCGAATCCAATAAAAATCCCTGCTACATTTTTACTTTTACTTTTACCGTTCTCCATTTCCATCAAGCTTTTACCATGTACATTGACGGTCAACGTGTCTTCTATATGCTTAACCTCAGGTTCCATTTGCTTTTGAGAGCCCATCGATAAACCAATTAAGTTTTCTGCTTTATCACTATACTTAGTAATATCTGTAGCCATTGTGGAATAAGACATTCCTGTTACTACTAATGCAGCCATCACTGCTGATACATGACGTGTAATTTTCATGCTTACCTCTTTTCTATACGATGCTTATAGTCCTCTTACCAAATTATATAGAATCTATAGCACCTTAAAAACACAGAAAAACCCCCTTAGTCCAACTAAGGAGGTCTTTTATTCACTTACACACTCGGTAAGTACTAGAAATACTAATTATTACTCAGGAGAAATAAGGAAACATAATTTCTTATTCATAAGAGTCCCTAAATCAATAATATGTATCAATAAACTTACTATATTATACATCGTTATTTGTATTTCGTACATACTCATATGTACATAAATAAGTTATTATGCATACTTTGTATACTAAAGCATTACTATGATAATTAGTTATAATTGATAAACTTATCGTAAAACTTTCATACCGATATAATAAAGGCATAGAGAACTGGTTAAATACATCTAAAACTGACAAACACCAAGAAAACATAAGATTTTACAAATCTAATTTTCTTGGTGTTTTTTCTTGTAGGATTTATAACTATAGAAACAGAAGAGTCTAATTCTTAATATTTATAATATAACATCACATTAAAGCATGCTCTTTCGCAATAGCTTTTACTTCTTCTACAGTAAAGTTAGTAACCTCAGCAATCATTTCTAAGGACAATTTCTTACGTAACATCTGAATTGCGACTTGAGATTTGCCACGAGATTCCCCCTTGGCCAAGCCTTCGGCTAGACCTTCTGCGCGTCCTTCTGCCCGACCCTCGGCTACACCTTCTTTCCAGTATGTATAATGATCCATTGATAGCATTGAATATTCCTCCCTCCAAGCCTCACAATGTTTTGCTTCATCTACGGCATTTTCAATATCTCGTAGTAACTCATCCGATGCAGTTTGACCATCCACATAATCCAGAAACCTTTGTAACGGTTTTGAAATATCATCCATTTTACCCTTCGTACTTAAAAATAATTTTGTAGCCCCATCATTCAACAGGATATCATGTTCTTCCATGCAAATATTCCTAAACGTATACTTATGGCGATCTCCACTAAACACCGAAAAAGTGCAAATAAAAATAATATACGAATCATTTAGGCTCATATACTTCTGGCCTTTTTGCAAGTGATACATATCTAAAATACTTTGGTAAAAGCGCGTGCGCTTTACCAGTTCTTCCATATCCTTGCTGGTTTGCATTTCGATATTGAATACAGTTCCTCTGTCATCATTCACATACACATCTAAACGAACACTTTTCGTTTCCAAACTCACATCCAGAGTTTTCTCCTCCTGAATGTAAACAATATCCTTGATAGAAATATCCAGCAACCGTTCCAACACAGCCTTACAAATCGGTTTCTTTAACATGACCTTTTGAAAGATAAAATTGTCCTGAATGGTCAGTTCATCGAATGATTTAATACGCATACAATGCCTCACTTTCATTCTTACCAAAATTATACCACAATTAGACTCTAGGTAGATACACCTTTACTATCTAACGTTACACTTCTATTTAAGAACAATTTACCCTTTAAAATTTCCTACCAATATTACACACTCTTAACAGTAAGTACTTACACAGCAAAAAGCGATACGGCTAATCAATATTAGCCATATCGCTCTTATTTTCTATATGTATATGTATATGTTTTACATCAATGCATGCTCTCTCGCAATAGCCGTTACTTCTTCTACCGTAAAGTTGGTAACCTCGGCAATCATTTCTAAGGATAATTGCTTACGTAACATCTGAACCACAACTTCAGCTTTACCTTCAGTTTTACCTTCGGCTAGACCTTCTGCCCGTCCCTCGGCCACGCCTTCTTTCCAATATGTATAATGATCCATTGATAGCATTGAATATTCCTCCCTCCAAGCCTCACAATGCTCTACAGTTTCACTCCCAACAGTGCCAACTGTTCTGCAATTTCTTTTTCCAACGCCGCAATGTCACGGTTATCTTGTTCAATCATACGATTAATTTCGTCAAGATCCAGTTCTTCCTCTTCTTCAAAGGTATCCACGTAACGAGGGATATTCAAGTTATAATCGTTCTCCTTAATTTCCTCTAGGCTTGCCACATGTGCGTACTTCTCTACATCCACACGGTTGCGGTAAGTATCGATAATCTTAGCAATATTTTCTTCACTCAAGTTATTTTGGTTTTTCCCTTTTTCAAACTCGTTGCTGGCATCGATAAACAACACATCACGGTTCGTGCGATTCTTTTTAAACACTAAAATCGTGGTAGGAATGCTCGTGCCATAGAACAAGTTCGCTGGCAATCCAATGACTGCATCCAAGTAATTTTTCTCGATGATAGTCTCCCGGATTTTACCTTCTGCAGCACCACGGAATAGTACACCATGTGGCAATACGATGGCCATCGTTCCTTCTGTATTCAAATGGTACAAGCTATGCAAGATGAAAGCATAATCTGCTTTAGACGCCGGCGCCAACTTGCCATAATCACTGAAACGAGGGTCTTTCAATTTACTTTCATTATTGTCCCATTTCGCAGAATACGGAGGATTAGCCACCACCGCATCAAAGGATCGCGGACGATCAATGCCATCGTGGTCCACCCCATCTGGCCAATCACTTTCAAGGGTGTCCGCATTGTGCAAATTCATATTGTTATAGGTCACGCCGTGCATCATGAGGTTCATGCGCGCCAAGTTGTACGTCACCGTGTTCAGCTCTTGCCCGTAAAAACTCACCGCTCCTTGACGGGAACCATCAGGAATCTCGTTGCGCACCGTAAGCAGCAAGGAACCAGAACCCATGGTCGGGTCATAGACTGTGAAAGTATCTTCTCGGTTCTCCAAATTCGCTGTTACCAATTTTGCCAAAATGATACTGACCTCGTGAGGCGTGTAGAACTCGCCACCTTTTTTACCTGCATTGGCTGCAAACTTGCCAATTAAATATTCATAAATTTCGCCTAGAATATCTTTACCGCTTTCATCCTTGTACTCGATTTCATCGATTTTAGACACTACCGCATTGAGCGTTTTCGTACGTCCTGCTGTGGTAGAACCCAAACCAGAATCGCCTAAGTTGATGTAGTTAAAAATCCCTCTGAAATCTGCAGACGCCTCTTGATTAATTTCTGCATTGGCATTAAAGTTTTCAAAGATGCGTTGGTAATCCCCAGGGACGACCGTGCCATTATGAATGCTTTCCGTTAAAGACACCCAAGTATCTTCCGGATTAATAGCATACCCCAAAGAACCTGCAATATCCATCAGGCAATCTTCCAAGCCCTCTTGCTCCACAATCTCCTTATACAGTTCGTTCACAGATTTCCCTTCAGAAGGATCGACCAAACCACTATCCACCAAGTATTCTTCTTGATGAGTGGACAAATATTTATAGAATAAGAAGGGTAGAATATAATCTTTGAAAGAACTTGCGTCCATTGTGCCACGTAAATCGTTGGCAATCGCCCATAATTGGCTAGAAATCGTTTGCGCTTTTACATTTGCCATAAAAATCTCCTTTGTTATATCTCTCTTGTATCTGTTTTTGTATATTGTATTTTTTTGTAAAAGTATTTGAAAGTAAGCAGAATACCTTATCATCTGAAAGTAAGTCTAACTGCCTTACAGTCTGAAACTATCTGTATATAGCTAGTGAAAGTGCAGAAAGCATACATCTGTTATCATTCTCGAATCGTGACATACTATCTCTGTAGTCATCTGTTCGAGTTGGATAGATGAAAGTGTATACTGCCTATCTACTTATACTAGACAAACATCTGTTGAAGAAGAGCCTTCTTCTGTAGTTGTAAGTGTTCTAGCTTACGCTGATGAAGGGTGATGAGGTTATCGAACTTTTCGAAAAACACTCCTATCTGATTTTGCTCATTTATATCTTTAGAGATACAAATATCAAAATCATTTATATCTCGTGACGATATATTAGGTTGTGCTCCAGCAACCAAAACAGAATCTAGCTGTTTTTCAAATAGTTTAGATTTAACAAATGCACCTATAAATTTATAACTCCATTGATCATTTGGTTCAAAATATCCTACCCGCTGATTTTGGTAAAACTTTTGGTTTTCTTCACAGTGTAATATACCTACTTTACCTGTTGTTGCACCAGACATTGCAATAAGTATAGATTTATCTTTTACTAGAAAATTTTCTTCCATTTGCTCTTCATAATAATACGCAAATTCTCCCCCAATAATTCCATCTGATAAAATATTTGAAATTCTTATTATTGGTACACCTGTTTTCAAAAACTTATCACTTTTAAATGCATATCCTCCTCTTAAGGATGCAACCTCCCCCAACTTACGCTGTTCCCAAGCATCCGTAAACCCTGGGAAACGAAGTTCTGGAAATTGTTCGCCATTTTTCGGAAACAATTTTTGCAGTAATGCTTTTTTCTTCAATTTTAAGTTTTCTAACTTACGCTGATGAAGGGTGATGAGGTTATCGAACTTTTCGAAAAACACTCCTATCTGATTTTGCTCATTTATATCTTTAGAGATACAAATATCAAAATCATTTATATCTCGTGACGATATATTAGGTTGTGCTCCAGCAACCAAAACAGAATCTAGCTGTTTTTCAAATAGTTTAGATTTAACAAATGCACCTATAAATTTATAACTCCATTGATCATTTGGTTCAAAATATCCTACCCGCTGATTTTGGTAAAACTTTTGGTTTTCTTCACAGTGTAATATACCTACTTTACCTGTTGTTGCACCAGACATTGCAATAAGTATAGATTTATCTTTTACTAGAAAATTTTCTTCCATTTGCTCTTCATAATAATACGCAAATTCTCCCCCAATAATTCCATCTGATAAAATATTTGAAATTCTTATTATTGGTACACCTGTTTTCAAAAACTTATCACTTTTAAATGCATATCCTCCTCTTAAGGATGCAACCTCCCCCAACTTACGCTGTTCCCAATCTTCCGTAAACCCAGGGAATCTGAGTTTCGGTACTTTACGTTTTGTTTCACTCATTGTGACACCTCTCTTTTTTCTTATGACTCACTCACATAGTGGTCCGCAAATGCATACAAAGCATCTACCATATCATTACCATATTTAACCTTACTCATAGCCACAATTTCCGGATCTTGTGCTTTCATCTTGTATTCGTTACGGGCATCTTTTTTCAACTGCGTAATTCGCCCTGTATCATCAAAGTCCTTTTTACCATATACATGGTTCGCAAATAGTGTTAGCAATTCTTCGCTACGAATGCAATCGACGATGCCCCACTTTTGGCGGAACTCAAAGATTTCATCTTTCACAATCATGGTGTTCGCCTCTTGGATGATATCCTTGCTGTCATTTAATTTCACCGGATACACAATATCGCTACCTTGTGGCGGATATTCCCCTGTATAGATAGCCTCTGCGGCCTTGTTGATTTGTTTCGCATATTGACGGTCTTCCAACGCCATGGCAAAGTCTTGAATCCGTGTACGGTACGCATCTGCATCATCCATACGTTCCTCGTGGACAGCATTCATCAATTCTTCCACTAGTTCTGTCAAATAATCGTAGTTCACTTTTACGTCTTTCACGTGAGTCATACGCAATTCAATTTGCGCCACTGGGACATCGTACTTCTCTGCCATGCGCTCTTTCAAATCATTGTAGAGGGCCGTGGTCAACACTTCTTCTTGCTCCACCGTCATGCCTACCATGGCCACCAAATCTTCTGGTTTATCGTAGTCGAAACCGATGGTTTCCCCATCTAGTTGCTCCGCATCATATTGTTTCAGCTTGGACATACCAGAGCTATATTTACGCATAAGGTCAAACATTTCCTCTTGCTTCGCTTCGCTAGGTGGCACTTCTGTAAACGTATCCGTCAAATCCGCTAATCGGTTCACCACATGTTGTACTTCTGCTAATTGGTCTTTAAATTTTTTTGCTAATACGCCGTCTTTTTCCAAACCACCATCGTCATCCACTGGTCCCAATGTGCCCTGCACATTTGCTGATGCACGGTTCGCATAGATACGCAAAGCCTCGTTCATCAACTTTTCGTTTTGCACAGGCCAGCGATAGTTCACAATTCGCCCCCACGGTTTGCTATGAGTATCAGCGATACGATTCGTTCTCGAGTAGGCCTGAATGAGCAACGCTCCTTTCAGTGTGCGGTCCACATACAAGGTATTCATCTGTGGCGCATCGAATCCCGTTAAGAGCTGATCCACTACGATGACAATATCCAAATATTGACCATCTCTAGCAGTACGATTCAAGCGTGTCGTCAAATCTTGGGTATACCCCAACACATCATCGAGTCCAAAATTCGTGCCAAATAGCTTGTTATAATGATTCATCGCCCGTAGCAACCCATTGTTCGTATCTAGTTGGGTATCACTATTATTCGTACTAGCACTGAAAGTGACCCCCACTTTCAAGGTAAACTCGCCCCGTGCTGCTCGCTCTTGGTTCACTCTTTCAAATTCATCAAAGTACATCATCGCCATGGGCGTACTCGGACGGTTGCCCCCTACATGGGTAGTGAGCATCGCATTGTACTTGCCCTCCACAGAACGATTTTTCCAATGTTTAAAGATATCTTCCACCACCAAACTGACATGGTCTTTGTTATTATCGTAAAAACTTGGCTCGATCATGTCGTCCATGTCATCTGGTGTGAGGTTGTTAATACGATACTGTATATCTGCCTCTGACCATTTCGGGTGAGTATGGCGATAGAACATAGGCAAATAATGTTCTTTCATATTCACTTCGTCAATGGTGGTCTCAAAGTCTACTTTAAAGCCTAGTACATTTTTGTCTGCAATGGCTTCTCGTATCGTATACCAATGAAGTAATTCGCCAAACACTTCTCTTGTTTTAGTGGTGTTTTTCCCTGCTACTTCATCAAACATCGGCGTTCCTGTATAGCCAACCCAAGCAGCACCTTTAAATACTTTTTGCAACTCCTCAAAGCTGTCGCCGCCCGTAGAGCGATGGGCTTCATCGACGATGAATACAAAATTTTTCTTCGGCAATGTAAAGTCTTTCCGTTGGATTAACTTCGTCAATTTTTGTACGGACGTCACGATAATACCGTTACCTTTTTCGTTGAGTTTACGTTTCAGTGCATTTGTATTTTCTGTGCCACCTACTGCATCAAACTGTCTACCATCTACATCGATAGTACCCTCTGGGTCATAGGCCTTGTAGTTTTCTTCTGTTTGCTTTGTCAACGCAATGCGGTCCACCACGAACACCACTTTATCTACATGAGGCATACGGCTGGCAAGCCACGCCGTTTTAAAGCTAGTAATAGTTTTACCAGATCCTGTGGTATGCCAAATGTAACCCAATTTGTTGATAGGCAATGTAAAGTCTGCTTGTTTCAATTGGTTCAACACTGCTTTGGTAGCATACACTTGGTAAGGTCGCATGACTTTTAACATTTGCTTATTCTTCGTACCATCTAAGATGGTAAATTGCGTAGACATTTGGTGCGCCATGGGAATGCTGAGGAATAAATCGGAGAATACTTTCCAATCGGTTACGACCTTGTTGTTTTCCGGATTTTGCCATTGAAAAGAAAAGTCCTTGTTGAACATCTCCGCCGTCGTATTTGCCATGTATTTAATTTGCGTAGGAGTCATGCCCACCAAAATTTGAACAGTAGAGAAAATATCGCTGTACTGCCGTTCTTCAATGTATTGATGCATTTGGTTTAATGCCTCATTGGCAGCATGTCCAGAAGCTTTTTCCTCAATTTGGATAACCGGTAATCCGTTAATTAAGAGTGTTGTGTCAAAACGTCGTTCTGGTCGTCCTGCAATCTTAGGAGCTCGTTGTATTTGTGTTACCACTTGGTACACCGTATTGCCTGCGCCAATTTGTTTTTGGTCAAATACAGTAAGATATACATGGCGTCCATCATCTAAATCCACTTCTACTTGGGATACTCCATTCACACCATACAAAAACTGCCCCGCTAGATACGGTGTATATAACTCGTTAATCACTTTTTGGACTTGTTTAAATTCTGTATCGCTCAAAGGCTTATCCAATTTATCTTGGTTTAATTGATACAAAATACGACGAAAGTTATCCCACAATGCTTCTGTAGTCTTAATATGAGGTTCATACTTCCATAATTTACTTTTATAGACCCCACGAGGTCCATATTGAGCTTGTCCTTCTTTCACATCTTGTGTGAATGAAATAGCGCCTGTCGTCAATTGCTCCACTAATTGTCGTTCAAATTCCATTTCATTAACTTTTGTCATGTTTTACACCCCCTGTAATTGTGCCACTCGCAATGTATACATATTATGTGCCACACGTTGTTGTAAAGAACGTACTCGTAATTCCTTGTAATACACATCGCCGATGATTCGTTGTACTTCTATTGGTGGCAACTTCGGTAGTTCTATGTCTTTCAAAAGTTTTAAACTGTAGCGAATGACTTGACTACCTTGCAAATTTTGTTGAAACTGGCGTTTGATACTTGGATGTTCATTGATAAGGAACATCATATATTTCAAATCAATTTGTTTAGAAGTAGGCACCATGCGCACATAGTTCTGTGTGAAAATGTATCCTTCATGGTCTTTGCCAACAATCGTCGCTTCCCCAGAGATGGCACTAAATAGCAAGTCTCCTTCTTCTAGTAGATCCCCGGTGAAAGTCGTTTTAATTTGTTTCCGATCTTGTCGTTCACCAGGCACACCATGTATATCTTCGTATAGCTCATTTTGACCATACAATGTATATGTTTTTGCCTCTCCTGTGACATCTTCGTCTAAGCGATATTGTGATACCCCCGTATTGCTATGAAATAAGTCTTTGATACATACCATAGAAACCATCTCCTTTTCTCTAATTTTGCATTTAAAAAAATTACCATTATTAACTTATGACCTAAGTATACACGGTAATTCTAAAAAAAGCAAGTTTATTTATTTGTAATTTTTAAAAATTATTTTTTGTAACTTTTCCCTTTATTTCCCCTTACCTCATCTACCTTCTCTTTGATTAATGTCCTTTTGGTATTTTAGTTCATTTTTTAATGCTTTTTGAATAATCAATCTATTTCTGTTATCCAATAATTGAGTGTAAAATTCTTTTTCTATATGACTTATATAAGGAATCTCTCTAATTATTGCATGAACGATTTCACTGTTATATTTTGGTGCTATTCGTTTAATTGCTTCTGCTATATCGTTTGAACACTCATAATTATTTTTTCTATTATCAACCAATATATGGTAATAATTCATTCTAACATTGTTAAATTTAAATACAGAAACAGGATCGTTTTTAGAAATTCTATTAAACTCGCTAGAATCATCAAGAAACTTCTTTTTCTCGTCTTCACTTAAAATTGAATATAAACTAGCCCCACAATCATATATTGGTGACATTCGTCTTATATTAGTTTCTTCATTAAATATATAACCCCAATTATTATGATGTCTATCTATATTTCCAATTAATGCATCTGCAACAAACATATCCCAAAAGTATCGTTCCATCTCATCAGGTTTTACAACATCTTGTGCTTTAATAAATTGTAATGTTTTTTCTAAGGATACGCCTTTATTATCGCTATTAATATGGTTTACCTTATTTTGTAATTCTAAGAATGAGCCTAAACTTTCTTCCTTTGACAAGAAATCTTTACATGCAACAACTAAATCATTATTATATGTGCAAAGAAATACATCTTGAACATCTAATCCAATAGATTTAATGACTTTACATGAAATATACTCTGTAACACAAGAGTTAGCGTAGCTTGTATCTCTGTTATTTTGTCTAACTCTTTCAGGTAATTTCAATAAGTAGTATTCACCATTATCTCGTACAGAATATTTTTTACCTGCACCACCATAAGAACGGTAACTTATTTCAATTCCATCTATATTAGAAAAATTCTCCATTGAGATTCCCCCAGTAATATTCATTTCTTAATTCATCAGCTTCTTCTTGACTAATAACTCGATCGCACCAAACCGAATTGATGACACTATAGATATTCATAATTTGCATTTTAAACTCAATTCTATTATTCATAGTTCGATCCTTTAAATATGTTTCTTTGGCTGTATTTAAAGCAGCAATTTCTTCTCGTAGGAAACGATAACCCTCTGAATTTGTTTTCATAGTACCCTCTTTTCTATGAGCACGTTTGATGATGATAAACTACCCCTCTCATCTAGCACTACTTTGCAACTCTAGTTCAGCATTGTTAATAATCTTCATTCTCGCATTTTCATCTTTTGACAATTGTATTCCCATATCTGTTAATCCTTTTATATCTAAGTCAGATAATACATTCATATATAGTTGTCTATCACTTTTATTAATAATAATAGGAGCAATCCCTTGTTGCAGACAAGAATGAACAATTAAGGCCCGCCCAGTTCTTCCATTGCCATCAGAAAAAGGATGTATTCGCTCAAATCGCAAATGCTGCTTCATAATAGCCTCTATTTTCTCTTCCACAGTATTAGATATATTTAGCCTATATTCTAAGGTATCACACCAGTTTTTTAATTCTACTGGCACTAAATAAGGTTCTGTAGTTGTAAAATCAGCCCCCATAATTATATTATGAATCGTTTTAAATTCTCCTGCATCTTCTCTAATATCTTGTAATAAATAACTATGAGTATCTTTTATTAGTTCAATTGTAATTTCCTTGGGATAATTAGCTGTTAAAAATCCCATATATTTCTTATAGTTTTTGACTTCATAAAATTCACGTTCATTCATCGCTTTAGGGATGATACCATCTAATAAAATACATTTAGCTTCATACTGTGTCAGTGTATTCCCTTCAATAGCGGTACTATGGTGAGCCATTCTAACTAGCATATCATCTACATAACTATATGAAAGTTTCAAGCTAATCATCCCCTTAATTAACGAAAATTCTATACTCATATTATATTTCCCTCTATTGTATTAGAAGTTTCTACAATCGTAATAGTTTTCTCAGATTATATTAGAATTTTTACAACCCCTCATTAGATAGTTGTATCTTTTTTTGATAACCATAGTTTTTCAATACCCAATCCAATAGCCACACTTAAAGCAATGGCGCAGATTTCAAATATGGACGGTGTAATATATACTAATGGGCTACCTGTGAAAGCTGGCAATGCTTTCCCTGCCCAGACTTTCACAATGTCTGGAATGTAGCCACCGAATAGGATATGTGCATTGGTTGCAACCCACCATACTGCCATAACTACGATAGCAGTCACACGAGGCCACAATGCTGTGCGACGTGGGTATAAGTATAGGACCATACTTCCGATAGTGGTCAGCATCATGAACATTAGCCCAATAGATAGGCTAGCAACTAACCCTATGATGCTCTGTTGGTCTAACGACGCTTGAACAATGGGATTATTAAGATTTAGATATAGAACATCCCCTAAAAATAGCATTGGCAATGGCAAAGCATAGGTAGAAATATTTAGCACTGTATCAATAAAGTAATGACGTTCTTTACGTGTCATCCAGCAATCTAATAGTTTCGCTGTACCGATCATGAGTGCTACCACAACTAACATAGTCAATACCCAGACTAGCATGATGTAGATTGGTTCTTTTGGCAAGGTAAAGGGCAACACGCCATTGCCAAAGAAAAAGAACAAATTCCACCACAGCCAAGAATATGTGTAATGACCTTTTCCTAAATGAAAGTCAAATTGTCCTGCCAGTCTTGGCACCGCTTTCAGGGCTAGAGGTATCCCCAAGGAGGCAATGACAAACATAATAATGCTAGACGTGTCGAACTGCCCTAAGCTAAACACCAAGCTTAGCGGAATAATCCAGAGCATGGACCAACTATAAAACTTTATATAACTTCTCATATTACACCTCTGTATTCTTTCCACCTGCTAATGCCAACACTAATGACAAGGTTACTTGGCAATACATGATGATGGCAAACACCACATCACGACCGATAGTCGATAGGTTCCACAACCAAGATGAATCTAAATTGTTGAACACCAAGAATGTACCACCTTGTACTAAAGCCCAAGCTAATACGTACACACAAATCGGTACTCTGCGAGCCTTAGGGCCAAATCCACTTTCGCTAGAACGTAAGTAAAAAATAGGAATAAATAGGGATAATACTCCATAGCTCACCCCTGCCACCATGGCGCTCATTCCCGTATGAATCGTATAGGCCCCGAGGGGAATTAATATAAAAAATATACTCATATACATCGTGCGTTGCACTACATCTTGTATGGTTGACATATAATTTCCTTTCTATACCAAAACTATCTCTCCCTATAGTATAACAAACATCCGCCATCTTATAAATACATATACAGTTTCAATTTTACAAACAAAAAAGCATCCTTACGGATGCTTTTTGTGTGTTATGCCACAACTGCTTCTACTTCGATGCAGTCATCGTTTGTTGTTTTTGGTTTTTCTAATAATGGAGTCATGCTATACATACCCACGCCTAGTGTGAACAAGTTGTGAATCCATGCAGTAGAGCTAGGAGGCATTACGCCTAATACGCCCAATCCTACAAGGCCACCATTCACGCCAACGATGGAGTTATAGTTAATTTTAATACGATCCATTAATTTCATGGAAATGCGACGTAAGTCAACGATAGCAGTTAAGTTATCACTGGACACTGTAACATTGGCAATTTTTTGTGCAATTGGTGCACCTTCATTCATACCAATACCTACGTGTGCTTCAGATAATGCCAAGGAGTCGTTGATACCATCCCCTACCATCATTACTGTGTAGCCTTCTTCTTTTGCTTTACGAACGTAATCAGCTTTGTCAGTTGGCATAACTTCTGCATGAACTTCGTCAATACCAATTTCCGCTGCTACGCGCTCTGCATTTTTACGGCTATCACCAGTCATCATAACGATTTTTTTGATACCTAAGTTATGAAGATCGCGGATGACATCTTTTGCTTCTTCACGCACTGGGTCTTTAATGCAGATAACTGCAGACAATACGTTGGAGATAGCTAAGTATAAATAAGAACAACCTTCTGGAAGGTTTTCAAATTTTGCCTCTTCTCCAGCTGGAATCGTCGTTTTTTCATCCTCAAAAATGAAGTGATGGCTACCGATGCGCACTTTGCGGTTACCCACTTTGGATGCAATACCATGTGCCACAACGTATTCTACTTTGGAGTGCATTTCTTTATGTGGCAAATGATGTTCTTGTGCTGCGGACACAACTGCTTTCGCCATGGAATGAGGGAAATGCTCTTCCAAGCAAGCCGCTAATGTCAACATTTCTTCTGCATCATTACCATTGAAAGGAATGATTTCTTGGAATACAGGTTCTGCTTTTGTCAACGTACCTGTTTTATCGAAGACGATCATATCTGCTTCTGCAATACGTTCTAAGAATTTACCACCTTTTACAGTAATACCACGGTTAGACGCTTCTTGCATAGCGGATAATACTGCCAATGGAATGGACAATTTCAACGCGCAGGAGAAGTCTACCATAACGAAAGATAAGGCTTTCATTAAATTTCGAGTTAAAGCAAAAGTAGCAAACGCACCTAAGAAGCTGACTGGTACTAATTTATCTGCCATGCGATATGCTTTTTGTTCCATACCAGATTTCATTTGTTCAGATTCTTCGATTAAGTTTACGATTTGTTCAAAACGAGTGTGTTTGCATGTAGTACGTACTTCGAAGGAGCATTGGCCTTCTTCTACGACAGTACCAGCATATACAGATGTACCTGCATCACGACGAACTGGTTCAGGTTCCCCAGTCATAGAGCTTTCGTTCACAAGAACTACGCCGTCCACAACTTGGCCGTCCAATGGCACCACTTCACCTTGACGAACCACTACGATGTCACCCACTTGTACATCACCGATTGGTTTGCTTACTTCTACGCCGTCTACAAGAACCCAAACTTTGTCTACGTTCAAGGACATGCTTTCAGCAAGATTAAGGACGGATTTACGCAATGTCCATTCTTCCAAGATTTCGCCGATGCCTAATAAGTACATCACAGCGCCCGCTGTGGAATAATCTTTTTGCAACAATGCCGCACCGATAGCTACGCCATCTAATACTTCTACGGTCAATTTGCGTTTCCACAACGTTTTGATCGCTGTACCGATGAACTTGATACCATCAAACCAGGACCATGCCGCTGCGATAGGTGCTGGTAAAACGATTTTTTTGCCGATATAAAGCAATGTTTTATCGATCATTTCTTCTTTATAACGCTTGTTCACAAGGCGAGGTGAAAGTTCATGCAATGCAGGTGCATTGGCTAAATCCAAATCGTTAAGTCCGAATAAAGCCGCTTTCACAGCACTTTCATCACCAGTATGTTGGATGATGACATCCCCAGAACGAGTATAGAAGTTCGCTTTGGTAATGGCTTCACAGGCCATCAATGTATCTTCCATATATTGAGCCTGTGCGTCATTAAACTTACGTCCCTCAATACGTACATGAAGACGACGGGACAAGCGTTGCAACATTTTAAATTGCATCATGAATTATTTACCTTCTGTTAACACTTCTTCGTCACGAGTTTCGTTGATTTCTTGTGCTTCAGCCAAGATGCTGCCAGTGGAAGCTTGTAATTTTTCAGTTGTTTTTAAGATGCTGTCTTTTGCACGAAGGCCAGCTGCTACTACATTAGCATATACTTTGCGAGCGTCTTTGGAAGTTAACACTTTTACACCTACTGTGCCTAAAGCTAAACCAGCTGCGAATACATTAGCGTCTCTTAAAGTTTCTTTTTTTACGTTGAACATTGTTAGTTCCTTTCTGTGAACTCTGTCACATTAATACATGATAATATAATACAATTAAAAATTATAAAGATAAGAGGGGGCCGTGTTATCGAGTCCCCTCTTACCAAACTTATGGTATCGAATTAGTTACTTTTCAGCTTGTTCTTCGTGACTACCACAGCCACAGCCGCACCCTGATTCGGATTCAGAAGAGGAACCACATCCTCCGCCGCATCCGCCGCCACAACCGCCTGCGCTTGTTGCGCTTTTATATACTCGGTATGCAACATAGAGAACAGCTAGTAAACCAATTGCGTATACAATAACACTATCCATAGTATACACTATCTCCTTCTCATTTTCAAGTACTTTATAAAAATTATTTTGCGAATGCAACAAACTGCATAATATCAATGAATTTTTGAAATAAAATTTTTCTCAATCTCAATTATATTGTTTGTTTACTATCAATATTGATTAGCCCAATCCCAAGGCACGACCAATATGAACTGCGATGTACGCACCTACCCAAGCTAAGATACTAGTGTAAGCAAATACGGCACCGAACCATTTCCAGGAGTCAGTTTCACGTTTTAATACAGCCATAGTCGCCAAGCATGGTAAATATAGCAAGGCGAATACCATCAAGCCTAAACCGATGGCCGGTGTGAAGTCTGGATCAGTAGACAAGAATTCTTCCAAGGATTTAGAATCTGCATCACTTGCTTCGATCGCGTAAATAGTACCTAATGTACTTACCATTACTTCTTTCGCTGCTACCGCGGCTATTACGGCAATATTCACACGCCAGTTAAATCCAAGCGGTTCCATCACAGGTTGAATAAAACGTCCTAATTCAGCTGCATAGGATTGTTCAATTTTTTCTTTACCTTGTTGAAGATCTATTTCTTTGATTTCATCTTCTTCTGCTTTATGGTTTACATATAAAGCCCAAGCCACTGGATATAACTCTTCAGCTTTTAATTCTTCAAAGTATGCTGGCTCTTCTACAGCTTCTACTTCAGCTGCTTCAGCACCATCTTGTGTTGTATCTTCTGCTGTAGCTTCTTCTGCAGCTGGAGGGTCATCTTTATGCTCTTCGTCTAGGGCAAGCATTTGACCTAAGATATCATTCGCATCTGCTTGTTGTTCTTCTGTTACCAACATAGCATTCACTAAAATATCATCTGCCATCTGAGCATGTGTCATTGTCACTTGTTCGCGAGCTGCATCATAGTCTTGAGAGTATTCTACGTCTTGTGGGAAAGAAGTTAAGAACCAAATAAGAATAGACGCTGCCAAGATGAATGTACCTGCTTTTTTAAGGTACATTACGGAACGTTCCCACATATGAATACCTACGGAACGAAGTGTTGGCATATGGTATGGAGGCATTTCCATTACGAATGGTTCTGCTTCACCTTTAAATACATACGTACGAAGTACTTTTGCAGTTACAACAGCTACGACGATACCCAATGTATAGATACCTAACAAGATCGTTGGTGCATCTTCTGGTGGGAAGAATGCTGATGCTAATAATGTATATACTGGTAAACGAGCACTACAACTCATAAATGGAGATACTAAGATCGTAATCATACGGTCTCTTGGGTTGTCAAGGATACGAGCACCCATGATGGATGGCACGTTACAACCAAAGCCCAATAACATAGGGATGAAAGATTTACCATGTAAACCTACACCACGCATCACACGGTCGATAACGAATGCCGCACGAGCCATGTAACCAGTATCTTCTAAGAAGGAAATAGAAACGAATAATAGAACGATGTGAGGGATAAAGCTAATAACAGCCCCTACACCACCGATGATACCGTCATTCAACAAGGATTTTAACAATCCATCTTCTAAATTAGCTCCGATGAAATCTGTTAATAATTTGAAAGCACTGTCCAACCATCCTTTAGGATATTCTGCTATGTTGATAACTAAGTAGAACATAACCCACATGATGCATAAGAAGATAGGAATCCCTAACCAACGATTCGTTAAGATTTTATCGATGTTGTCGGATTTTGTATCTTTATGTTCAGGCACTACTTCTAGTACGCCGTTGAATACGTCTACTGCAAAACGGTGACGATATTCTTGGAATACGATATCCATATCAACAGATTTGTTCAATTCTGTGCGCAATGCTTCTGCTTTGCTAAGCACCACACCAGATTTGTCTAATTCTTGTACTTTTTCTAAGATATCTGTATCTTGTTCTAATAACTTGATAGCTACCCAGCGATGTGGATAACGACCAGTGTCAAGTTTCGCTACTTCCGCTTCTAATTCTGCAATAGCTGGCTCTAATACTTCACCATAGTTAACGCGAACATTAGGGATTTTACGTTCTTTAGATACTTTCACAATGCCACGTAGTGCATCTTCTGTACCTTTATTAACACGGCCGATAGTTTCTACTACTGTGGAACCTGTTAATTCTTCTAATTTTTTATTATTGAACTTTAAACCCATTTCTTTTGCCACGTCTACCATGTTCAAAACAAGTAGCAATGGTTGTTCTAGTTCAATTAATTGTGCTGTTAAGTACAGGTTACGTTCTAGATTGGACGCATCCACTACATTGGCAATCAATTCTGGGTTTTCATTGATGATAACGTTACGTGCTGCCAATTCATCGAGAGAACGTGCTGTTAAGGAATACGTACCTGGTAAGTCGATGATTTCAATGTCATGACCATCGATTTTCGTTTCCCCAACTTTTTTCTCTACTGTAACACCTGCGTAGTTACCTACGTGTTGACGGGATCCCGTCATATTGTTAAAAATACTTGTTTTACCACAGTTAGGGTTACCCGCTAAAGCAACCTGAATCTTGGTATGTGTGTTGTCTGCCATCTTAGCAATTCTCCTTATTGGACTTCAATATCAATCATTTGTGCTTCACTTACGCGTAGTGACAACTCGAAGTTTTTCACTTTGATTTCCACTGGGTCTGCCAATGGCGCATACTTCATAACGCGCACTGCTGTGCCTGGTACAACACCCATGTCCACCAAGCGATGCTTGATGTTGCCAAATCCATTGATAGCTACAACAGTACCAACTTCACCTGGCTTCATCTCGGATAGTTTCTTAACCATAGTACACCTCCTACATATAAAACATAACAACCAAACCTATCATATATAGATATATGAATAACATTTACATTATAGCATATTATAAAAAATTATCAATAAAGAATCTCATTTTATTTTCATCTTTTCGTAAAATTATAAATCTATTTTTATCAAGTGTCACACTTAATGAATACATTATTCTATAGGCATATACTCTGTATACCTTTTTGTTATTATCAATTTCGTTATACAAATAATAATTATATATAAACTATATGTTTCTCATTATCTATTCTCTAAACCTTATATTTTATAGCATATGCTGTGGCTTACTTCTCTTAACTGGTCCCCATTTACTTACAACTAGACCATCTATTTCATAGTATTACTTTCCTATGTGAAAGAACTTTCACAGGCCCACCTATGTGGAAGTTATGATATAATAAAATCATTAAGTCATTTAGAAACGGAGATATATTATGAAATCATTTCAATCCTTAGGCATCGTACATGAACTCATACAAGCATTACAAAAGGTGGGGGTGAAAGAACCGACACCGATTCAAGAAAAATCCATCCCCTTTATATTCAAAGGGCAAGATGTCATCGCCAAAGCTCAGACAGGAACCGGGAAAACCTTGGCGTTCTTATTGCCATTATTGCAACGCATCCACGTAGATGTACAACAGGAGCAAGCCCTCATTATCGCCCCTACTCGTGAGCTTATCCAACAAATTGCAGAGGAAGCACGCCACTTAGGTGCCATTCTGGGTGTCGATGTGTTACCTCTCATCGGTGGCAGAACCATCGAGGGCCAATTGAAAAAGCTAGGTCGCCGTCCTCATGTCATCATCGGTACACCTGGTCGATTGCTAGATCACGTTAATCGTGGTACTTTACACTTGAACTCCATCCGCCGTGTTGTATTGGACGAAGCGGACCAAATGCTTCATATGGGATTCTTACCAGATATAGAAAAGCTTATTAGTGGCACTGATGGTAAACGTCAATTATTAATGTTCTCTGCCACCATCCCTGATAAGATTCGTAATTTGGCAAAAGCCTACATGCAAAAACCGATGTCCGTCACTGTCCAAGGAGAAAACATTACACTCGACACCATCGAACAAAAAGTATACATGATGGAAGAGCAAGACAAAGTAAACCGTCTTGTAGCAATGTTAGAAGCAGACAATCCATATCTAGCTATCGTATTCTGTAATACAAAAGAAGGGGCCATTAAATTGGCTTACGATTTAGCTCGTAAAGGTGTGGAGCTTGGGGAAATTCATGGTGACATGACACAAGGTCGACGTACACAAGTGTTGAAAGAATTTGCTAAAGGTAACCCACCCATCCTGGTGGCTACCGATATTGCCGCTCGCGGTATCGACATAGAAGGGGTTAGCCATGTATACAACTTCGATGTACCCCATGACATGGATTACTACATCCATCGTATTGGTCGTACAGGTCGTGCTGGCTCCACTGGTGTTGCCGTAACCTTTGCTACGCCAGCTGAAGAAATTTGGGTACGCCGCATCGAACGATCCATCCAAGCTACACTAACGAAATATACAAAGGATGGTCAAGTCAAAACAAAGGGGTCTGGCTTAGCACCTAAAAAGGAAACTGCTAACAAGAAACCAAAAATTAAAAGTACCTACCAAGCGACGAAAGCAAAAGCGCATAAAGCTCGTGGTCATAAAGGTGCTAACACACGAGTACGCCGTGCAAAATCTAGTGGATCTAGTGGACGTAGTCGAGGTAAGCGATAAACTTCTAATGCGGGAGGACGGATTTTCTAAGAAATAGGTCCCTTGCTTAACAGCATATTTTTAAAAGGCTATCACTAAACTGCCCCAATAGAAGGACAGTAACAAGCTACAAATAAAATAGAGGAAAGTTGACAGAAATATATCAACTTTCCTCTATTTTTATTTTCTATTCAGTAAAAGGGTGTCCCTTGTATTGATATACCCACTATGCCAAATACATGTAGTTACTTACGATTCGCATAAATCGCAGGTTTCCCATCTACATCTGCACAACTTGTGCGACAAGCTTGACCTTCACTACATTTCCACACTGGTTCAGGCTGTGATTCATACTGTACAAGGTATCCTTTTTTACATCGTGGGCATGTATATTCCTTATGCGTATCATCCAATACTTTTCCATCCAACACTGGTGGCGGAGGTATTATCTCTTCCCTCGGTCTTTGTGGAATCACCACGTTAGACATTGATGACGTATTTCCCTTGGTAGCTCTTGAGGCACTTGCTCCTGACAGATTTTCCTTAGAAGATGATACGTTTTCCGTATATTTGCATGTTGGAAACCCAGAACATCCATAAAACTCTCCAAACTTTCCTTTCCGTAGGAGCAATTCCCCTGTTTTGCATTTAGGACAGGAACGACCTGTTGATTGTGCCATAGAAGGGGGTCGTTTGGCACCGCTTCCTTTTCCGCCTGACTCTGGCATGGCCACCTTAGGTGTATTCCCCACCCGCTGTTTAACATCCTCAATCAGTTGTACAACGAATTTTGTTTGGTCTTCTAAAAACACATCGATTTTTTCAGTTCCTTCGCTCATTTTTGCTAAGCGCTCTTCCCACTGTGCCGTCGCATCAGGGTACAGCAAGGAATCTGGCAATGCATCTACCAAGGCATAGGCAGACTCTGTAGGAATTAAAGTTTTCTTTTTTCCCTCTTCTTTGAGGAAAGGGTTTTTCTTATTATGGATTAAATCTTCAATAATCGTAGCCCGTGTGGCCTCTGTGCCGATACCCGACACATCTTTTAATTGTTTTTTTAACTCTTCATCTTTTACATATTTGTGAATTTCCTTCATTGCCTGCACCAAAGTTGCAGAAGTAAAACGGCTTGGCGGCTTTGTTTTCCGTTGATCCACCTTGCTATCATTCGCCGTTACAGTATCCCCTTTACGTACAGGCGGCAAGGACTTTTCTTCATCTTCTTGGTTTTCTTGTGATTCTTCCGTAGATTTCACCTTTTTATATAATGCTTTCCATCCCAAATCGATAACGACACGTCCCGTTGTGGTAAACAGTTCCTCTTGGTGAGTTACTTCGATGCGAGTATGCTCATACACATGCTCTGGGTAAAATTGTGCTATATAGGCTTGAGCGATGAGGAAATAAATATGTTGCTCCCCTTTTGATAAGGTATGTAATGGGCACCGTACAGTGGTTGGAATAATGGCATGATGGGCTGTCACCTTACTGTCATTCCAGGCCCGGCTTTTAATGGTTGGATTACTATCCTTTGCCCATGTAGCTAATTCCTTATGGCCCATATTGACCAAGTTCGACAGGATTGCTTTCCCATCTGAAAGTTGGTTCACTGGCAAATATTCACAGTCTGAACGGGGATAGGATGTATATTTTTTCTCATATAGTTTCTGTGCGATGTCCAATACTTCCTGTGGCGTATAGTTATATAATTTACCAGCCACAATTTGTAGTGATGATAAGGAAAAAGGTAGCCGTTGTCCTTCTTTTTTCTTTTTCTTTTCCACTAAAGAAACTGTACCTTCTGGTGATTGCATCAAACGGTCACGCAAATCATTGAGAATAGTCTGATCTAGCATATGCCCATCAGGGTCTAATCCTTGTTGCGTATCATTCGGTTTCCAAGTCGCCCAAAAATCCCCTTTTTCATGACCATATTGTACCTGCAACACGTAATATTCTACAGGCACAAAGTTTTGTAGCTCTCGCTCTCTCCGTACTACCAATGCCAAGGTTGGGGTTTTTACGCGACCAATCGGAAAGGTCACTTTGTTTCCTAAATGCTGTTGCTCTAACGTATAGGCCCGAGATAAATTCATACCCATCAACCAATCCGCACGAGATCGCGCTAAGGCGGAATCTTTTAAAGGTTGGTATTTCTTATTATCCTGCATATGTTCCAAGGCGTAATGCATAGATTTTTCATCTAGCGCATTGAGTAGAATACGCTCGACTGGTTTGGTGTTACCCAAATAATCGAGCATTTCATCAATTAACAATTGCCCTTCTCTATCCGGGTCACCTGCATTGACAATGGTCGTCGCTTTTTTGATTAAACCACTAATAACCTTAAACTGCTTCGCACTGGATGACTTTACTTTTAATTTCCAAGATGTGGGCAAAATTGGCAAAGATTCAAATCTCCAAAATTTATATTTTTCATCATAATCACCTGGCTCTACTTGTTCTAGCATATGACCGAAGGCCCAAGTTATGACATCATCGCCTTGTACGATATACCCATCATGTCGCTTAGCACTTTGTGGGTTCGGTAACACTTGGCTTAACTCTCGCCCTACACTAGGCTTTTCCGCAATAAATAAACGCATATGCCCCCTCTTCCTATCTACTACTGTTTATAACTATGTATTACTAATTACTATTTTGAACGATATTATACAAGTGTCCAGTTTCTACTTTCACTATAAGAGCATTCACCTGTAGTATATTTAATAAATTTATATTAATCATGAGACCTGAACCTTCTTTCTCTAATTATTACTCTACTACTTACATCTTAAAGAAGTTTAGTTCTTTTTTTCAAGATTAACAAAACATGTTTACACAAATTATTTTACACTGTCTTTAGTATACTACGATTCCACCCAATAATTAAACTGTAAGCACTATTTTATTACAACCCTTTCAGACTCATTTAGATCTCCGCATATCATATCTTATGCAATCCAGATATAGTGTCATCACCTTTTTAAACCACAACACTTTTTACAAAGATACTTCTCCAACAATCTTTCATACTCCTCTAAAATTTCCTATGAGTGCTACTTTTACCTAGATTGTTAGAATCCCATGGACAAGTCAGTCATAGCTGTAAACCACATTTCTCAACTTTCATCATCCTATCCTATACAGAGAGGGCTCAAATAGTATATAATTTTATGGATATAAAAGTATATACCATACACATGTATTAATAGAGGTGAATTATGACATTTTTAGAAGAAGTAACTCGGCGCCGCACGTTCGCCATCATTTCTCACCCAGATGCGGGTAAGACAACATTGACGGAAAAACTATTGCTATACGGTGGTGCTATCCATTTAGCAGGATCTGTTAAATCTAGAAAAACTCAAAAGTATGCCGTATCTGACTGGATGGAAATTGAAAAGCAACGTGGTATCTCCGTGACGAGTTCTGTCTTACAATTTGATTATGACGGTCATCGTGTGAACATCCTGGATACCCCTGGTCACCAAGACTTCTCTGAAGATACATACCGTACCTTAATGGCAGCGGATAGCGCTGTCATGTTGATCGACGTGGCAAAAGGTGTGGAAGCACAAACGAAAAAATTATTCGCCGTTTGTAAAGAACGTGGTATTCCTATCTTTACTTTCGTCAACAAAATTGACCACTTCGGTCGCAATCCATTCGATTTGATGGAAGAAATTGAAAACTCTCTCGGCATTCGTGCAGTTCCTATGAACTGGCCTGTGGGCATCAACGGCGAATACCAAGGTGTGTACGACCGAGAAACGAATACTGTAGAATTATTTGAGAAAGATGAATCCCATGGTCAGAAGAAACTGGCTTCCACCAAAGGTGATGTACACGATCCAGCATTTCGTGACCTATTAGGAGAAGAAGTGCACCAATCCTTAATCGATGATATCGAACTGCTCGATGTGGCTGGTGATGCTTTCGATTTAGACAAAGTAAAAGCTGGTGAGTTGACACCGATGTTCTTCGGGTCTGCTATGACGAACTTCGGTGTGAAACCATTCCTTGAAAAATTCTTGGAACTCGCTCCTATGCCAGCCCCACGTGTAGCTCGTGAAGAAACGGTAGAACCCACATCAGAAGACTTCTCTGCATTCGTATTTAAAATCCAAGCGAACATGAATCCAAATCACCATGACCGTATTGTATTCATGCGTATTTGTTCTGGTAAGTTTGAAAAAGGCATGAACGTACTTCACCAACAATCTGGCAAAACTTTACGTTTGTCGCAACCGCAACAATTCTTGGCCACAGAACGGACCATCATTGATGAAGCCTATCCAGGAGACATTATCGGTGTCTTCGATGCAGGTACTATGGGCGTAGGTGATAGCTTATGTGCATCCAATCACAAAGTAACCTTCAGCGACTTCCCTGTGTTCCCACCAGAATTTTTTGCTCGTGTCACACCAAAAGATTCCATGAAACGGAAACAATTCTTGAAAGGTATGACGCAACTAGCACAAGAAGGGGCTGTACAAATCTTTGAACCGCTCTACTCCATGGATTCTTTCGTGGTCGGTGCCGTAGGTATGCTTCAATTTGAAGTACTACAATACCGTTTGAAACACGAATACGGTGTTGATCTTGTGAATAATTCCTTACCATACGGTGTAGCTCGCTGGATCGATGGCGAGGTCGATGTGAACAGTCTAAAAGGAATGGACAATGCCATGATTGTAAAAGACAATCGTGGACGCCTTGTAGTTCTTATCTCCAACGAATGGCAAATGGGTTGGGTGGTAGAACGAAATCCAGATGTGACATTTTTGCATGCTCCCAAATTAGAGGCATAACATATTCTATACTTTGAGATATAAGTAACTAAAGTTTAGTCATACTATCTGCAATACACAGAGAAATACTATGCATTGTTCCTAAATAAAAATTATCGGCATATAGGCGTTTGGTTACGCTTATGTACCGCAAAATACTATGGATTATTCCTAAAAAATGGGATTGTAACAAAATAGTTTCCAATAAAAAGAGGAAAGTTGATTAAAAAGTATCAACTTTCCTCTTTTTCTATTGGCTCACCAAAAGGAATCTACTACCTTTAAGACCTATCTTATGCTATGTTAATGATATAACATCCCCTAAAACAATGGTTCTAAATCTGCTAAGCCTTTCAGATTCCATTCTAGTAATTTATCATGGATGCGCCACATAAAAGCATTTTCCCACGGATAATGTAATCGAACCCAGAAGTTTTCAAATGGTGTATCGTTAAAGAATACCGCTTGTCGTGGCAAGTTATATAAATCTTGTCCTGGCTCAACATTTCCAGCTTGCACTGTAAAAGCCATACGATACCCACTTTCTTCTGCCATCATATCTATATCTTTATTGGAAAACCCACCTGGATATGCAATATAACGAACAGGGTGTTTCATACGATCTTCTAACACCGCTTTCGATCTAATCAATTCATCACGTGCTTGGTCCAAAGACATCTTGGTTAAATCTTTATGATTCACTGTATGACTTTGGATATCGATGCCATTCGCTTGCATTTCTTTTAATTGTTCTACATTCACAAAACGACTTTCACCAAATGCACTAGTAATCATGAACAAAGTGGCTTTCATATTGTATTCTTTTAAAATAGGAAATGCATGTTTATAGTTATCAATATAACCATCATCAAATGTAATCAGCACGGGCTTATCCGGTAATTCCGTTCCCTTTGTTACATAATCGTACAATTCATCCATAGTAATTGTATGATATCCCTCATCATGGAGATATTGCATTTGTTTCTTGAACTCTTCTGGAGGCACCACCAAAGAGTGGCGAATCCCTGTATCAACACGATGATAATTTAAAACCGGCACGCCTACAGCCTTATAGTCCCAAGATCTCTGGTACTGTATCCCAAAGTATAAACCGATAGCTACAATAAGCCCCACTATTCCTATAATAATTCGTTTCACATTAACCTCGCATGTAAGTAACTTTACCTAATGATTGTATATATACAGAACGATATAAATCTACCTTCACTATAGTACCATAATTATATATAAAAATACAGAAAAAGCTGTAAAGTAAGCCATTTCTAGGCTTACCTACCCATTAACAAACACCAAATAAACCACACAAATCCAATCAAAACACAAGAAAACGATTAGTATTGCAGTATAAAATGCAGTAAATTACAGTACTTTATATTATCTTAATTCGTTGATAATTTAACTTGTACATGATATAATGTTATTAAGAAAGGAGTATTCTTATGGAAACAATAGGAGAAAGAGTCAAACGATTAAGAATCAAGGCTGGATTAACTCAACAAGAATTGTCAGACAAGCTAGGCGGTGTTAGCCTAACAGTTATCTCTCGCATAGAAAACGGGATAACTAAAGACATGAGAATGCCAACTGCACAGAAATTAGCAAAGGCACTGGGAGCAACACCAGAATATATATTATACGGAAGTGATTTAGCACAAATGTATCCTATAGATGTAGCTAACTATATCTTGGACCCCAAAAATTCGGGAACAATAAAGGCTTTCGTTTATACAAAACTAGCAGAAGAATCACAATAAAAAAGAGGGTAGCGATTATGCTACCCTTTTTGCTTGTATAAAGTCTTGTATGATTGTTCCATTCAATCTAACGATATACACATTTCCTTTTTCTAATTTTGAGAAGTCACCATCAAAGATGACCCATTCTTGTACTCCTTTTCTAGTCATAGCTTTTACAAAAGCCATGGGCTTGCCTTTTCGTGTTTTGTGTGCTTTAACGTTTACAATCATAGAGGAGAAATTTACTATCTCATCCGCTATTCCTGTATCGTAATCGGCAAACACGTCTGTAAAGGAATATCCTAGAACACCAAATTCCATTTGAGAATCTGTTTCACATTCTTCTCCAGAATATTGAAACTCTCCTTTTGACTTTCGTTTATCTTTAAGCCAATCTATATACTCCAGTAATTCGCATCTAGTTTTATCGGTATATTTATCTAATGCACCAGATTTAACTAGATTTTTTAATACAGTTTTATTGAGTTTGATATTATCTTCTAAGAAGGTCAATGCATCGTTTCCGTTTGGGATAACGCTATTACCTGTTCCAGATATAGAGTTAAAACCTAATAGTATATTTTTACCATGCGTTTTGCACTCGTGAGAGCTATGAGCTATACTTGGCGGATATACCTTGATGCCAATCTCTTTGCAATGGTCTATGTATGTTGCAAACTTAGCTTTATCTCCCACCGTGGAATCAAGTAACGATGCCATAAACTCTGCTGGATAATTAGCTTTCAACCAAGCTGTTCTCCATGAGGTAATACCATAAGCGGCACTATGACCTCTGTTAAAACCATACGATGCGAATGTAACGATTTCATCACAAATGCGTCTCATCGTATCTTGTCCTATCCCATTTTTAATTCCAGCCTGTACCATTTCATCAATGATAGGTTGCATTTCCTCTACAATCTTACGACCAATAACACGGCGAATATTATCTGCTTTTCCGTATGTGTATCCACATAGTGATTGTGCTATTTGCATGATTTGCTCTTGGTATAAGATAACACCTTCTGTATCCATTAGTATTGGTACTAACTTAGGATGTAGATAAGTTATTTTTTCTTTCCCCTGCCTTCTAGCTTCAAAGGTTTTATCCATTCCCGCATCAAGTACACCAGGTCTACCAATAGCCACTGTATCAATAAGGTCTTCTACCTTGTTGGTATTAATGGCTTGGACGATTTCTGTCATAGTTTTTGATTCGATTTGAAAACAACCAGCTGTATGCCCTGCTCTTAACATGTCGCCAGTCTTCTTGTCTTTCATGTCGATGTTAGAAAGATTAATTTCTTCTGGTATTCGGTTAAGAGTATTTTGGATAATATCTAATGCTTCAAGCCCAAGTATATCCAACTTCATGATTCCTTGTTTTTCTAGCAAGTGAAAGTCTTGAGCCGCTACAATCGCATCCTTAGTCTTTTCTATAGCACACCAATTAGTTACATCCTCTGGAAATACAACCACTGCTGATGCATGCTTTCCGTATGTGGATATATGCCCCATAAACTTTTTAGATAATGTTCTTAGCTTTTCGTCGTGTACTTCATCAACACTATTAATGTTTTTAGATATAGTATCTACATCAGAAGGTGCGTATCCCAAGGCTTGCCCCGCTCTTTGTACAGCAGATTTATCAGAAATGTATCCAATGGTTCGTATTTGATACACTTCCCCGTACTTCTGACGGATATATTCTATAACCTCTTCACGTCTTGAGGAAGCCACATCCACATCAATATCTGCTAATGTAACCCTTTCTGGATTTGCAAACCGTTCTAGGATAAGGTTATATTTTACTGGGTCCACATCTGTAATGTCAGATAGGTATGCTATTAAGCTACCACCAACAGAACCCCGACCTATACCAGTAGGAATATTCTCTCCTTTACAGAATCGTAACATATCATGAATAATGCACATATAATTAATGTATTTACATTGTTCAAGGACATTAAATTCATGCATAGCTCGTTCTTTATACTCTTCTTTATTTGGTAATTGAGCAATACCCTTTGTATGCCATCCAATGTTGCATTGGTCTTTTAGGTATCTCATAGGGTCCCTAGTATCAAATACTGGGTAGTGTTCCTCTCCTAGAGGAATTTCTACATTGCATTTATTAATAATCTCATCTACACAAAGTAAAGATTGTGTCAAATCTTTACCTTTAAAGAAAGAAATCATTTCTTCTTTACTCATCATGTGATAGTCGCCAGAACTATAATATTCGTCTTGGTCTCCTAAACCTAGCCACATCCGATGTGTTTCACAATCTTCTTTCCAAACATAATGACTATCGTCAGTTACTACAACTTTTGTATTTGTTTGTTCTGCCAATACGAATACTTTATCGTTATATATATATTGTTCTGGAAAGTCATGTGGCTGAACCTCAAGGTAAAAGTCTTCTCCAAAGATAGATTTCATTTCCTTAATCATCTCTAATGGTTCTTCTACAGCTAGGATTCCTGCTATACATGCAGTTGTACAAATAATACCTTCATGGTATTTCCTCAAAGCCTCGAATCCAATTCTAGGTTTTTTGTAGAAGTGTTCTGTTCCATATGTAGCTAGTTTCATGATATTTCTATAACCAACAAGGTTTTTAGCTAGTAGAATGATATGGTAAGTGGTGCCACCTTTAATTTCTGGTTCAAAGCAGAAGTACCCCTCGTAACCTAGGACTGGTTTCAACCCATTCTTTTTGCACTTTAAATAGAACTCCATTAAGCCAGTAGTAGTTCCATGCTCTGTCATTGCTAAAGCAGTATAGCCTAACTCCTTAGCTCTAGTAATTTTATCATCTAGTTTTGCGAATCCGTCAAAAAAGGGAAAAATCACTGTGCGTATGTAAGCTACAAAAATCCATCCCTACATCACCTCTCTTTTTTTATTAACTATATACTTCAAGCCGAAGGCTTGAACAATGACTAACGTCATTGCGTTTATTATTACTTTAAAACTATTATCTAATTTAGATAAACTACGTTAGATAAATTAGCAATTACGTCGAAAAGTGTTATGTCAAGTATTAATCAACGAGGAACAACTTTCTTCGTAATTGGTTGTTATGTTTAAAGTTTTATAATCTATTTGAGCGTTAGCGAATGCGAACCAGCTTGCTGGTGAGTATACCTAACCTCATACGCTACGCTTCTGAGTAACTACTTCGTAGTTAAATTATTTATATTATTTGTATTTGAATTACCTTCATTTGGGTACACCTACCCCCTAGGCGTAAAATATGGTTACTAAAATTACACCTTGGGATAGTCTCATACGGTCAAGTCTCGTCTCGAATGTCTCATTTCTGAAGTAGACTAATCCCCCTCTTACTATCCAGAATCGTAAGAAAACATGCCATGTCAATTCATTCAATCTATAATAGACAACAAATCAAGCCCCTCTCCCCTCACTCATATTTTTAGGCATGACAAATAAAAGTATGCCACTAAACTTAGAGTCCCAGCGGGAGTCTTACTAGTGTCGTGTCCTGAACTCAAGGTTTCACGGGGATTTCTTCTTTACGCAGGGCATCCCACACCGCATTTCTTAGTCGGTGCCGTCCGACACGGATATTGAGGTGGGTTAATCTGGCTTAATCACCACCTCTCCGCTCCAATATTTAGCGATTGGTCGCTTCAAATATCTTACTGTTATTTGATACAGTGTCCTCTAGTTTTAACGCACGGTAACAGTTCTACGTCATGGTACTAGCCCCATTTGTAATCTTTATGTTATACTGAAAGCACAAAGTCTTTACACTTTTTAAGTGTCTCAGCTTTTCTAAATCCATTCTTAATTGGGCACCAAGCCTGCCATAAGTTTGCAGATAATTTTGCATGAGCACATTGAATACATCTAGCTTCTGTTTGTGCTTCTTTTTCGTATCTGCGAGCTAACCTTGTCTTTTTCTTTCTGATAGATGGATAATCTCTTAGAATCTCTTTTGTTACTTCGTCCATTCTTATCTCTCCTTTACTTACTAGTTAACTTCAAGGTTAAAATATTAAGCCTTTTTAGGCTCAATGACATTATAACATAACTCGCAAGTTAATGCAAGTGTATTAACTATGCATTTCGTGTATTTATAAAACATGAAAAAAGAGGGTGGAAATCCACCCTTCTTTCTTATTCAGTTGTAACTTTTAGTAAGTCATATCTAATATAGAACTCTGGTTCTTTGTCTTTTAAATCGTATACAGCACCATATCTAAACTTACCGTTTTGTTTTTCCACTCCTATGCCATAATGAAATTCATTTAGCCTAGCATGTGTATCAGCATATACAGTAAGTTTATTTTTATTTGGAACCTTTACATCGAATACAACCTCAGATGTTTGTGTCAATACAACCTTCCCATCTTCAAACTTTCTCGATTCATTTTGTAAAAGTTTAAAGTCTTGTTTTTCTCCATTAACTTTTACTACCACCTTTGGTTGGTGCACGGTAGCCTCGAAGTCAGTATCTTCTCGAACACCATTAATAACTTCCTTTTCTACGTATCCGACAGTTGTATTTGTCTTAGATACTTGATTTAAGGTAGCTGTGTGGCTCATAGAGGTGCCTGTAGGTATATCCTCGATAGTTTGGTTATGGGAATAAAAATAAGCCCATATAGTGGCTATAATCGCAATAGCTATAATCACTAATACAGGCGGAGTCATCTTCTCCTTAATAGCGTGCCAAGTACCAATTAGCTTTCCCACGAATAATATCTCCTCCATTACCTTCTTCTTGTGGAAGTTTTAGCAAATCCCAACGCATATCTGGGTCATCATCATGAATTCCATATCCATCAATATCTGCCCATTCTGCATGTGTTTTTACTCTATCTACAGTTGGTTCCCATCCCTTACTCTTACAGATAGCAGCCACAACTTGTGCCATAACTTCCACTTGCTTGTTAGTTGGGGGGTACGTTCCAAAATCAACTCTACCGTCTTTCCAGACCGAAGCATCGGCACAGCACGCCAAAGAAATACCAATGTTGCTAGTATTCCTATGCCAAGTATGACTACAACGTACGTCAAGATTATCGTAATCAGAGTAGATAGTACCATCTCCAAGGATGTTAATATGATAGTGTTCAGAAGTTGCTCCATAACCAGATGCCTCCCAATGCAATGTAATACTTTCAGCATTGGATACACTAGCCATATACTGAATATCATTTAATGTATAGTTCATAAATTCCTCCTAATAAAAAGAGGAAGACCCATTATAGGTCCTCCTCAAATTCTTCAAATGCTTGAGCTGTCTTTTTACTTTCTGTTTGTTTGTTCTTAGGCATATTTGATAATGCTTTTTGTGTTTTTGTTTTTGCTAAATTTTCTTTTGCTCTTCTAATGTCAGCCCCCTTAATACCCGCTTCATGTAACTCTTTATTCGTAACTGATTTAGGGTCATCAAGATATTTATTAAGTAGTTTTTGTTTTTTATTTTTTTCTTCTGTTTCTTTGTCTTTTAAAATACTAGATGTATCATACTCTACAGAATCAGATACAGGTCTAAAACCAAGACCTTTTGCAACCCTTTCTCCTGTACTATAGCTTCTTCCATCTACGTCTTTGTTCCAGTCTCGTTTACGACCTGTTAATGCTTGGTAATAGTTTGCATATGCTGGAGATAACTCTTTAGCAATATTGCTCATAATATTATTAGCACCTTCATGGTCACGGAATGCTTTGTAGACATTTTGTATAGTAGAAATAGTTGGTCCTTGGAATCCGTTTGTTGGAACTAAATCACC